>NZ_SMFV01000005.1 GCF_004339575.1 Phorcysia thermohydrogeniphila
TTATTTAGCTCACACTCTAAGTTTCTGATTTTTCCTTCTCTTTTGAAGGTTTTGATCTTGCCGTTTACGATGATGGCAATTCCGGCAGAGTCGTAACCTCTGTATTCAAGCTTTTTTAGACCATCCAGAATGATGTTCTTTGCGTTGTCTTTACCGATGTAGCCTACAATGCCACACACACATGTCCTCCGACGAGAAGATACAAGGACTAAAGACTATTGTATTATACATTTAACTGTTGTTGACTTTTCTACCTGTGCTTTTCTTAAGCTCTTTTCCAAGGCTAAAGTTTATGCCGTCAATGATTTCTACATCTTCATTCCAGTCTGTAATGAACCATCTTTTTCCTTTTTCCGCTACCATAACCTTTTTGTCAAAGGTTGTGTACCAGATTACTTTCTCAACGCCGGCGTCAAGGAGGTCCTGAATCTTTTCTCTTGCATAGTTCATGAAGTCCCCGTATTTTCTTAGGTCTGCTTTGGTGTCAACTTCTATTACAACCTTTGGGGGAGTTTGAGCGTCCTTTTCATTTATTCCTTCTTTTAGGATTTTCTCTCTTTCAAAGATGGCTATATCAAGATTTCTCCATGTTCTTGGTGCCCACTGAAAACCGACTTCATTGGTAGCAATTGCATACCTTCTGTTGTCCAAAGTTTGGTAAAGGAAACTAAGCATTATGCTTATGACCCACCACTGAAGCTTACTACTTCCCATTACTTCCTCCAGCGTCTTCTCACCTGCTAAAACCTTGTCATAGTCCCTGTAGTAGATGGGTTTCCCGTATCTCATCTCGTAGATGAGTTCTCTTGGGACTCCTCTTCTCGTTTTCTTTTCTCCTTTAACTTGGGTTGTACTCATTTCTTGTCTCCTTAGGACAGGTTTGGGGCTTCTGTTTCTTTCCGACTCCGTTTAGAAAATATGGAGACTTTTAGCTCTTGACAAATGCCCTCCTTGAATGTAAATATTGCGTGCTTTCCCGCGAAAAAAGAATCAGGAGGTAGGAATGAAGATTGTGGAGCTCAAGGCTACCCGAAGGGAGAAGACAGGTAAAGGGGTAGCGAGGAAGTTGCGCAGGGAAGGCCTTCTGCCTGCCGTTGTATACGGCGGTGGAAGACCGGCAACGCACATCGCTATCTCTGCAAAGGACGTAAAACGTATCAAGCACCACCACGGTCTCATCAAGCTGGACGTTGAGGGAGAAGAGAAGATCTGTATCCTCAAGGACATCCAGTACAACTGGCTGGGTGATGTGCCCATCCACGTGGACTTTCAAGAGGTAACCTTCGGAGAGACAATTGAGGTTACCGTAGAACTTGAATTTGTTGGAACGCCAGTTGGAGTGTCTGAAGAAGGTGGAGTGCTTGAGATCTTCAAGCGTGAAGTTACGATTGAGACACTTCCACGTCAGATTCCTGAGAAGATTGTTGTTGACATTTCAGGCCTTCGTGCAGGGGATGCTCTCCACGTTGGAGACCTTCCAATACCTGAAGGAGCTAAACTTGTTGATCACCCAGAAGAGACCGTTGTAGTTGTAGCTGAGCCTGAGGAAGAGGCAGGAGCTGAAGGCGAATCTGAAGAAGCGACTGGAGAGTAATGGTTAGGCTAATAGTAGGGCTTGGTAATCCCGGGAAGGAGTACGAGAGAACTCGCCATAACGTAGGGTGGATGGTACTTGATAAGCTCTGTGAGGAGCTTGGTTGCTCCTTTTCCCGGGAAAAGTTTGATGGTCTCTTTGCCGAGTATAGAACTGACGACGGTGGCAAAGTGTTGCTCCTTAAACCCCTTACATTTATGAACAGGAGCGGTGAGAGCGTTGGTAAGTTCGTGAGGTTCTACAAGTTACAGCCTAAAGAGGTGCTTGTAGTTTACGACGACCTTGACCTTCCTCTTGGAAAACTCAGGCTGAGGCTAAAGGGGAGTAGCGGTGGACATAAAGGGGTTCTCTCAGTTGAACATGCTCTTGGAACGAAGGACTTCCCGCGCCTTAGAGTTGGTATCGGAAGGCCTGAAAGGAAGGAAGAGGTTGTTGACTACGTGCTTTCTCCTTTTAAGAAGGAAGAGATTGATATCATTGAGAAAGCCATATGTAAGGCTGCAGACTGTCTAAAGGCAGTACTTGAGTCAGGGGAGATAGACAACAAAATCATGAACAGGTGTAACGGAGGTTGAGATGAGGGAGTACTACTACGAGATGGTTTATATACTGAGGCCTACGATGTCTGATGAGGAGATTGAGAAGGGAATAGAGAAAGTAAACTCCTACGTTGAGAGGTACGGAGGAGAGGTACTCAAGGTTGACAGGTGGGGTAGAAGGCAGCTTGCTTACCCCATCAACGACTACGATAAGGGTTACTACGTCCTTGAGTACATCAGGACAACGAAGAACGACTTTGTGAAGAACATGGAAAACTTCTTTAGAATTAATGAAGACGTTTTGAGGTTTCTCACTTTTAGACTTAAGCCCTCTGAGGTGAAGGAGTTGAAAGAAAAGCTTGCTGCTAAAGAGGAGCAAACTGCTCCTGCTGCTGAAGAGTCTAAGGGAGAAGAGTAATGGCAAGTCTTAACAGAGTGTTTCTGATAGGGAGACTCGTGGCGGATCCTCAGCTTCAGCATACCCAGAGCGGGACGCCATTTACAAGGTTCAGGATTGCCGTTAACACGCCTTACAGGGACAGGAGCGGTAACTGGCAGGAGGATACGCTTTTTATAGACGTTGTCCTCTGGGGAGAAGCTGCTGATAGAGCTGTGAGCCGCTTTAACAAAGGAACGAGGGTTTTGGTAGAGGGAAGGTTAAGACAGTCCACGTGGGAAACTGAGGAAGGTGAAAGACGTTCCAGAATTGAAGTAAGGGCCGACAGGGTTGTGGCCCTTGACCCGAGAAGGGAATCTGAAGAGAACATTGAGGACATTGACGACATTGAATTCTAAGGGAGGTGGCAATGAGCAACGTACTTCCACAGAGAAGGTTTATAAGAAGGAGAAAGTACTGCAAGTTCTGTGCTGAGAAGATAGAGAAAATTGACTATAAGAACGTAGAGCTCCTAAAGCCTTTTATCTCTGAGAGGGGAAGGATTATCCCCAGAAGGATTTCTGGTGTCTGCTCCAAGCACCAGAGACAGCTTGCAAGGGCCGTTAAAAGGGCAAGGCACCTTGCTCTCCTGCCCTTCGTGAAAATTGACTAATGGCAAAGGGAATGAAACAGCTGAAGTTACCGGCGATCTACGTTGCCCTTACGGCTGGTTCAGGAATCCTGCTGGGTACGGAGGTCTTAGTGCCTCTGGCCCTTGGGTTTTCTATTTTTATTCCTGCTCTCTGCTACGTAGTGGCAAGGGAGTACGGAATCGCTGCGGCTGCAATTTTGTCTATCGCTGCTTTGGGAGTTGCTGTACCAGTTTCTGGGTGGAAGGTGTGTTTTGACCTTTCTTCTTTTCCCCTTATAGGGATACTGGCAAGGTTCCTTAAAGGGAAACTTTCTCTTGAAAATTTCTTGCTTATTTTGGGAGCTCTACTTTTCTCCGTTACTCTGCTTGAGGAGCAGATACTAGGGTTACCCGAGGAAGTGAGGCAGCTTGCTGGGTTTATGAACTTAAGGTGGGGAATATACTTCTTTTCCTCGTTTATACTAGCTGCAATCTCAACTGGCGTTATTTCACTCCTTTCGCGGGAGGATTTTGGATTTAAGAGGCTAAAATTTGGATTCTGGGTAGTGCCGATTTTCTTGGTCTCAGGATTCTTAGCCGTTTTGGACCTCTTCCCTGAAGTTAAGCAGCCTGCTGCTAACGTTCTGATAGCGACGTTTTCTATTTTTACCGTTCAGGGGTTTGCTGTTCTTTCCTCTTTTGTTGAACGTTTATCGCTCCTTTCAAAGGTCCTGCTCTTGGCTGCTATATTCCTGTTTCCGATTGGAGCTCTGATTGTCGCCATGTTGGCCGGAATTTTTGACTTCTGGTTTGACTTTAGAAAACTTAAGGGAGGTGAGAGAGATGGAGGTAATTCTCATTAAGGATATGGAAAACCTTGGAAAAGTGGGAGACATCGTAAGGGTTAAGGACGGATATGCAAGGAACTACCTCATTCCTGCAGGTATAGCCCTTCCAGCTACTGAGTCTAACATCAGGAGGGTAAAGAACGAGCTTAAAGCTCTCCAGAAGAAGATGCAGAGGCAGATTGAAAGGTACAAAGAGCTTGCAGAGAAGCTCAACACTACAAGGATTGTTATTGAGCACGAAGCGGGTGAAGAAGGTAAGCTCTTTGGTTCTGTTACCACCTCCCAGATTGAGAGGGCTCTCCACAAGGCCGGCTTTGAGGACGTAGAGAAGAAGCAGATTATTCTTGAGAAACCTATCAGGGAAGTTGGAAGTTATGAAGTTAGGATTCACCTCTTTAAGGACATAGAGGCAACAATTACTGTTGACGTTGTTCCACTTAAGAAATAGTTTTCTGCCCCGGCCGGGCTAACCTTAATTGTGGAGGGCGCAATGGAATTCGTTGGAAGGCATATAATGATGGATGCAATCGTTACAGATATTGGAAGGATTAACGCCATACAGCCTATCTATGACTACATGGAAGAGCTGGCAAGGCAGCTTGACATGACCCTTGTTTATCCTCCCATTGTGGCAAGATTTCCTTTTGCCCAGTCTGAGCTTGAACAGTTCGTAAAGAGGCTTTCTGAGGAGAACGTCAAGAGCAAGACCTTGGAGTTTATGGAGGAGACCCTCAAGAGGAGGGCTACAGAAGATAGCGGCGTTTCTGGCGTTTCCATCTGGCTTGAGAGCCACTGTACTATCCACACGTGGCCAGAAGAAAAGTTCTTCAGCTTGGACGCTTACAGCTGTAAGGATTTTGACCCAATGGTTGCCTTTGAGTTAACGGTTAAGTGGTTTAAGGTTGAATACGCCTCCTTTGTTGACGTTGAGAGGTATATTGGCGGTCCTTGCGTTATAAAGGCTTACGAGTACAAGGACGGAGAGCTTAAGCCTCTGCAGCCGTCAATCCCTAAATAGTTTGAGCGCTATTCTGTAGACCTCGTTTCTGGGGAAACCTGTCTTCTGGCAGGTTTCCTTCACTGCTTCCTTTAGTGTATATCCTTTCTCCTTAAGTTCCTTTAAGAAAGATTCAGGGTCTTTTTCTTCTTCACTTCTTTCCTCCTTTCTTGGTGGAAACAGTAAAACGAACTCTCCCTTGATTGTGTCTTTCCTTTCAAGTTCCTTTAAAAGGTCTTGGGCCTTCCCGTAGAGAAACTCCTCGTTCACTTTTGTTATTTCTCTGTAAATGCCTATTTCTCTTTCTGGTTCTACTGCAGCAATTATTTCAAGGGTTTTCTTTAGCCTGTGAGGAGACTCGTAGCAGACGACTGTAAAGGGTAAGGAGAGGAGCTCCTTTAAAGTTTCTTTGAGCTGTTTCTCTTTGCGGGGTAGGAAACCTGTAAACAGGAAACGGTCTGTAGGGAGTCCAGAGGCTGAAAGGGCGGTAGCGAAGGCCGTTGCTCCGGGGATAGGAATAACGTTTATAGACTCTTTTCTTGCCAAATTAACGAGCCTGTAGCCGGGGTCGCTGATGCAGGGCGTTCCAGCATCAGACACTAAGGCAACGTTTTTGCCCCGCAGGAGCTCCTTTACTATCCTTTTGGCCTGTTCCCTCTCGTTATGCTCGTGGTAGGAAATCAGCTTTTTACCGGTTATCTCATAGTAGTTGAGGAGTTTGAGGGTTCTCCGAGTATCCTCACAGGCTATTATGTCTACTTCTTTTAGGACCTTTAAAGCTCTTAAGGTAATGTCCTCAAGGTTCCCTATAGGGGTTGCGACGACGTAGAGAGTTCCTACCTTATCTGGGCTATGCATTCTACCTCCACCTCTGCACCTAAAGGTAGAGCGGATACTTCAACGACAGACCTTGCAGGCCTTACGGGACAGGAGGAGAGGAACTCCTCGTAGATAGAGTTGAAGGTTTTAAACTTGCTTATGTCCGTTAGGAAAACGGTAACTTTTAAGATGCTACACTTACTCGCTCCAGCAGCGTTAAGGATGGCTTCAAGGTTTTTGAGAGCCTGCCTTACCTGATTTTCAAAACCCTCGGTGAGCTTTCCCGTTTGAGGGTCTATACCGAGCTGTCCCGAAACAAAAACCAGATTGCCGCTCAAGATACCCTGAGAGTAGGCTCCGACCGGAACAGGAGCCCTGTTGGTTTTTATAATTTTCATATTTACCTCCCTTAAAACCTTGAAAGCATAATCTTACAATCGTATATTATGAGTCAACATAGTAGAGTCAAGAATTCTACTTGTCTTATATTTTAATTGTTGTAAAATAGAAATTAAACATCTATAAGGAGGTAACATGGCAAAAAAGAACGAGGAAATCATACTTGATGATGAAAGGATTGAGGAAGGTGCTGAGTGCCTAAAGGCCCTTGCATCCCCAGTGAGGCTAAAGATACTGTTTACCCTCAAAGATAAGCCAATGTGCGTAACTGACCTTGAGCAGGAGCTCGGTATCTCCCAGTCATCCCTTTCCCAGCACCTGAGAACCTTGAGGTACAAGGGAATAGTTGCCAAAACGAGGAAGGGGAATAAAGTTTATTACACGATATCCTCAGAGGCCTTTAGGGAGCTCCTTAACATCCTGCCCCAGATTGCCTGCTTTAGAGGTTAGTTGATGTTCGGTAAGCTGTTCAGGAAGAGGTTTGAAAAGGAGAAGCCTCAATCCCCTGTTCCAAGTGGCCTATGGGTTAAGTGTGAAAGCTGTAAGGCTCTCCTTTTTAGGGGAGAGCTTGAGAGTAACTTGATGGTCTGCCCAAAGTGTGGGTATCACTTTCCGGTTCCGGCGAAAGAAAGGCTCTACATGCTCTTTGACAAGGGAGACTACGAGGAACTTGATACGGAGCTCTCTCCTCAGGATATACTCGGTTTCGTTGATAGAAAGCCGTACACTCAGCGCTTGAAGGAGGCACAGGAAAAGACGGGCCTCAAGGATGCCGTCGTAAACGCGAAAGGTGAGATAGACGGCCGAGAGGTTCTTGTGAGCTGTTTTGATTTCCGCTTTATGGGCGGAAGCATGGGCTCGGTGGTCGGCGAGAAGGTAACAAGAAACATAGAAAGGGCTGCCAAAGAGCACCTCCCCTTCATCTGCATTACGGCCTCTGGTGGGGCAAGGATGCAGGAAGGGGTGGTTTCCCTTATGCAGATGGCCAAAACTTCGGCAGCCCTTGCACGCCTTGAGGAAAGGGGGGTGCCGTACATCTCCGTCCTGACTCACCCGACAATGGGCGGAGTGTCGGCTAGCTTTGCTTTCCTTGGGGACGTGATAGTGGCAGAGCGTGGAGCTCTGATTGGTTTCGCCGGCCCCCGAGTCATTGAACAAACAATACGTCAAAAACTTCCTAAAGGCTTTCAGAGGGCTGAGTTTCTCTTAGAGCACGGCCTCATAGATATGGTTGTTGAAAGACACCAGCTTAGAGAGACTCTTGCGAAGCTGGTTGAGTTGCTTTCTTAGCTATTTTCCCTTTTTTTTGTTAGGTTTTAAGAGGTATAAAGATGGGAGTTATTGTTGTTAATTTGCTTATTGCTATAATGCTTTTGATTGCAGCATTAAGTATCTCATGGATTGCTTTTAGGGAAAGGAAACAGTACTCTGGATGAGGAGGGGTTATGGCAAGGGGAGATAAGGCCCAAAGGCTTGCAAGGACGATAGTTGCGGACTTTTTCCTCTACAATCAGGATAAGATTGACAGAGGGCTCCTAAACGACGACTTCTTTGAACTTCTAAAGGGAGAGATTGAGGATTCGGTTGCTTTCTTTAAAGAGCATGCTAAGGGAGAAAATACGGCTATATTTTGGGATACACTTTTTAACAGGCTAATGCAGAGAGAAGCAAAGCTTATAGAAGGATAATGAACGAGCGATCATTTAGACTCCTCTCCGGGAAAATAAAGTCTCGGGAAGAAGCTGCCGTCTATGGCCTTCCCGGTGCCTCAAAGGCTCTGCTGCTTAAAAAAGTAGTTCCACTTATTGGAACTTTCTTCTTAGTTGTACCGGCAGAGAATTTAGCGGAGGCAATAACTGAGGATCTTAAAAGGTCGGGTCTAAAGGCTTTACACGTTCCCGGCTGGGATGTCCCTCCCCTTGACGTCTCTTCCCCCCTTTCACTTAGCCAGTACAGGCGTCTCAGAGCTCTCTACCGTCTTTTGACAGAAAATTTCAACGTTATCGTAGTTACGCCGGCCTCTCTCTTCCAGAAAGTCCCATCTCCAGATGTCCTAATTGAAAGGGTTATAGAGTTAAGGAAAGGTGAAGACGTAGATTACTCTTTACTTCCCTCCCGTCTTACCTCTTCTGGCTACATGAGAGTGGACAGCGAGCCGGAGGAAGGGGAGTTCTCTATAAGAGGAGATACCTTAGAGCTCGTTACCGTAGAGGGGGAGAGGGTTATTGTAGAGCTCTTTGGAGATACAGTTGAGAGGATACTCTTAAATGGGGAAGATGTTGACAGTTTTGCGATTATTCCCACCTTAGAGCTCCCTCAGGATAGGGAGAGGTTAAGTAAGATAGAAGAGCTTTATCCAGAAATTGTTGAAAAGCACCTTCTCCTTGGGGAGATAAGTGGGGCAGAAAAGTTACTTCCGGAGGTTGTTGAGCTTGTCCCATTAACGGAGTACACGGGGGAGCTCCCCTTTGTTACCGTTGAGCCAGACCAAGTAAGAACCGCTGGAGAGGCCTTTCTCTCTCAGGTAAAGGAAAACTACGAGATTTTAAAGAGGGAAGGAATTCCTTCCTCAAGGCCTGAGGATTTTGTCTGTGAGATAGAAATAAAATTCCTCTTTTCAATCTACGATAAGCCGATTAAGGATGGAATTGACTTTGGAGTTACACCTCTTCCCGATGTAAACGAGGAGAACGTAAAAGAGCTCTTTAAGTCCCTCCTTGGCTTTTCGGTGCGCTTTATCTATACAACCGAAACCTTAAGGAAAGAGGCTGAAAAGGTCGCCGAAAAGCTCGGACTCAAGGTCTCTTTTGAGAAAGGAATCTCCTCAGGGAGCTTTAAAGATACTGACGAAAAGTTGGCTTTCCTCTCAGAATCTGAGTTTACTCTTGAGGTAAGGCAGAAGGACGACATAACCACCTTAGAGCCCGGCACTCTCGTTGTCCATCGGGACTACGGGATAGGTATCTTCAGAGGGATTACGAGTAGGAATCTTGGCGGGAAAACTTACGACTTTATTGAGATTGAATACGCCGGAGGAGAGAGGCTCTACGCTCCCTTTACCCAGATTGACAGAATCTACAGGTATACAGGCTACAAGGGTAAATCTCCAAAGCTTGACAGGCTTGGTGGTACATCTTGGAAGAACCTTGAGAGGAAGATAAAGGCCTCCTTAGTCAAGTTTGCGAAAGAACTTGCGGAGCTCTACAAAGAAAGGAAGACGGCGAAAGGGGAGAAGTTAATAGGGGATGAGAACCTCATCAGAGAGTTTGAGAGGCGTTTCCCCTACAAGTTAACTCCCGACCAAGCTAAGGCCATAAGGGAAGTCTACAGGGATATGGAATCTGAAAAGCCTATGGACAGGCTCATATGTGGCGACGTTGGCTTTGGAAAGACAGAGGTTGCAATGAGGGCCGCCATGAAGGCGGTTTCTGCCGGCAAACAAGTAGCAGTTATTGCTCCAACTACAATATTGGTTGACCAGCATTACAGAACCTTCAAAAAGCGGTTCAAGGGATTTCCCGTTAACATAGAGATGATTTCCCGTTTTAAGACGAAGAAGGAGCAAAAGGAAATTCTTGAGAGGCTTAAGAAGGGAGAAATTGACATAATAATCGGTACCCACAGGCTCACTCAGGACGACGTAGAGTTTAAGGATTTAGGGCTTTTAATAATTGACGAGGAGCACAGGTTCGGCGTCAGGACGAAGGAAAAACTCACAAAGATGAAGAGTAACATTGACGTCCTCTACCTCTCAGCAACTCCCATTCCGAGAACCCTTTACTCTGCCCTTTCTGGGTTTAGGGACATCTCCCTTATAGAAACCCCTCCTGCTGGAAGGAGAGGGACAAAAGTCGTCGTTACAAAGTATTCAGACAAAATCTTAAGAACTGCCATAGAAAGGGAGCTTGAAAGGGGAGGACAGGTCTTTATTGTCCAGAACGACATAGATGAGCTTGAACCTTTAAAGGAAAAAGTAAAGGGAATGTTTCCCGAAGTTTCTGTTGAAATCGTTCACGGCCAGATGAAGGCTGATAAGATAGAGAGAATTATGCACAGCTTCTTTGAGGGGAAAGTTCAGGTTCTTGTAGCAACTTCCATTGTTGAGTCTGGACTTGACGTTCCGTCGGCTAACACGCTTGTCGTCATTGGGGCAGAAAGGTTTGGACTTTCTCAGCTCTATCAACTTAAAGGGAGAGTCGGAAGAGGTATAGAGAAGGGATACTGTTACCTTCTTACCTCTCCAAACGCAAAGCTTACATCTGAGGCCGTTAAAAGGCTTGAGGCTATGAAGAAGCTTTCTCCCCTTGGAGGAGGCTTCCAGCTTGCGCTGAAAGACCTTGAGATAAGGGGAGCTGGAACGCTCCTCGGGCCAAAGCAGAGCGGTTTTGTAAACACTGTAGGGCTTGACCTATACCTTAAGCTCTTTGAGGAAGTGGCAAAAGAAAAGGAGGAAGAGGACGTCAAGATTAGCATTCCTGTAGAGGCTTTCATTCCTGAGGATTACATAGAGGATACGAAAGAGAGGTTAAGGATTTACGGAGAGCTCTCTAAGGCCGAAGACCCGGAAGAGATAATGAAGGAGCTTAAGAAGGTTCACGGCTACTTACCTGACCCACTTGTAAACATGTTTAAGGTTATGAAGGTTAAAAAGCTAGCTAAGGAAATTGGTATAAAAGAAGTGAGCATGACACCTTCAGGGAAAGCAATAGTTACTTTTGGTGATGAGCCGACCCTTTCTCCGGAAAGGCTTGTTGAGTTTGTGAAGGAGAAGGGAGCTACGTTTACTCCCGACAGGAAACTCTATGTTGATGCAGAGAGCTTGGATGGACTTCTTAAAATCCTTGAGGAGTTAAATCAAACTGTTTAAGAGAGGGAAAAGCGATGAGGAGAGCTCTTTCAGTTTCATTGGCGCTACTTCTATCCTTAGCCGTTCCGTCAGTTTCTTTGGCAGGTCAGGAAGTAAAGGTCCAGAGTGTAAAGGTTGACAAGAAGACCAAGAGGGAGTTCTTTAGGGCTCTAAGGAAGGGAGACTTAGAGAAAGTAAAGGAGCTCATTAATAGTGGTGTTCCTGTTGATATTAGGAACAAATTTGGACAGACACCGCTATTTTACGCTGCCGACTCAGACAACATTGAGCTTGCTAAGTTCCTAATTGAGCGCGGCGCAAATATAGAGGCTAAGGACTACTACGGTTTAACGCCCCTTCATCAGGCTGTGATAAGGGGAAGTTACAGGGTTACAAAGCTCCTGATAGATAAGGGAGCAGATATTGAAGCAACAGATAACTACGGCTATACACCTTTACACTTAGCGGCTATATACAACAGGGTAAAAACAGCAAAGCTCCTTATAAAGAAGGGAGCTAAAGTTAATGCGAAAGACAGCTTTGGGAACACCCCACTCCACTACTGCGCTACCACAAAGGGAACCTACTCTGTAGCAAAGGTACTGCTTGAAAACGGGGCAGATCCGAACATAAAGAACAATAGAGGTAAAACTCCTCTTGAGCTGGCCAATGAAACAAAAAACTTCCGAATTTCAAGGTTAATTATCAAGTATGTACAGAAAAAAGGGGGAAGTAGCTCGTGAGTCTCCTTTCGTGGGTGTGGTGTTTCTTAACAATTTCTTAACAAATTTCCCCTAAACTTAAACCCAGTACGCCACACCCACGCAGGGAGGAAAGAAGTATGAGAAAGAAACTAATGTCTCTCGGGTTTATTTTCCTCGGGGGACTTTTCTGTACTTCAAACGTGGAAGCAAAGGAGGTAACAATACTTATTAACGGCGTTCCTGTGAAGGAGCTCTACGTAGATAGCGAAGGAAGACTTTACATTACGCCCGGAGCTGGCAGGAAACCTGTAAAGATAGAAGTTCCTGCTGTTGAAGGTGAGCCTGTAGTTTCCAAGAGCAAAAAGATAAAAATTGGTGGAAAGGCCTATATCCACTGGGATTACAACATGGCTGGTGAGGAGGAATCAAACGCCTTTAAAATTACAAGGAACTACCTTGAAATTCGTGGTTACTTTAACGACAGAGATTACTTCAGAACAACCTTAGATGTTAAGCAAACAGATAGCGTGGATGGAGGTTCATACGTTGCAAGGTTAAAGTACGCTTACGTTTACTTCCATGACGTTCTTCCCTATACAGGCGTTGAGCTTGGTATGGCTCATAGGCCTTGGATTGACTGGGAAGAGCACCATGGATGGCTCCATAGGGATGTTGAAAAGACGTTTATAGAGAGTAAAGGCGGAGCTCATCTTATGAACTCTGCGGACTTGGGAGTAAACTTTAAGGGCAAGTATGGGATAGCTTCATGGGAAGTAGCTATCTTCAACGGTGAAGGTTATCATGACGTTGAGGATAGTGACCACTTCGGTAAGTCCTTAGAAGGAAGGCTTTCTCTAAACCTCCTTGACGGGTTTACTTTCTCTTTCCATACAACCCACTCCTTTGACCATAAAGGTGAAAACTACGACAGGCACATCTATCAAGTTCACGCCGTTTATAACAATCCTTACTTCTTAGTTGCTGGACAGTATGTTTGGAACAACATTGACAGCTACAGTGGAGAGGATAAAGATCAAAAGGGTTACTCCATTAATGGGGATATCAAACTTAAACCTGTCGTGGGGTATCCGTTAGGCGTCCTTGCAAGGTATGACCATTGGGATCCAAATGATAAAGTCTCGGATGACGAAAGGGAGCAGTTCATTTACGGCGTTTTCTACCATCTCAATAAACACGTGAAGTTTTCGCTTGTCCATGAGAGAATCGTAGACGAGGGAGAGGAAGTTGGAGATAAAAGCACACTTATGGCTGTAGCGAGAATCAAGTGGTAGAGTGTAGAATCTGCAGACGAGGGAACTTAAATAATATCTTAAGAGGAGGTTCTATGAGGTTTGAAGCAAAGAAGTTAGTAGCTCTTACTCTTCCAGCTGTAGTTGTTTTGTTCGGTTGTTTTGGAGGCGAGAAGAAGGAGGAAGCTCAACAGGAAACTAAGAAACAGGTTAGGGTTGCCATCAATGGGGCAGGAGCGACTTTTCCATACCCTGTTTACGTTAACTGGGCTAAGGAGTATAAGAAGGAAACGGGTGTTAGGGTTAACTATCAAGGTATAGGTTCTGGCGGTGGAATCAGGCAAGTTACGGAGAGAACCGTTGATTTTGGCGGTTCTGATAAGATGCTCTCCCCAAAGGAGCTTGAAAAGAGAAAACTTTACCAGTTCCCGGCTGTTATCGGTTCAATAGTTGTTGTCTACAACCTTCCCGGCATTGGAGATGGTGAACTTAAACTTTCAAACAGGGCAGCTTGCGATCTGTTTATGGGTAAGGTTAAGTACTGGGATGATCCGGAGATAAAAAAGGATAACCCGGGTATTAAGCTACCTCACCAGAGGGTAACCGTTGTCCACAGGTCTGAAGGTTCTGGAACGACATGGAACTTTACCTACTGGCTCAGCCAAGTTTGTTCTGAGTGGAAAGAGAAGGTCGGTTACGGAAAAGTTGTTAACTGGCCTACTGGAATTGGTGCTAAAGGGAACGCTGGAGTTACGAACTACGTAAGGCAGACGCCGGGAGCTCTCGGCTATGTTGAGTACGCTTATAAGCTCCAGAACGGTCTTTCTGCTGCCCAGCTCCAGACTGCAGAAGGGAACTTTGTAAAGCCAACGGAAGAGACCTTTAAGGCTGCTGCATCTCACGCCAAGTGGAGTAAAGACAGCCACTTCTACTTAGAGGGCAATCTCTTACTGCAGCCCGGAAAAGAAAGCTGGCCTCTGACAGCTACGACTGTGATACTCCTGCCGAAGGAGAAGAAGGAGAGGAACAAGCTTGTTGTTGACTTCTTTGACTGGGCCTTTAAGAAGGGAGATGCGATTGCAGTGAAGCTTGGTTACGTTCCCCTTCCCGAGAACGTAAAGCAGGAGATAAGGGACTACTGGAAAGAAGTTGTTCTAAAGTAATGAGTTTAAAAGGGGGAGGATTTAACCTCCCCCTTTTCTTTTTTAAAGAAAGGTTAGTGCCTAAAGTGTCTGATGCCGGTAAAGACCATGGCCATTCCGTGCTCGTTGGCGGCTTGGATTACTTCACCGTCCCTTATAGAACCACCCGGCTGGATGATTGCAGTCACACCTACCTTGGCTGCCTCGTCAACGCTATCCCTAAATGGGAAGAAAGCTTCGGAAGCTAAGACAGAACCTTGTAGGTCTAATCCCATCATCTTGGCCTTTTCTGCTGCACAGCGGGCAGAGTCTACCCTTGAAGTCTGCCCAACGCCGATTCCGACTGCAACGCCGTCCTTTGCGTAGACGACAGAGTTGGACTTAACCCACTTAACGACTTTAAAGGCGAAGAGAAGGTCTTTCCACTCCCTTTCTGTTGGCTCTCTATCCGTTACGACTTTTAGCTTTTCCGGGTCAACTGTTATGAGGTCTCTATCCTGAACTAAGAGACCGCCAGTTATTCTTCTATACTCAAATGGAGAATCAACTCCTCTCCTTTCAAGTCCGTCAAGCCCGTTCGTTGTTAAAACTCTGAGGTTTTTCTTTGTTCTCAGTATTTCAAGGGCCTCTTCATCGTAGTCGGGAGCAATGATGCACTCGTAGAACCTTTCGGTTATGAGCCTTGCTACTTCTGGAGTTACTTTTGCGTTGAAGGCAATTATTCCACCAAAAGCAGAAACTGGGTCAACTTTTAGTGCTTTCTCGTAGGCCTCTTCTGGCGTTTTACCGAGTGCCATTCCGCAGGGGTTTGCGTGCTTTATGATCGCGCAGGCGATACCATCAGTTTGTGGGTCAAACTCTGTAACTAAGCCAAAGCTAGCGTCAAGGTCGTAGATGTTGTTAAAGGAGAGTTCCTTTTCACCGTGCAGTTTCTCTGCCCTTGCAACGCAGGGTTCTTTAATAAAGACCTCTTTGTAGAAAGCTCCTCTCTGGTGGGGGTTTTCTCCGTATCTAAGGTCAGAAACCTTCTCAAAGGTTATCGTTAGAGGATTTCTCATCTCCCTGCAGTTAACAGGATTTCCTTCTTCATCTATTGAGTAGAGGAACTCAGCTATTAGGGCGTCGTAGTGGGCTGTCAGGTTAAAGGCCTTCCTTGCAAGGTAGAAGCGGGTTTTAAGGGAAATTTCACCGGTTTCTTTCAGTTCCTTAATTACGCGCTCATAATCACTTGGGTCTGTTACGATTGCAACGTGGGCGTAGTTCTTTGCAGCAGCCCTTACCATTGTAGGGCCGCCGATGTCTATGTTTTCAATGATTTCCTCTAAGGAAGCGCCTTTCTTGACAGTTTCCTTGAACGGGTAAAGGTTAACGACGACCATGTCTATTCTTTCTATTCCGAGCCTCTCCATCGCTTTTAGGTGCTCTTCTTTGTCCCTTCTTGCAAGGATTCCGCCGTGGACTTTTGGATGGAGGGTTTTTACTCTTCCCTCCATTATTTCTGGGAATCCCGTAAGGTCGGAGATTTCTCTAACAGAGATTCCGGCTTCCTTTAAAAGCCTTGCCGTTCCACCGGTTGAGATGATTTCAACGCCAAGGTTGGAGAGCTCCCTCGCAAAATCCACTATTCCTGTCTTATCAGAAACGGAGATTAGAGCTCTAACCGGTCTCATAACACCTCCTAATAATTGGCTTGGCGGGTGGGATTCTACCATTTGTAGTAGAATTTGGCAGAAATTCAGGACGAAGGCTTGCTATGCTTAGATGGGCTGAGGTTTACCTTAATAGGCTCCTGTCAAACTATCGCGTCATCAAAAAGCTTTCAGGTAAAAAGAAGATATTTGCCGTCGTCAAGGCAAACGCCTACGGCCACGGAAGCGTTCCAGTTGCCAAGTTTTTAGAGGAAAACACAGACGTTCACGGCTTTGCTGTTGCAACCTATGAAGAGGGGGCAGAGCTCCGAGAGGCCGGAATAAAGCGTGAAATCCTCGTTATGGCCTCTATGCTCCCTGAAGGGATTCACCTTTTAAAGGATTACAGTCTTACTCCAGTTGTTTACGACTTTGAGGAGCTCTCCCTTATAAGGGAGCTCTCCCTCCCTTTCCACGTTAAGGTTGATACCGGAATGGGAAGGCTCGGCTTTTTGGAAAGGGATTGGGATAGGTTACTAAGTGAGCTCTACAACTTGCCCGTTGCAGGCGTTATGAGCCACTTTTCTTCTGCTGACAGTGATGAAGAGTTTACGCGCTACCAGTTTTTAAAGTTTAAAGAGTTTGTAGAGAAGCTTAAAAAGTTCAAACCTGACGTAGCCGTTCACGTTGATAACAGTGCCGCGATTCCAAAAAAGTTTGACTCCCTACTTACCCACTGCCGAGTAGGTCTTGCTCTTTACGGTTCAAAGCCTTACAGGGGTTATGAAGCAGAGCTCTTGCAGGTTATGGAGGTAAAGGCGAAAGTCATAAGCGTTAAGGAGCTCCCTCCTGACTTTCCGATTTCCTACTCAAAAACTTACAGGACGAAAAATAAGGAAAAGGTTGCAGTCATAGCCTTTGGCTACGCCGACGGCCTTTTAAGGAGTCTTTCAAACAGAGGCTCTGTTCTAATCAACGGGAAGCGCTGTCCCATAAGAGGGAGAATCTGTATGGACATGACTGTCGTTTCGGTTGAAGGTGTTCCCGTTAAAAAGGGAGATACTGCCGTAGTTAGCGGGAAAGAGATTACCTTTGACGAGATAGCCGAGCTTGCCGGAACGATCCCCTATGAGGTTATGTGCGATATAAGTCCAAGGGTTAAGAGGATTTATAGGTATGAGGAAGTTTAGGGTATTCGTGTTCTCGGTTTCTCCTTTAGAGAAGGAGCTTTTGGAAGAGGAGCTCTTCTCTCTTGGCTGTCTTGGGATAGAGGAGATTAGTGAAAAGGAGTTTAAGGCCTACTTCCCAGACGAGGTTTCCTTACCGAAGGAGATAGAAGAGAAAGCCGTAAATAGTTACATCCTTGAGGATAGGAACTGGAATGAAGAGTGGAAGAAGTACTTTAAGCCCGTAAAGGTGAGTGAGAGGATTTTTGTTGTTCCCTCTTGGATGAAGGATGAATTTCAGATTCCAGAAGGTGCAATTGTCATTTACATCTACCCGGGAAAGGCCTTTGGGACGGGAACTCACGAGACGACAAAGCTATCAATGAGGCTCATTGAGGAAGTTCTAAAGCCGGGCGATTCTTTCTTAGACGTTGGAATTGGAAGTGGAATTCTTTCAATCCTTGCTAAAAAGCTTGGAGCAACAAGGGTTGTAGGTTGCGATGTTGAGGATGTAAAGGAGGAAGTTGAGTTTAACAGCTCACTGAACGGGGTTTCCGGAATAGAGGTAGTTCTTGGAAGCGTAGATAAAGTTGACGGGAATTTTGACGTTGTAGTCGCCAATATAGAGAAACACCTTCTTGAACCTCTTTTGCCTTTTATTAAGGAGAGAGCTCTCGGCTGGATTGTCCTTTCAGGAATTTTAAAGAGTCAGAGGGAAGATTTCCTTAACTTCTTGAAATCCTTAGGTCTAAAAGTAGTGAAAGAGCTGGAGGAAAGAGAATGGAAAGCATTCCTGTGCAGAAAGTAGACCTTCACACCCATTCCACCGCCTCAGATGGCTCTTTTTCTCCGTCTAAGATAGT
This sequence comes from Phorcysia thermohydrogeniphila, assembly GCF_004339575.1. Classification (NCBI taxonomy): domain Bacteria; kingdom Pseudomonadati; phylum Aquificota; class Aquificia; order Desulfurobacteriales; family Desulfurobacteriaceae; genus Phorcysia; species Phorcysia thermohydrogeniphila. Next base: position 17,803 of record NZ_SMFV01000005.1, read on the forward strand.
TGAAGAGGCAAAAAAGAGAGGGATTTCTCTCCTATCCCTTACAGACCACGATACGACTAACGGAATCTCTGAGGCAATAAGTAAGGGAAAAGAGCTCGGCGTTAACGTTATTCCGGGAATAGAGGTAACTGCCGATACTTCCTTTTTGGGTAAAGGAAAAAAGAGGAAAGAGTTTCACATCCTTGGTTACTACTTTGACCCGGAAGCTAAGGCCATAAAAGAGCTCACGGAGTTTTTCCATAAATCGCGGGTAAAGCGAAATGAGGAGCTCCTTTCCCGCCTTGAGGAGCTCGGCTACGATATCTCTTACTCTGAAATGGTCAAAAGGTACGGAACAAACTTTGGAAAGCCAAACATAGCAAAGGTCTTAATTGAAAAGGGCTACTTTAAGGAGAGGGAAGAGGCGATAGACTTCCTTTCCTCTCTAAGGGTCAGGCGGGAAAAGATGGACTATAGGGAAATTACAAGGCTCATAAAAGAGGCCGGCGGAATAGCCGTGATAGCTCACCCTGTAACCCTCGGACTTTCTTATAAGGAGCTTTTCTGCTTTTTAAAGAAGGCAAAAGAGGAGGGTATCTCGGGTATTGAAGTTTACCACTACAAGCACAGGCCGGAGGACGTTGTTGTATTTAAAGAGATGAGCGAGGAGCTGAAACTTGTCTACACCGGAGGTTCAGACTTTCACGGCGAAAACAAACCCTGCATAGAGCTCGGCTTTTTAAATATAACGGTTGAAGATATTAACTTTCCTGTTCCTTCCCTGACTTCTTAATAGGGGAAGGTCTTTCTATGGGAGCTTTCTGTATAGCCGTAGGAACTCTTTTCCTTTGTGCTGATATTTATAGAGTTCCTTGAATCCAAGCTCTCTGTACAGAGAGAGCAACTTTTTCGATTTTTCCGGCTCTGCAATGTCCAGAATTACTATCTTACCACCTACAATTTTTGAGGCTTCTTCTATTTTTGCTAAAGCTACTTTAACTAAATAACCTTTTAATTTTTCTACTTGGGGGATTTTTCCTACTTGTCCTATTAAATATACAGCTATTTGCTTGTTTTGTTCACCTAGGGGAAAGCCTTTAAGTAAGTCATTAAGGACTTCCTCCAATTTTTCTTTTGAGACTAAGGATTCTATAGCTCTTAGGATTTTTTCATCCAAGTGAATGGCCTTTAATGCAATTGTAAAGTATGCCAGAACCTTTGGTTTTTCCTCCAGTTTACCCAGCCAAATGTATGTCCTAGCTAAGCCTGTTTTTTCAAATTTCACTGCGTTTTGGTAGAGGAATCTTTCAACATCTTCATTGGAAGGACAGGTGAAGGTTTTGAGTAACTTCTTGAGTTGGTTTTTGGAAGGAATAGTATTCATTAGCTCAGAGAGGGAAACTAAGCGGGCAGATGAGAGGGGAATCATAGCCCTTTAAGGAATTTGTCTATGTTGTTAAGGAGTTCTTTTCCGGCTTTTTCTTGACTTTCAAGCAATTCCTTTTCTTCTGGAGTAAGTGGGACAGGTTCTCCCGGTTCTTTAAGGACTTTTAAAATCTTCAAAGCCGTTGCTTCATCTTTTATCTCAAAGCCTGCAAAGAAGCTGATTGTTGCCACCGTTTACCCCTTTGAACAGGTTTAGGTTTATTATATATCCACCTGCATAGCGCAGGCAACTGCATAGTGTGAGGGTGTTTTCCCGTATCCCACGGGGTTGGAGTTCGTATACAGTACACGGCATAAGCCGTTGTGTAGTATAATCAGAATTAGCGATGACCAAACCTATGGTCTTTGAACAAATGAATAAACCGAGTATGATACCAATAAATGGTTCATCTACCTTATGGTAGATGCAGGGAGGGGACTGGTAGTGGTGTCGCTCACCTTACGAGCGGTAGGGCTGGAACAACCAAAACTTACGCCCGTGGAGAGTGCGGTTATACTTGTTGAGGAAGATATTGGGAGGAGGATATGCGGTTTTTCTTAGTACTCATGCTTTTACTACTTCAGTCTTTAGCTTTCGCAGCAGACGAAGAGTGGTACGGCTTTTTCACCATAGACGATTTGCCTCAGTCTTTTTCCATATCTCAAAGTTGTTTCATAACCCGACTGGGAGGAATGGTTGCTACCACAATCACTTTTAGATATCCTGAACTTAATGCTCCTTTAGACAACTGCAAGGAGTGCTATCTTAACTCTTTTGATGAAGTAATAGAGGATTGTCTAAACAGGTTAAAGAAAATAGCTTTGTCTGGTGGATTCAATGCTGTTTTTGGTGTAAGGGTACATGTCGTCTCCCACTTGGATACATTTCAAGGGGCTGTAGTCAATGGAAAACTTGGCTACGGCTACGGTTACGTCAGAGTTGAGGGAACACCGGTAACAATCCGGTGCGTTCCTGCGAAAACGGGCAAGTAGTAGCAGTGGGGTAAACTATAAGCGAAACGTGATAGGGCGGGTTGAGTAAATACCGGAAAAACAAGAATACCCAATCCTGTCCTTTTCGTCAATTGCTGTGAGCGCTTCAAAGGAGTCCTGTCCCAACTCTTTGAGTTTCTCTGGCTCTGAGAAGGTTCTATTTTAGCTTAGTAATTTTAATGTTTTTTCTTTGGAGGGAGCTTGTTATAATACTCCTGCCTTCATAGGGAGAGGATTGATGGAGCTCCTTGTAACGGGAAGTCTAAGCGGGAACGTTGATAGGTTAAAAGGTCTTATAGACGTTTCAAGGCCGGAGCTCGTTTTTGTTTTGGGGCCTATCGGAGTAGATAAGCCTTTAAGGCTTGGGGTAAAGTGGTTTTTTGTTAGGGGGCTTACAGATAGACTTGACGTTTTGGCAAAGAGCGACGGGGTTGACCTTCTTTCTCGCGTTTTTCGCTATAAAAGCGGACTTAGCTTCTCCGGCATAAGCGGTATTTACCACCCTACGACGATACGCTTCACCCGCGAGGAGTGGATAAAGGCAAGAGGTAAGATAGACAGGAAGAAGAACAACTACCTCTTTAGAGAGGATATAGAGGGACTTTTAGTCCTCTTTAGGAATTCTGGTTTAGAAAGGCTTGACATCCTTCTCCTTTCGGATTCTCCTGAAAAGCCGGTCTTTAAGGAGGTTTTAGAGGTTACCCGTCCAAGGTACGTTTTCTTCCCGTCAAGAGGGTACGTTAAGGAGAAAGAGGGGGATACAACTTTCATAGGCCTTGAGGAAGTTTCCTCTACGAAGGGCAAGTATATAATTCGTCTATAGTCCTGTTAAAATTGACTCTCATTAAACCCGGCTTTCTAAAGGAGTGGCAATGGAGTTTAAGGATTCTTGCGGAGTAGGTTTTATTGCAAATGTAAAGGGAGAGAGCTCCTTTGATGTAATAGAAAAGGCTCTTAAAGCTGTCTCAAACCTTACTCACAGGGGAGCTACCTTATCAGACGGAAGGACGGGAGACGGCTCTGGAATACTCTTTCAGATTCCTCACGAGTTTTTCTTAAGAGAGGCCAAGAAAATAAGAGGCGACTTTGAGGCAGAAAAGGTAGTTGTTGGAACCTTCTTTTTAAAAGGAGATGTTGACAGAGCTCTCAAAGCAGTTGAAAAAGAGTGTAAAGGTTTATTTGGCGACTGCGTTCTAAGGGAAGTTCCGATAAATAGGAATGAGTGTGGTGAAATTGCAAGGAGAGCTCTCCCTGAAATCTATCAGGTTATAGCGCCTGCTACTGCCTCTACGTCGGAAGTTTACCTTTTAAGAAGGAGACTTGAGAAAAAGCTAAAGGAGCTATCCCCTAAAAACTACGTAGTTTCTCTTTCAGATAGCCTTGTCGTTTATAAAGGTATGCTCCTTGCTCCAGACCTTAAAAAGTTCTACTTAGACCTTCAGGAAGAGGGCTTAAAGAGCTCCTTTGCCCTCTTTCACCAGAGGTATTCAACCAATACCAACCCGAAGTGGTCTTTAGCCCAGCCCTTAAGGCTCATAGCCCACAACGGAGAGATAAACACTGTAACGGCCAACAGGAACTTTATAAGGGTTCTTGAACCAATTTTAGAATCCCCCGTTTTCGGTGAAAGGATAAAGGAGCTCCTTCCTTTAGTTGAGCACGACGAGAGCGACTCTGCTTCCCTTGATAGGGTCTTTGAGCTTATGGTCGTTGCCGGCATAGACCCGGTGGTTGCGATTAACATTCTGATACCTCCGGCGTGGGAGCTCTTTGACGGAGTTTCAGAGGAAGTTAGGGCGTTTTTCCAATACGCGGGCTTTTTAATGAAGCCTTGGGACGGTCCGGCGGCTGTTGTCTTCACCGACGGAAAAGTTGTTGGTGGAAAGCTTGATAGGAACGGTTTAAGGCCTGCAAGGTACATCGTTACAGAGTCAGGCGAGGTTATCTTTGGCTCTGAAGTTGGAATGACAGATGTCTCCTTTGAAGAGGTAGTAGAGTCCGGAAGGTTGATGCCGGGAGAGACCCTTCTTGTTGACCCTCAAGAGGAGAGAATAGAGAGGGGTAAAGAAATCCTTGAGAGAATAGCTTCGGAGTTTAGCTTAGAGAGGGAGGTAAGGAGGAAGCTCTATAGACTTAAAAAGCTCAGGAAAGTAGAGCCTGAGCCTTCTGAGGATTTAAACAGGGAGCTCGTAAAGTTCTGCTACTCTAAGGAGGAGCTTGAGGAAGTCGTTGAGTACATGGCTGAAATGGGTAAAGAGCCTGTCTTTTCAATGGGAGACGATACTCCCATACCTAACCTCCTTGACAGGCCTTACCTCCTCTTTAGGCACTTTAGACAAAGGTTTGCTCAGGTTACAAACCCTCCCATTGACCCGATAAGGGAAAAGGCTGTAATGTCATTAAAGATTCGCCTCGGGGCGAAGGTAAACTTCCTTGAACTTTCAAAGGAGCTCCCCCGAAGGATAGAGATAGATTCACCCCTGCTGACTCCTTCCGAGCTTGAAGAGATAAGAAATGCGGGCTTTTTAAAGGTAAAGACCTTTCCTATGGAGTTTAAAAACTCCCTGCGGGAAGGGATTGATGAGCTCTTTTCAAAGGTTGAAAAGGCTGTAAAGGAAGATGGAGTAGAGATAGTTATCCTTACAGATAGGGGAGTGGAACTCCCCATACCTTCCTTATTGGCCGTCTCGGGACTCTGCGCCTACCTTGAGAGGAAGGGTCTTCTCAACAGGGTCTCAATTATCGTAGAGACCGGAGAGGCAAGGGATACCCACCAGATAGCTGCCCTCATAGCCTTTGGAGCTTCTGCGGTTCATCCCTACTTGGTCTTTGAGTACCTCAAGGCGAAAGAGCTTGAGCTCAACATGCCTTATGCTGAACTTGAGTCAAACTATAAGAAGGCTGTAAATACAGGTCTTTTAAAGATAATGTCCAAAATGGGAATTTCCGTTCTCTCTTCATACCACCGTTCCCACCTCTTTGACATTATTGGCATCTCAAAAGAGGTCGTTGATGAGTTCATCCCAAATACCTTCTCTCCTATTGGTGGAGTTACCCTTGAGGATATAGAGAGGATTGTTAGGGAAAGGGTTAAGAAGGCAAAAGAGACGGATAAAGTAGAGTACTCGGGAGAGCTCCGTTTTCGTCCCGGTGGAATTCACCACGCTTGGAGTCCAGAGGTTGTAAGAGGAATCTTTAAGGCGGCAAGGAACGGAAAGTACGAGGACTTCAAGAAGGTAGTAGAGGCTACGAGGAAGAGGCCGACCTACTTGAGGGATTTACTAAGGATAAAGTCTGACAGGAAACCCATACCCCTTGAGGAAGTTGAGCCGGTTGAGTCTATTGTTAAAAGGCTGATGGTTCCGGGAATGTCAATAGGAGCTCTCTCAAAAATTGCCCACGAAGTAATCGCTGAGGCTATGAACATCTTGGGGGCAAAGAGTTGCTCCGGTGAGGGTGGAGAAGACCCAGAAAGGTACGGAACGGTTAAAAATAGCAAGATAAAGCAGGTAGCCTCCGGAAGGTTCGGCGTTACGCCCCTTTACCTTGCCTCTGCTGAGGAGATTGAGATTAAGATAGCTCAGGGAGCAAAGCCGGGAGAGGGTGGACACCTTCCCGGCCACAAGGTAACTCCGTACATTGCCTCTTTAAGGTTTTCCGTTCCGGGAGTTGCACTGATTTCTCCACCTCCCCACCACGACATCTACTCAATTGAGGACTTAGCCCAGCTCATATACGACCTTAAGCTTGCAAACCCAAAGGCGCGTATTGCCGTAAAGCTTGTGGCAGAAAGTGGCGTTGGAACTGTTGCCTGCGGTGTTGCAAAGGCAAAGGCAGATATCGTTCAGGTGAGCGGTTCAGATGGAGGAACTGGAGCTTCTCCCCTTTCGTCAATAAAGGGGGCAGGACTCCCTTGGGAGATAGGCCTTGCAGAAACCCACAGGGAGCTCCTTGAAAACGGCTTAAGGGACAGAGTGGTTCTGAGGGTGGACGGCGGTTTTAAGACCGGAAGGGACGTTGTTATTGCTGCTCTTATGGGAGCTGAGGAGTTTGGCTTTGGAACGGCCGCTATGATTGCAGAAGGTTGCGTTATGGATAGGGAGTGCCACACAAACCGCTGTCCCGTAGGAATAGCGACTCAGGACGAAAAGAGGATAAAGAGGTTTAGGGGAGCTGTTGAGTCGGTTGTCAACTACTTCAAGCTCGTTGCTGAGGACGTTCGCCACATCTTGGCTGAAATGGGCTACAGGAGCCTTGACGAGATAATCGGAAGGTACGACCTCCTTGAGGAAGACACAGAACTAAAAGAGAAGTTCCCCTTTGCCAAGAACCTTGACCTTTCCTACATACTCAAGAATCCTGTTGCTCATTTAGATAGAGAGGATTACCCCTATACGCCGGTAGAGTCTCCTCTAAACGATAAGATTTTGGAGGACGTCCTCCCTCACCTTGAAAAGGGAGAGAAGTTCTTTGCAGAGTACGAGATAAAGAACACCGACAGGAGCGTGGGAGTACCACTCTCCTACCACATAGTTAAACGTTTTGGTAGCGAGGGGCTTCCAAAGAACCTTATTCATCTAAGGTTTAAAGGTATAGCAGGACAGAGCTTTGGAGCTTTCCTGCCACCCGGCGTAACCCTTGAGGTAGTTGGTGAGGCGAACGACTATGTAGGTAAAGGCTTAGGAGGAGGAACTATCGTCCTTCGCTTCCCTGAGGAGTTTAAAGGAGAGCCCCACGAGAACGTAATAGCCGGAAACACTCTCCTTTACGGAGCTACTGGAGGTTGCCTATTTGCGTCCGGTGTAGTTGGAGAGAGGTTTGCAGTAAGGAACAGTGGTGCTGTTGCCGTTGTTGAGGGGACAGGCCAGCACGCCTGTGAGTACATGGTAAGGGGAATCGTCGTTATCCTCGGTAAGGTTGGCGGAAACTTTGGAGCTGGAATGACTGGAGGAACGGCCTTTGTCCTTGATAGGGACATAGAGGAGAAGATAAACAGGGATTACGTTGAAGTAAGGAAGCTTGACGCACAGGACTACGACGTTCTAAAGTCCCTCCTCTCAAAGCACTACAAGTTTACCCGTAGTAAAATGGCTGCACTGGTTCTTGAGAACAGGTTTTTACTTGAGTCTTTCAGGAAGGTAGTCCCGATAGGTGTTAGGGAGCTTGAGATGAAGCTCTCTGGAACGGATAGACTACCTGCTTGAGGAAGCTGAGCTATATTTTGGCCTGACAAACACGTAGGGAGGCGGTTTAATGGCTCTTGTAGTTCAGAAGTTTGGAGGAACTTCGGTAGGTTCAATAGAGAGAATTAAGCACGTTGCAAAGAGGGTTCTTGAGGAGAAGGAGAAGGGAAACGACGTAGTTGTTGTCGTTTCTGCAATGGCCGGAGAGACCGACAGGCTCATTGACCTTGTAAAGCAGGTTACTCCCGAGCCCAATGAGAGGGATATGGACTTCGTCGTCTCAACGGGAGAGCAGGTATCTGCCGGCCTTCTCTCAATAACCTTAAACAGTATGGGACATCCGGCAATCTCTTTAACGGGCTGGCAGGCAGGAATAAAGACGGATAAGGCCTTTACTAAGGCGAGGATTCTTGACATTGACGTAGAGAGGATAGAGAAACACTTAAAGGAAGGAAAAATCGTTATAGTCACCGGGTTTCAGGGAATTACCGAAGACGGCGACATAACCACCCTCGGAAGGGGAGGTTCTGACACTTCTGCCGTTGCCTTAGCTGCAGCCCTTAAGGCAGACCGCTGTGACATCTACACCGACGTTGACGGCGTTTACACTGCAGACCCGAGGATTGTTCCGGAAGCAAGGAGGATAGACGTTCTCTCCTACGAGGAGATGTTAGAGCTCGCCTCCCTTGGAGCTAAGGTTCTCCAGATAAGGTCTGTAGAGTTTGCCATGAAGTACAAAGTTCCTTTAAGGGTTAGAAGTACCTTTACTCAGGACGAAGGAACGCTTATTAAGGAGGAAGATGAGACGATGGAAAGGGTTGTTGTAAGAGGGATTGCCCACAATAAGAACGAGGCAAGGATAACAGTTGAGAAAGTTCCAGACAGGCCGGGAATTGCTGCCAAGATATTTGACGCCTTAGCAGATGCAAACATTCCCGTTGACATGATAGTTCAGAACGTTTCAGTTGACGGCTATACAGATATTTCCTTCACCGTTGAGAAGAGCGACGCTGCCAAGGCAGAAAAGATTACGAAGAAAGTTGCAGAGGAAATTGGGGCAAAAGGCGTAATAAGGGACGATAAGATTGCAAAGGTTTCCATCGTTGGACTCGGTATGAGAAGCCACGCTGGAGTCGCCGGAAAGGTCTTTGAAACCTTGGCCAAGTACGGAATTAACATCATAATGATTTCAACTTCCGAGATTAAGATTTCCTGCATAATAGAGGAGAAGTTTACGGAGCTCGCCGTAAGGGTTCTCCACGAAGCTTTTGGACTTGATAAAGATGAGCGGTAAGGTTAAAGAGAGGAGTATTAACTTAACAGAGAAATTTAGAGATGGCTGAAACTGCGTTGGCATATTTTTTAATGGTTGTAATAGTGCTTTCTTCCTCGTTACTGGGTTTATAGCCTTCTACCGAGGAAGAGAAGCTAAGTAGAGAAAGAGGTTGGTGAAAAATGGTCTACATCTACGACACAACCTTAAGGGACGGTGCTCAGACGAGGGGAGTTTCTTTTTCCCTTGAGGATAAGCTGAGGATTACGCGGGCCCTTGACGATTTGGGCATTCACTACATTGAAGGGGGCTGGCCGGGCTCAAACCCAAAGGATTTAGCCTACTTTAACGAGGTAAAGAAGTTAAACCTTAAAAATTCCAAGCTCGTAGCCTTTAGTTCAACAAAGAGAAAGGGGCTTAAGGTAGAGGAAGACGCCAACATCCAGCAGCTTGTAAGAACGGAAGTTCCGGCAGTAACGATTTTTGGCAAATCTTGGGATCTTCACGTAACTCAGGATTTAAGGATATCCCTTGAGGAGAACCTTGAGCTGATATATGAGACGATTTCCTACTTAAAGCGTTACTTTGATGAGGTTTTCTTTGACGCAGAGCACTTCTTTGACGGGTATAAGAGCAACAGTGAGTACGCGCTTAAGACTCTAAAGGCGGCAGAAGAGGCAGGAGCTGACTGTCTCGTTCTCTGCGACACAAACGGTGGGACGCTCTGGTACGAGACAGAGGAGATAATTGATGCCGTTTTAAGGGAGGTGAGAGCTCCCCTCGGCATCCACGCCCATAACGATTCAGACATGGCCGTTGTGAACTCCCTCATAGCAGTTAGAAAGGGAGCTATTCAGGTTCAGGGGACAATAAACGGACTTGGAGAGAGGACTGGAAACGCCAACCTCTGTTCTATTATTCCTAACCTCGTCCTTAAAATGGGTGTTGAATCAATTCCTAAGGAGAACCTTAGAAAACTCTACTCGGTATCCGGCCTTGTTGCAGAGCTCTCAAACAGGCCCCACCCTGTAAATCTCCCCTACGTTGGTGAAAACGCCTTTGCCCATAAGGCCGGCGTTCACGTTTCTGCAGTTGAGAAGAACCCAGAGCTCTACGAGCACGTAAAGCCTGAGAGCGTTGGAAACAGAAGGAAGATTATGATTTCGGAGCTCTCTGGTAGGAGCAACATCGTAAGCAAGGCCAAGGAGTTCGGAATCAACTTAGACAAGAAGTCTCCCGAGGTTAAGGAAGTCCTTGAAAAGATAAAGGAGCTTGAAGCCCAAGGTTACCACTTTGAAGGGGCTGAGGGTTCTTTTGAGCTCTTGCTGAAAGAGACTCTCGGACTTACCAAGAAGTACTTTGAGCTTAAAGGATTTAGGGTATTAACCGAGAAGCGTTCAGAGGACGAGGAGGCCTACGCTGAGGCCACGATAAAAGTTGAAATTCCGGAAGAGGTTGCCAAGGAGAGGGGAATTAAAGACAGGTTTGAGCATACTGCAGCAGAAGGGAGAGGTCCTGTTGAAGCCCTTGACAGAGCTCTCAGGAAAGCCCTTGAGAAGTTCTACCCCTCTATAAAAGAAGTGAAGCTTACCGACTACAAGGTTAGAATTCTGAACGAAACTTCTGGAACGGCAGCTTCCCCGCGGGTTCTCATCGTCTCAACTGACGGAAAGAGGAAGTGGGGGACAGTAGGGGTTTCACCTAACGTAATAGAGGCCTCTTGGCTTGCCCTTGTTGACGCCTTTAAGTTTAAACTGATGAAGGATGACGAAGAAAAGAGAGGAAGGAATGGATAACAGAACGAAGGTTTTGGGGGGAGTTGGAGCTCTATTAATAGTCCTAAGCTTTATTCCCTACCTTGGACTCCTCTTTGGGCTTGCAGGATTTATCCTCCTGTTTATAGCCCTTAAGAAGGCCTCTGAGGCTTACAAGGACAGGGGGATATTTAAGAACTTTTTAAAGGGTTTCCTCGTAAGCTTTTTGGGCTTTTTAGTAGCAGGGATTTTTGCTGGATTTGCCGTCGGAGCTCACAGGGGGGGCGAAAGTTCAGTCCTATCCGTAGGCTTCTTGGTGGTAGCTTTTCTCCTCTTTTACGTTTCAACGGTTGTAAGTGTTGCTTTTTACAGGAGAGCTCTATACTCCTTGGCTGACTTTACCGGTAACGACCTCTTCATGTGGGCAGGGAGGCTCTTCTTCTGGGGAGGAATAACTACAATCATCGTTATAGGAAGCCTTGTAATGTGGGTTGGATGGGTTCTCCTGACCGTTGCATTCTTCACAGCTGAGGAAAAAGGGAAAGGTGAAGAACAACTTATTGAAAGAGAACCTCGGGGCTAAGCTTTCTGTAAGGGTAAAGAAGCTAAAGATTTGGCTCTACAACCTCCTTGAGAGCGATACGGGGCCCTATCGGCTTCTTTACGACGTTTTTGCCCTCTTTATCGTCGTTACCTCTTCAATTCCCGTTATTATTGAACTCTGGATAAATATACCGCTACCTTCAGACCTTCAGTCCCTCTTTGACCACTACGAGGAAGTTGCTCTGTGTTTCTTCGTTACAGAATACCTTCTTAGGCTCTGGGTCATTTCCGATTTCTGGGACGATTTTAAGGAAGGGCTTGACCGGACAGGGAGCCTTTTCAAAGCCTTCCTGTTTGCTCTTAGACCAAAACTTAGCTGGATGGTTAAACCTTACTCTATTATTGACCTTCTGGCAATTCTTCCGCTGTTTAGACCCTTTAGAACCTTGCGCCTTTTAAGACTTTTAAGGCTATTAAAAGTCTTCCGCTACACTTACGCTATAAGAAGCCTTCTTGTGGCTGTAAGAGAAGAAGCTCCGATAATCTCCTTCATAGTTATAACGCTGGTACTCTGGATAGTGACTATCTCCTTGACTGTCTACATTTACGAGTACAACGCCGGCAACAGAGCCTTCCACTCCGTTTTTGAGGCCCTCTACTGGGGAATAGTGACAATATCAACGGTCGGGTACGGCGACATAACTCCCATAACTAAAGAAGGAAAGTTCTTGGCCTCATTGCTGATTAGCGGGGGGATAGTTCTCGTTTCTGCCTTAACGGCTACCTTTTCTGCGACTCTCATAAATAGGATGAACATACTGAAAGGGGAAGGTTTAAAGATGGATAGATTAAAGGACCACCTTGTAATTTGTGGTTGGAGCGAAAGTGGTGAGGAGCTCGTTGAGGAGATAATAAAGTCGGGCCTTGATAAAGAAAGGCCGGTAGTCCTCATAACGGAGATGGAAAAGTCAGAGCTCGGCGTGGATATAAGCAAGTACATCCTCTACAAGAGGGGGACTTTACGAAAGAGAGCGTCCTTATGGAGGTTTCAATCCAGAACGCGAAAGAAGTGGTCATCTTGGGGGAGAGAAAGGAGGGTTTATCAGATAGAAACGTTGATGCAAGAACTGCCTTAACGGCCATGCTCGTTAAGACTCTAAACCCAAAGGCAAAAATCTACGTTGAAGTTCTCCACGACGAGAATGCCGAAGTTTTTGAAAAGCGTCTTGGCGTAACTTCGGTCTTTATCTACGGTAAGGTGATAGGAAGGTTAATCTTTACAAGCATTGCGACTCCCGGCTCTGCAAAGCTCGTTGAGAACCTTCTGACAAAGGAAGGGGCGTTGAGAAAAGTTATGGTTAAAGAGATAGGCAACTTCTCAACCTTCGGAGAGCTCCTTGCCTACCTCAGAAAGTACGACCTCCTTCCCATTGCAGTGGAGAAGGAGGGGCGTATGATAATCTCGCCTCCTGACGGAGAGGAGCTCTCAGAGAGGGACTACGTTTTCTTCATTTCTGGTCGGGTATAATTTCACTATGAAAAAACTCTTGTTCTTAATTCTCTTTACGCTACTTCCGCTCACTTCAAACGCGCTTACAGAGGAGAAAGCTCGGGAATTCCTGAACTACCTTAAAGAAGGGAACTTTTGTTCTAAGGAGTTTTATAGCTCTTTTAAAGCCACTGAACTTAAAGAGCCTGCACTTTTTCTCTTTGTAGATTCCTGTTTTAGCTCCGGTAAGTACGAGCCTATCCTTGAGTTTCCGGAAGTTCCTCAAAACCCCTACGTTGCCTTTGAGAAGGCTGTTGCTCTCAAAAGGGTAGGAAGGAAAAAAGAGAGCTTAGAGATTTTCAGGAAAATTTTCTCTACGACCAACGAACTTGATGAGGATATCCTGATAGAGAACCTTGGTAACTGGAACTCCTTTTTTACACCGTCTATCCTCAGGAAAAAAGTTCTGAGAGCTCTCTCTGAAAGGGACTTTGAAACGGCGCATATCTACCTCTATTACCTAGAAGGAGACCCTTACTACACGTACCTAAGGGGAATTCTCCTTTTAAAGCAGGGGAAAAGGAGAGAGGCAAAGGAGCTCCTTGAGTCTTCTTCAGTTCCAAAGAAGTTTGTTTACCTTACCTACCTCTCAAAAGACCCTATGGAAAAGCTCTACTACTTTAAGAGAGCTCTCAGGGCACCTATCCCAGAGAGGGACAAGAGAGGCCTTACGGTTTACTTGCTTGATAAGTTCCTCTACTCCTATCCTGAGTACTTAGAGAGAGTTCTCTCTCTTATCAAAGGTCGTTATCCGGACCTCTTTACCGATTACCATATAAAGCGTAACGTTTTATCTGGAAGGTACAGGGAAGCTTTAAAGGAGCTCTCCAAGCTAAAGGGTGAAAAGTACGACGCATGGAAAGTAGCAATATCTGCAAAGTATTTTGGGAAGTATCTGCCGTTCAACTATAAAAGAGTGAGCTTTTACACTTTACTCTTAAACCCTAAGGATCTGAAAGGCTTTATCGGGCAGGAGACTGAGAGCGAGAACATAGAGGATTCCGGTATTAGACTCCTCTACGACGAAAAGAGATGCGATGTTATCTCCTTAATGGATGGACGTTCCCCTGACGTTGCGGTTGCTCACTACCTTTGCGGCATTTACAGTAGAGCTCTAAAAGAAGCTGCTCGCTTTAAGAGGCAGTTTAGGGAGAGGCCTTTACTCCTAAAAGTTCTCTATCCAGCTCCTCCGCTTTTTAAGGAGGACTTAGTTTCACTCTCCCTTACCCGTCAGGAGAGTTTGTTTAATGAGAGAGCTCTTTCTCGCTCTGGTGCCATGGGTCTTATGCAGATAATGCCCTTTACAGGAAAGTACATAGCTGAAAAGTTAGGTGTGAGTGACTTTGAAATCCCCGACCTCTTTAATCCAGAGGTAAACTACAGGTTCGGCTCCTACTACATAGGGGAGCTCCTTAAAAGCTTTAAGCTTTTCCCAATTGCCGCTGCTGCCTACAACGCAGGGCCTACCCGCATAAAGAGAGCTCTAAAAAAGTTCGGCCCTGTTAGAACCCCTTACGACCTTGTAATTTTCGTTGATTTTTACATACCTTTTGAAGAGACGAGGAATTACGTTAAAAGAGTTATGGTTAACTACTACTTCTACTCAAAACTCTACGGGAAAGGGGACGAATGGAGGATTTTCTCTCCTACTTGGCAGAAGAAGGTTACAGCAAGAACACCCTTGACACTTACAGGAGAGTTTTAAAGTACTTTCACAGCTTTCTTGACTTTTACGGTTTTGACTTTAAGAACTTTGACGAGGAAAAGCTCTACTCCTTCTTTTCCGTTCGCTACAGAACTGAAAAAAGCTTTAGGACGGCGATGTCTGCCATTCAGCACTACTTAAAGTTTAGGAAAGTTAAGAGGAGACTAAAGTTTCAACCTCCAGACTACGGGGAGTTTAAGGAATTTAGACCAATAACGAGAGAGGAGTTTCAAAAGTTGACAGAGCTCGTTATGCGTCTTCGTTCTGAGGACCTTCAAACGGCGATGCTCCTCATTTTTAAAACGGGACTTTCTCCAGCCGAGATAGGGAAGTTAAAAGTCTCTTCCTTTGGAACGTTTTTGGGAATCCCTATCCTTCAGGAAGGGAAAGTAAAGAGGTTCATAATTGACGAGGAAATAGTAGAGAGGCTAAAGGAAATAAAAGAGACAAAACTTCCCGTTTCTCCCCTCCTTAACACCCGGCCGTCAACGATGAAGGTTACGTTTCACAGGATAATGAAACAGAGTAACCTTGACCTGACAGTGGCAGATTTTAAGGACAACTACGTGGCAGAGCTCTTAAAGCGGGAGCTCCCCCTTGACATAGTTGTTGAGTATTCTGGAAGGAGCTTAGAGAGGGTTTCCTACATAAACCGCGTTCTTACCCTTAAGAGTAAGGCCGACATCATTGAGGACAAATTGAAGAAAAGGCTTGATAGCTCAAATTGAACCCTCTTCTAACTTCTCCTACAATTTCCCTATTCCAAGCTGGGGGAAGAGAAATGGATGTTTTTGAGAGAACAGAAAAGTTTGTTATGAAGACCTACAACCGCTATCCTGTCTGCTTTGTTAGGGGTGAAGGCTGCTGGCTCTACGATAAGGATGGCAAAAAGTACCTTGACATGCTTGCCGGAATTGCGGTCTGTAACTTAGGACATGCCCACCCTGCTATCTCTCAGGCTATCTGTGAGCAAGCTAAGGAACTTCTCCACGTTTCAAACCTCTTCCACATAGAAACTCAGGCGGAGCTTGCAGAGCTTATTTGCAAGAACTCCTTTGGCGAAAAGGTCTTCTTCTGTAACAGTGGAGCAGAGGCCAACGAGGGAGCAATAAAGCTTGCAAGGCGTTACGGAACAGAGATTAACCCTGAAAAGTACGAAATTGTGGCTTTCAGGCAGTCCTTCCACGGAAGGACTATGGCGGCGGTAACAGTTACCGGGCAGGGTAAATACAGCGAAGGCTTTGGGCCTATGCTGCCGGGGGTTAAGTTTGCGACATTTAACGATATTGACTCCGTTCTCTCAGTTGTTTCTGATAGGACAGCTGGAATAATCGTTGAGCCGATTCAAGGGGAAGGTGGAGTTGTTCCGGCAGATGAGGAGTTTTTGAGAGCTCTAAGGGAGATTGCCGACAGGTTTAACGCTCTCCTCATATTTGACGAGGTTCAGACGGGAATAGGCAGGACAGGTAAGCTCTTTGCCTACCAGCACTACGGCGTTGAACCTGACGTGATGACCCTTGCAAAGGCTCTCGGAAACGGCGTTCCTATTGGAGCGATTGTCGCTAAAGGGAAGGCTGCGGAGGTTTTAAAGCCGGGACTTCACGCCTCAACCTTTGGCGGCAATCCCTTAGCTACAAGGGTCGGAATAGTGGTAATGAAAGAAATGACGAAGCCGGGATTCTTAGAGGAGGTTGAGGAAAAGGGTAATTACCTTAAAGAACTCCTTGAGGGGCTCGTTAAAGAGTTCCCCCAGCTTTTAGAGTCTGTTAGAGGAAAGGGACTAATGCTCGGCCTTGTCTGTAAGAGGGAATGTAAGGACATCGTAAAGTCAGCTCTTGATAAGGGGCTTATTATTAACTGTACGGCAGGGAATGTTTTAAGGTTTGTTCCTCCTCTTGTAATATCGCGAGAGGAGATTGAAACAGGAATTGGTATCTTAAGAGAGGTTCTTGAGAGTTATGCAGGTTAAAAGTGCTGTTACTTCTGTATTTTTTGAGGCTGAGGAGCTCCGCCAAGAGCTCGTAGTTGACGCCCTTCTCTTTTTTGCTGAGAAACTAAAGAAACTCTCCCTCAAACCTGACGCCATTTACCCGGGCGATTCTTTCGCCCTTCCCTTTGCAATGTTTCTCTCAAATAAGCTTTCTGTTCCGATTAAGACGGAAAAGTTCTTAAGCGGCAAGGAAACTGTCCTTGTAGTTTTCTCCTACCTCTCCGGTAGCGAGGTTACGGAGGAGTACATTCGGGAAAAGGTGGTTCTGCTCAGGAAAAAGTACCCCCTCTCGCCTACCCTTATTGTTGCCTCTTCTAAGTCCCTTAGCATTGTTGACTTCCAGCTCCTTAAAGTAAGAAACTTGGAGAGGGTTAACTCCTACAGGTTTCTCATGGAAGCTAAGAAAAACTTCTTTTATCCGATTGAGGGAGAGTTTACCCACTACACCTCCACCTTTTGGGAGCTCTCAAAGCAGGAGATTAAGGCCTTTGAAAGGGCTAAAAGGATAAGGGACAACGCTAAGAAATACCTGCGGGAGGAGAAACAGGAGCTTAAGATTCTTGATACAGAGCCTGAGTTAGCCATCTGGGAGAGGTTCTGTAAGGGACTCTTAGTCTATCCGGGGAAAGTAGAAGAGGAATCTAAGGAGGAGTTACCCCTTAAGCCTGAAAAGCTCATTCAGGTTGACGATAAAAGGATAACCTCTGCAGTGACATCTCTCTTGGAGTACATATCTCAGAGCCTTGAGTACTACTTTCCAGTACAACTTGCCTACTCAAGCCTTGAAATTGCCGAGCATGAAGGAATACTTATGATTCCCCGCGTCTCTGAGGTTATGGGCGGGGCGGACCTAAGGCTTGAGATAGTTTTAAAGAGCGGAAGGCTTGAGACAAACTTTAAGAAGCTCCTTTCTCTCGTGAAGGATACAATAAGAGCTCTCTTTACGGAGATTTTTGAGAAAGAGGTATTCCGTCCGTCCATAGACTCTGTTATAGATAAAGAGCTCTCCAAGGCGACCCTCTACCTTAACTGGTTCCTTGATAGAGAGATGATTGAAATCCTCTACAGGAAAATCAACCGCAGGTGGCTTCTTTCCCGTCTTCTCTACAGGAAGAGGCTGAAGTCAAGTTTAAAGGAGCTCTTAAAGAATCTAAGGGAGTTTGAGTTTACTCCAGAAAACCTTGAGCACCTTTTCGCTAGCCTTGAGTCCCTCTGGAAGAGGAGTCCGGCGCTTTTAAAGTTCTACGGCAGAGAGATAAAGGGCATTCTTGATAAAAGGGAGCTTTGGAGTATTGTCGGGGTCTACGGCATAAAAGTGTGGAATAGTAGGTCAAAAGTGAAGGGAGAGCTCCTATCTTTCCTCCTTTCCCTTAAAGGTTACGAGAACATTCACCAGTTCCTTGCTAAAGAGAACAGGTACTTTGTTCCAGTTGTAACTAAAAGAATCTACAGACCAAACTGGGAAAGGGTTATAAGGGGAGGTCTTGAAATTTCGCTAAAGGCTGAACCTTTAAACCCAGAGTCACCGGTTACTTACGTTCTCCTGAGTCAGGAAGGTCACTTTTTAGGGACTATCCCAG
The DNA here is from genome assembly GCF_004339575.1 of Phorcysia thermohydrogeniphila. Lineage (NCBI taxonomy): Bacteria > Pseudomonadati > Aquificota > Aquificia > Desulfurobacteriales > Desulfurobacteriaceae > Phorcysia > Phorcysia thermohydrogeniphila. Next base: position 35,777 of record NZ_SMFV01000005.1, read on the forward strand.
AAATTGTAAGCCACTACATCGCGGCGAAAGAGTCTTCAGGAAAGAAGATAGAGTGCAAAAAACTCTACTTTGACCCGGACGTCTTCTCGGAAAACTCCTACTGGGTAGAGGTTAGATGCCTTTAGTTGTTGAGAAACTTTCCATTTCAACTTCTACCTATTCCGTGGTAAAAGAGGCTTTCCTTCGGGTAGAAAAGGGCAAACGGGTTGCCGTTGTTGGTGAAAGTGGGAGCGGGAAGTCCCTTACGGCTCTTTCAATTTTAAAGCTCCTTCCAGAAAGTTTAAAGGTTTCCGGTAAAGTGGAAGTTGACGGAACTAACGTTCTCGCTTTAAAAGGTAAAGAGCTCAGGAACTTTCGCTGGAAGAAAGTTGCGATGGTTTTTCAGGACCCTTCTGCCTCGCTGAATCCTTTGATGAAAGTGAAGGATCAAATAGGGGAGGCGATTCTATACCACGGTATAGCTCCCAAAGAAGAGGTTGAAGGGAGAGTTCTGGAGCTCCTTAAAATGGTGAACGTTCCAGAACCTGAAGAGAAGATGAACGCTTACCCCCATCACCTTTCGGGAGGACTCAAGCAGAGGGTAGCCATAGCTATGGCCTTGGCCTGTGATCCCGATTACCTGATTGCAGACGAGCCAACTACAGCCCTTGACGTTACCGTGCAAGCAAGGATTTTGGAACTCTTAAAGGAGCTATCAAACTCTAAGAACATGGGGATTCTTCTTATCACCCACGACATGGGCGTTGTTTGGGAGTTTGCAGAAGAAGTCTTCGTTATGTATGCCGGCTACACGGTAGAGGCCGGAAGGACGGAAGAACTGTTCAAAAATCCCCTCCACCCTTACACGAAAGGTCTAATAGAATGTTCTCCGAGACTAAAGGGGGGAAAGAAGAGAAAACTTCCCTATATTCCCGGTAGCGTTCCAGAACCCTCAGAAGTTCAAAAGGGGTGTCCTTTCTACCCAAGATGTCCCATTGCAAAAGATATTTGCGAAAAAGAAATACCGCCTGCCGTGAAGGCAGACGGCAGAGTGGTTAGATGTTTCCTTATTGATTGAAAAAGTCGTTTATCTGCTTCCTTGCTGCCGTTTGAGCGTTTTCAACAAACTGCAGGTCAAGCTTTCCTTCTGCTTCGGGGTACTTCTCTATTTCTGTGTGGAGAAGGAATCCGTGGTGAACCCAGTTATCTTCGTTTCCAAACATGTACCAGCCGGGAGATGGTGACGGTGGATTTGTAGGGTCTGGGTTTTCAACGGAAGTGTACTGGTCAAAGCCGACTCTCTTAGCTAAGGCTTCGTTTGAAACGTTGGGGACGACGGTGTCACCGTAGGCGTTCTGAAGTAGCGTCTTTGTAGAATTCGCTATTGCAAGGTATATGGGGTCTGCAGAGTCAAGGATAAGCTGGAATATCCCGAGAAGGTAAGCGTAGGCGTAGGTGTTCTTCTTTACTCCTGTGGCTTCTAAGAGGGCTTTTATCGTCTCGTTTTTTGCCGTGTCAACGATTGATATAAGGTTTGCCCCGCCAACGTTTAGGACAACTTTATCGGGGCTTCCTACATTGGCGTAGATAGAGCCCGTTATAGCTCCCATTGAAACGCCGAGGAAGTAAACCTTTGAGGGGGTATCGGGGTTTCCATCCCCGTCAATGTCGTACAGCCCTGCCCTTAGGAGTTTTTCAAGGAGTCTAAGGTTAAAGACCGCTTGGTAAATGTTTAGTCTGTTCTGGGTAACGTTTGATGTGAGGAAACATTTACCCCCACCGCACTCGGTCTGGCTGTTCTCTGTAAGCTTTGTGTAGTCTCCGTGAAACGGAAGGTCTATAGCTACGACGGGAAGGTTTATGTCGCCTAAGAGGTTTTCTGCCTGTTCCTTATACCCTCCAAGTCCGTGCTGGAAGATGTAAACTGAACCGCTATAGTTCTCACCGTTGCCGATAAATACGGGTATGAACTTCACGTAGTCTTTTATGTCAAAGGTTTCCCCTAGTGTAACTTTCTCTAAGAGCTCTTTTAGCTTTGTTATGTCAAAGGCCGGGAAGTTTTTGTTGCTTATCTCATTTCTTAGCTCTGGAGATAGCGGTATTAACCCTAAAACTGCGTCTACCGCTTGGTCAAAGTTCTTGTAATCCTCTCCTATGTTCTGGTAAGGGAGGCCTTCTATTTCTGGGAATGGTGTATCGGGGTTACTCTGTAGGGAGAGGAGGTAGGCCTTTAGAGCTCCGAGGTCTCCTGAGGAGAGGGTCTTGTCCGCAGTTGTAAAGAGTGAGGCCTCAAGGACATTGTCCTTGCTTACGTTGGCTATCTGGTAGGCTTTGTCAAGGGAGTCTTTGAACTGTAGGTAGTATCCACCAAAGGCCTGTGGAGGAATTAAGTCGTTTCCGTTAACGTCCTTTATTCCTTTAAGGAGTATCAGGGCATACCTGTGTCCCGGCTCTAAGGGCTTAACTGGATAGAACTTAAGGTAACGTCCGTCCTGTTTGAAGGTAAGTCTATTGGTTTGGTCTTCTTCAGAGGTTACGTCAATAAGGCGGTATTTCCCCTTCAAGGATGAGGTATCAACGGGAATTTCGTTAATCAGTGGAACAATTAGCGGAGTGTTGGGACTAAAACCTCTTATTTTGAGTCTGTTTATTGCTTCGTAGAGTGCCTTTTTGGCTACGTCGTCAACGTTTGAGGTATCAAGGTAGAGGTATCCTCCGGTTTCCTTCCAGAGGGCATCGTTTGGGAAAGGTATTCCAATCGGAGCTTCTTTTTCTGTTCCGAAGGGGTCAAACACGAGGCCGTTCCTCTCGACAGAACTTGTTACAACCTCAGGAGCTGAGCTGTGCTCCTGAAGACTTCCCCCACAGGAAAACATTATCAAACAGGCCGCTATTAGTCCAGATAGTTTCCTCATCCCTTCCCTCCTTAGAACCTGTAGTTAACCGTTATACCGTAACCCCAGAGGTGTCCGTCTGCGGACATTGCAACCGTTCCCGGTTCCCCCGTACTTCCTGCATAGCTCTCATTAAGCTCAACGCTCTCCCCACCAATTTCTCTCTTATACTCGGCTATGATGTACTGTAGGACGGTATCAACCGAGAGCCTTCCAAAGTTTAGTCCAAGTCCAAAGGAGTAGGTCTTCTTATCGGCGTCTGGCCAGAGCATATCAAAGGTTGAATCGGGAATTGGGGATGGGTCGTAGAAGTAACCGCCCCGTAGAGTTACTATCTCGCTCAGCTTGTACTCAATTCCTATCCTGACCTGTCTTGTGTCCTTCCAGTTACGGGGGAATACTTCTTCTTTCTCGCCAAGGAGTTCTCTATCAAACCTTACCGTGTATCCGTCAATAATGCTCCAGTTCGTCCAGACCACGTCGGCAGTTAACGTTAACCTCTTGTTAGGCCTGTACATAACACCTGCCTGTAACTGTTCTGGATGGTCTATCTCGGTAGTTGCGTGAACCTTATCAACTCCAACAACTTCAACTGTTCCCTCAAAGTCTGTCTGAGTTCTTGAGCGGTAGGTTAAACCAAAGGAGAGGTTATCGTAAGGTTTGTAGAGTATCCCTACGTTAAAGGAAATGTTGAAGTCGTCGCTGAGCTCTCCCTTTATTATCCTGTTGTGAAGGCTCGGTATCGTTGGGGCGTAAATTCTCCTTTGAGTACCTGCGTCAGACCTTCCAAAGGAAATTCCGAAACCTACGGATAATTTCTCGCTTAGTCTCACTGCCACCGTTGGAGTTACTACTCCCCTAAGGTAGTAGGACTCAAAGCCGTTGTAGGCGGCGGGGTTCTCTGCAGTGTTTGAGTTCCACTTGATGTGGAGACCGTAGGGAATATAGGCGGCTATTCCGAAATAAACGTTTTTAAAGAGGGGGGTTGCATAACCTACGTGGGGGACAAAGAGGTTGTCTGAGGTGTCCTTGAAAGAGATATCGTAAGGTTCAACCTTTACTCCGTTTCCGTCTGTAGCCTTAAAGTTGTGCACTTTTAGGGTAGGGTTAAGGAGCTCTCCTCCTATGGAGATAGTGGGAGAATCTATTTGGGTGAGCCCTGCAGGGTTGTAGTAGACGGCAAAGGGGTCGTCGGCGTAGGCTGAAAAAGCTCCTCCAAGTGCCGTTGCCTTTGCACCGATTCCAAAGGTGTCAACGTTTCCCGCTTTGGCAGCTAAGGGCATAAGGGCGGCAATGAGAAGAGGGAAAAACCTTTTCATAGCTTTCGTCCTCCCCACATCAGATTATTTCTTTGTAGTAGGTAACAACCTTACCGGGATAGAGCTCCTCTATGAAGAGAACAACCTTTTCTAAGGTGGCATCTACCACTTTCTGACTTGTTCCTATGGTAACAACGCCGACTACGGCCGACTGCCACTTGTCTTGGTCACCTATCTCGCTGACCGAGACGTTGAACTTGTTCTTTAGCCTCTCAATTATCCTCTTTACAACTCCCCTTTTTTCTTTAAGCGAGTGCGCCTCTGGAATTCTCAGGTGGATTTCGGCTAAGCCGATAATTGCGGACATAGTCCTCCTCCGCAAGGATTAATGCAAATATATCAAACTTTGTAGGGTATACTTTAAAGTGGAAAGCGATAATTTTTCGGGGGAATAATGGAAGTAAGGCACAAGCTTTGGCGCTGTACAGTTTGCGGTTACATTTACGACGTTGACGAAGGAGACCCTGAGAGCAATATTCCACCCGGAACGCCTTTTGAAGCTCTACCCTACGACTGGGTGTGCCCCGTATGCGGAGCTACCAAGGATAAGTTTGAACCAGTTGACGACTGATGAGAGCTCTCGTAATAAGGCTGTCTTCCCTCGGCGACGTTATTCTTGTAAGTTCGGTTTTATCTCCGCTAAAGAGAGCAGGTATTGAAATAGACCTTCTCACCTACGCTCCTTTTGGGGAGCTCTATAGGGGTGATAGCAGGGTCTCACGGGTTATAGAGGTTAAAAAAGAAAGACTTAAAAGTTTTTCTGCCATTAAGGAACTTGCAGGGGAGCTCTCAGGATACTCTTTTGCATTTGACCTTCACGCTACGTTAAAAACGAGACTTCTTACAAAATTTTTTCCCTTTCCCGTTTACACCTACAAAAAGCACTCTATACTCAGAAGGCTTATGATCGTTTTTAAGCCTTTAAAAAGCAGGTGGCTTTTTGTGCCGGAGCTCTACGCAGAAGCCGTAAGAAAGGCAGGAATAGAAGTGGAAAATCCAAGGCCAGAGATACCCGTTTCTGAAAAGGAAAAGAGTAAAGTCAGAAAATATTTGCCTCCTTCACCTTTCGTGGTTGTCGCTCCCGGTGCAAGGTGGGAAACAAAAAGGTATCCTTTAGAAAAGTTTTTGCGTGTAGCTCTCATCTTAAAAAAGCGTGGATTTTCCGTTGTATCTATCGGCGGGAAAGAAGATAACGAACTTGGAGAGTTTTTAAGGGAGAGGGCTGGAGCTCTTAACCTTTGCGGAAAACTTTCCTTAAGAGAGAGCCTTGCCGTTATTTCCTCTTCAGTTGGAGTTATATCTAACGACTCTGCCGTTTTACACATGGGAAGGGCCGTGAAAGTTCCAGTTCTTGCGATTTTTGGGCCTACCCATCCAGCCTTTGGTTTTGCTCCGTACAAAGACGAAGGAATTGCCTTAACAAAAAACCTTCCCTGTTCTCCCTGTTCCATTCACGGAAGGACCCGTTGCAAGTACCAAAAGTGTTTTGACCTTCCGCCAGAAGAAATTGTTGAGAAGTTTTTCTCTCTGGTAGAATCTGCGGAAAAAAGGAGATAGTGAATGACCCTGAAAAGGCTGACGCTTGAGTTTATTGTCGTATTTCTGGTAAGTTGGCTAATTGAGTTCCTCTACATGGGGATAAAAGGAGTCCTTGAAGGAACTACCCTTTCCCTCCTTGAGATATCCCTTTCCTTTGACAACGCCGTTATGAACGCCGTTATCTTAGCAGGAATGTCTCAAATCTGGCGGCGTCGCTTCTTAACGTGGGGAATGCTCATTGCCGTTTTCGGAATGAGGTTTCTCTTCCCCGTTCTAATAGTTGCCGTTACTGCAGGCATAGGGGTATTTCACGTTATAGACCTTGCCTTTAATAAACCCTTAGAGTACGCCCACTACCTTGAAAAGGCAGAGCCTTTAATCTTGGGGTTTGGAGGTTCTTTTCTCCTTATGGTCTTTATCAACTGGCTCTTTGACGCCGGAAGGGAAATTCACTGGATAAAGTTCCTTGAGGAGAAGGCAGCAAAAATAGCAAAACTCGGGGAGGTAAAGCTTATTCTTGCCCTCTCCATTCTCTTTGTCATAGGCTTCCTGAAGAAAGACCCTGCAGTTACTTTAGCGATGATTCTTGGCGTGTTGCTCTTTGAGGTTGTTCACTTTGTAAAAGGAGCTATTGAGTACTTTAAGAAGGACGGTGTCGCAGATTCGGGTCTTGGTGGGTTTATCTACTTGGAGCTCCTTGACGCCTCCTGCTCCTTAGACGGAACTGTCGGCGCTTTTGCTATTAGCCAGAACCTTATAATCATCACCTTGGGTCTTTCTGTGGGAGCTTTTATACTAAGGACTCTGACCCTCTACTTTGTTGAGTCCGGAAAGCTAAAACAGCTTCCCTACCTTGAGCACGGAGCTCACTGGGGAATAGGGGGACTTGGAATAATGATGCTCTTTCAGCTCTTCCACCACATACCAGAACCTTTAATAAGCGCTATTGCCCTTACGTTTATTCTCTCTTCCCTCTACTCTTCAATTAAGAGGACGGAGACCCTCTTTAGAGGTTAAGTATCCACTCTTTCCACTCTTCCCCTATCTTTCCCTTCTTTCTGTACCTTTCCATAAGCTTTTGGCAGTGGCAGGTTCTCTCTTTTCTTGCTATTTCGGGAAGGAGCTCCTTCATTATTTCAGGAAATCTCTCAACGGCTCTATCTACGAGCTTCTTATCCTCTTCCGGTAGCATTCCCTCAAAGAGGACGCCAGACTTAAAGCTGTAGTCCTTTATCCCTTCTGCGTAGTTTGTTACGTAGCAGATGGCACAGTAGCACATTTCAAGCTCTTTTGCCAAGAAGACCTCCGGCACTAAGGTCATACCGACGAGGTCTCCACCAAGCTTCTTAAAGGCCTTTATCTCAGCAGGAGTCTCAAGGCGAGGGCCTTCTGTGCAGACGTAAGTTCCTCCAGAGTGGAAACTGTAACCGAGTTTTTTTAGCGTTCTGACGACTGCATCTGTAACTTGTGGGCAGAAGACGGGACTCTGTCTTACAAACCCGAGTCCTCCATTCTCAAAGAAGGTCGTTTTTCTCCCCCTTGTGAAGTCAAGGAGGTCTGTAGGAACTACGTAATCTCCCGGTCTAAAATCTTCCCTTAGAGAACCGGGGCCCGTCCAAGAGACAATCCTCTCAACGCCGAGTTCCTTAGCAGCGTAAATGTTTGCCCTGTAGTTAACGAAGGAAGCTGTTACGTCGTAGTCTTTCTCTCCGTGCCTTGAGAGGAAAAAGAACTCAAAACCTTCTTCGTGTCTTATTCTATATATCGGGTTTGAAAGGCCGAAGGGAGTGTCGTACCTCTTTTTCTCTAAGACCTTGCCGAAGGACTCCTTCTCTAAGAGGTAAGCTCCGCTTCCCCCGATGATTAAGACTTTAACCACGGTTTCTCCTTATCTCTGGAGGAACTATCCTGTGGAGTTTAAACCTCTCTCTTGCCAGCTCTACTACCCAGTCTACTTCCTGATACCTCTGAACGAATGGGTCTATGGATATTCCACCACGGGGGTTAAACTCCCCGTAGACTTCTAAGTAGAAGGGATTCAGGAGTTTAAAGAGGTCATCGGCGATTACGTTGACTGTATCCTCGTGAAAACCACGGGCATTCCTGAAAGAGAAGAGGTAGAGCTTTAATGATTTACTCTCTACGAGCCACTTATCGGGGATGTACTGGATATATATGGTAGCAAAGTCGGGCTGTCCCGTTATTGGACATAGGGTTGTAAATTCTGGACAGTTGAAAGAGACCCAGTAGATTCTATTGGGGAACTTGTTTGGAAATTTCTCTAAAACGTCTGGAGAGTAATCAAAAACATAGTCTGTCTTTTTTCCGAGTTTTGATACAGTTCCAAAGTCTTTCCTTTCCATCTTTCGTCCTTTTCAAGGGAAAGAGGGGGCGGGTTGCCCCGCCCCTTTCTCCATAAAGGGGAGGGAGGGGGAAAAGGGGGATTATGAAGACTATATTATGAATCTACTGAATTCCTCCCTCGGGATTTGGTTGAGGTAGAAGTGGCGTCCCCGGCGGGATTCGAACCCGCGTCGCCGGCGTGAAAGGCCGGTGTCCTAGGCCGGGCTAGACGACGGGGACGCTACGTGTTAATCCATAATATAGACTCTTTTGTCCTTGTGTCAACCTCTTTCACCTATTAAGAATTGTCTTAAACTCTTGGAGTCTCTCAAGGGTTAAACCAAGCTCTGCAACGCTGTTTTCTGCAGTTATAACTTTCTGCTCAAGGAGGAGTAACAGCTCACAGGGAAGGCAGAAGTCCTTTTCCGTCCTGTGCTTTTCCCACATTTTATCTAAGTCTACCCTCTTTTCTGGAATGCCTAAGGACTCTGTCTTTTGCTGTTTATCCTTCAAATAGATAAAAATTCTGTTGTCTACTTCAGCTTCTACGATGAGGTATCTGTCATCTTCCAGCTTCCTTAGTACCTTCAATCTCTTCTCCCTCTATGAAGATTCTTTCTGCGACTTCCCTGAAAATCTGGTAGGCTATCCTCTCAATACACTCCTTTCTCTTCTGTTCTATTTCTGAGGCTGTCCCTTCTGTGTCGTAGAAATCGTACCTGCTTACCGTAAATGTGGCCAAGGGCTCTGTAAAGCCGTAGCGAAAGAGTTTTACTCTGGTAGATATTTCCATTCTGTACTCTGTAACTTTGTCGTACCTGTCAAATCCTACGGCAAAGGTGGATATGGACTTTACTTCCGGCTTGACGACTACCGTTACGGCAGGTAGAGGAGTTTTGTCTACACGGAAGCGGGGGTCTGAGTAGAAGACTTCGTTTGAAACGCGAGTGAAAATGACGTCAAGACTTTCCTCGGTGGTTCTGTTTGTCGTCGGTTCAATGTAGACGTGGCTGAGTTTGTGGGGGGTAAAGTGCGCCACCTTACCGGTGGTGGCGCAGGAAGTTATCAGGGAAATCAGGAGTAGGATAATAAGCCTCATATCTGTTACCTGACTACAAGGTTTACGAGCCTTCCCTTTACGTAGATGAACCTTACGATTGTTTTACCTTCTGTGTACTTCTTCACCTTCTCTGAAGATAGGGCTATCTCCTTAACGGTCTCCTCATCGGCATCTGCAGGAACAGTTATCCTGTCCCTTACTTTTCCGTTGACTTGAACGGGGAGCTCTATCTCCTCTTCCTTTAGGGCAGACTCATCAACTTCTGGCCAGCTTATTTGGGCAAGGAGCTCCTTGTGTCCCGTCATTTCCCACATCTCTTCTGCAACGTGGGGAGTAAATGGAGAGAGCATTACTATGAGCTTTTCTATTGCCTCCCTTAAGACTGCCCTGTCTCCGTCTGTTTCTGGTTTAAAGGAGCTCATGGCGTTAAAGAGCTCCATAATCGCCGCTATTGCCGTGTTGAACTTAAACCTCTCTTCAAGCTCTTCGGTTACCTTCTTTAAGGTCTGGTGAACTTTTCTCCTTAGCTCCTTACCCTTCTTGGAGGGAGCTCCTTCAGGAGAACCTTCAAAAAGTTCCCTGTTATCTGCTACAAGACTGAACACCTTCCTTAGGAATCTGTAAGCTCCCTCTATTCCTTCAGTCTTCCACTCAAATTCTGCTTCCGGTGGAGCGGCAAAGAGGATGTAGAGCCTTGTTGCGTCTGCACCGTAGCGCTCAATCATATCGTCGGGGTCAACGGTGTTTAGCTTGGATTTGCTCATTTTTGAAACTTCGCCAAATTTTATTGACAAATCTTCTACTATCTCTTCTATTGAGTGTTTGCGGAGTTTGGCTATGTATACAATGTTACTAATTTCTATTTTGTCATACTCAAATTGGTGGTTTACTATACCTTCCTTCTCCAATATGTTGAGAATTCCAAGAGTTAATCTGCGTTTCATATCCTCCAAATAATTTTCTCTACCTAAAATAGCTTTGGGGTTGTTATAAAGATTACGTATTTCCACAAATAAACTCCTAAGAGTAGCATCCTTTGTAACTATCCTGTCCTTTAGACTGAGTTTTCCATTCTTCATAGGATAGACTATAAGCTCAGAGTTTTCATTCAAGCATAGAGAAACTTTCAAGATTTTCCCTTCTAAAGAGGTTGATGGTAAAACATCCTTTGAAGTAATAAAAATACTTTCTTCTAAAAGTTTTCTCAGCTCTTCTGTTGAAAGAAGAAGTATTGCGTTGTCCCCAATCGTTATGTGGTGTCTCTTCATGAAAGAGCTGATAGTCTCCGCGTTTTCAACATCCTTACCTGTTAAGGCCTTGACGAGCTCGGAGACGGTAGACTCTTCACTCAGATTAAAGGCCTTAAGGAGGTTCTTAACGCTTACCCACCTTTTATTGACCATACCTTGGGTTAAAAGGTTCTGGAAAGGCTCTCCGGCCTTAAAGAACTCATGCTGAGGGTGGCTTTCGTCTGCTTTAAAGAGCCCTATGTCCCTTAAAACCTTTGTAAAGAACCTTGAGTAGAGGAGGTGTAGTACTGCGTGCTCAATTCCTCCGATGTACTGGTCAACGACCATCCAGTATTCGGCCTCTTCTGGCTTAAAGGGAAGTGTCTCCTCCTTAGGTGAGCAGTAGCGGAGGAAGTACCAAGAAGAGTCAAAAAAGGTGTCCATTGTGTCGCAGTCCCTCTTGGCGTCTCCTCCACACTTTGGGCATTTAACGTTTACAAACTCGGGAACTCTCTCTAAGGGTGAGCGTCCTTCCCCAGTGAGTGGAGCGTTTTCTGGGAGTTTTACAGGGAGCTCCTCTTCTGGAACTGGGACGATTCCACACTTAGGACAGTGAATTACGGGTATCGGCGTTCCCCAGTAGCGCTGTCTTGAGATGTTCCAGTCCCTAAGGCGATACTGGATTTCCTTTTTACCTTTTCCGAGCCTTTCAAGCTCTTCGGTTATGGCCTTCTTCGCCTCTTCACTCTTCATTCCTGTGAACTTGCCTGAGTTAACGAGAATACCCGGCTCTGTGTAGGCTTTTTCAAGCTCTTCTGCCTTGAGCTCTTCATTTTCTGGGCTTATTACAACCTTTATGGGGAGTCCGTACTTTTGGGCAAACTCAAAATCCCTCTGGTCGTGGGCAGGAACGGACATAACAGCTCCCGTTCCGTAGTCCATGAGGACGAAGTTTGCAGCGTAAACGGGGATTTTCTCTCCCGTTAAGGGGTGAACGGCGTAAACACCTAAAAAGACACCTTCCTTCTCAAGCTCTCCAGTTGTTCTCTTTCTCTTTTCTGTTTTCCTCATCTTTTCAACGAAGGCCTTAACGGCCTCTTCCTGCTCAGTGCCGGCAGAGAGTTCCAATGTTAGAGGGTGTTCTGGAGCAAGGACGATGTAGGTAACGCCAAAGAGTGTATCTGGGCGTGTGGTAAAGACCTCTATGATTTTTCCTTTTTCCGGTACTTCAAACTTTACCCTTGCGCCTATGCTTTTCCCTATCCAGTTCTTCTGCATTGTGATAACGGGCTCGGGCCAGTGGCCTTTTAAGAGTTCAAGGTCTTTTAGGAGCTCCTCAGCGTAGTCGGTTATCCTCAAGAACCAGCTGTCTATTTCTCTCTGCTCAACCGTAGTTCCACACCTCCAGCACCTACCTTCCTCGTCAACCTGCTCGTTAGCAAGGACTGTCTGGCAGGAGGGACACCAGTTAACAGAGGCTTTTGAGCGGTAGGCGATGCCTTTTTCAAGCATTTTCAGGAATATCCACTGATTCCACCTGTAGTAGTCTGGAAGGCAAGTCGCGATTTCCCTGTCCCAATCGTAAGAAAAGCCAAGTTTCTTGAGCTCCTTCTTCATATAGTCTATGTTTGAGAGCGTCCACTCCTTAGGGTGAACGCCACTCTTTATCGCTGCGTTCTCTGCCGGAAGACCAAAGGCGTCCCATCCCATAGGATGGATAACGTTGTAGCCCCTCATCTTCTTAAAGCGGGCTATGACGTCGCCGATTGAATAGTTCCTGACGTGCCCCATGTGAATCCTGCCGGAGGGGTAGGGGAACATCTCAAGGACGTAGTACTTCTTCTTTCCTTTCTGTGGAGAGCTTTTAAAGACGCCCTTCTCTTCCCATATCCTTTGCCACTTTTTCTCTATATCCTTAAAGTTGTACTTCATTTTACATCCTCCGCAAGAAGCTTTCTGAGAGTCTCTTAATGATACAATAAGAGCCGTTTAAGAGTTAGATTCTAAGGGGGAGGTATTAATGGAGATACCAGAGACCCTTCTAAAGGTGGCGGCAATTTTCTTTGACATCGTTTTTGTTCTACTTGTGGCCTACGTGGTCTTTGTCTTTGGATTCCGCCTCTACTGGAAGAGAAAGGTAAAGAAGATGAAGGGGCAGGAGCTCCCCCTTCTGGATGGAGAGTTCGTAAGGTTAAGGAAGGGGAAGGGCGTAATATACTTCCACTCTCCCAACTGTCAGCCCTGTAAATTCGTAGACCCGGTAATAAAGAAGCTATCTAAGGAGTTTAAGAAAGTTCACTTTGTAAAGGTGAACGTCCTTGAGAATCCCGATATGGCAAGGAAGTTTGGAATACTCGCCACTCCTTCCATAATCATCACTAAGGACGGCCGTATTGAGGAGGTTCTTGCCGGTCCTGTAACGGAAGGAGTTCTTAGAGCTAAACTTGAAAAGTAGAGTGAGGGTATTGACAGGAAAGAAAAACTCTTCTATATTTCCCAGTGTCAGTGCCGAGGTAGCTCAGGTGGTAGAGCAGAGGACTGAAAATCCTCGTGTCGGCGGTTCGAGTCCGCCCCTCGGCACCATTTTTATTTTATGAACAAAAAAAGCCCGGGTGGCGGAACTGGCAGACGCACGGGACTTAAAATCCCGGGGCCGTAAGGCCGTGCGGGTTCGATTCCCGCCCCGGGCACCAACGGTTAAATTCAAAAGCGTATTCTAATTTCCAGATTGGAACTATTTTCCTCTATTCCCTTTAAACTTTTGACAAAACCTAAAACCACGCCCTTTAGTGCCGACATAACGAAGGGTTTTAACGGTATTTTCTTTCCGTCAACAAAGAGCTCCACATCCCTCTTCCTTTTTAGAAACTCCTCCTCTATAAAGTCGGCAACCTTCTCTGGCTCTTCAATCGGAAAGTTTCTAACCCCTTCAATTTCTGTATCGGAAATTACTCCAACTACGTTTGAAACCTTTTTAAAGAGGGGAGGTTCTGGGAGCTCCTTCCTGTAAACTTCAAACTTTGGAACGTCAGAACTTTTAAAGCCTTCACAGATTACTATGTCGCAGTCGCTAAAGAGTAAAAAGGCTAAGTGGGGGAGCTCCACCTTCCCTACGTCCTTAAAAAGGACTAACTCCTTAGGTGTTACTATCCCTACGGCGGGAGTTCCAGCCTCTCTATACCTAAATGTATCCTTACCTTCTGTATCTTTTATCACCCCTTCGTGTTTTGTGGACTTTAGGATTCCAACCCTGTAGCCTCTCTCCTTTAGTATTTTGACCAACTGGGTTGCAAAGGTGGTTTTTCCTGAATTGTGGTAGCCGATGAAGGAGATGACGGGTATCATGAGGAACCTCCAGCAAGATTTAGAAAATTATACTCCTGCTTTGTTTTCTCACTTCTTTTGCATTTGATAATCGTTACTGATAAATTATCTATAGCGCTCTTGAGGAGGTTCTCTAATGGAATCCCTACTCCTTGTGGCAGTTGCCACGTTCCTTATAAACCTACCCTTTGGGTGGCTTAGGGAAGGAGTGAGGAAATTTTCGTTTCTGTGGTTTCTCTATGTTCACTTTCCAATTCCTTTCATTATCGCCATGAGGATTAGTTTGGGTATTCCTTGGAAATTCGCTCCTCTCCTCATACTGATCGCTGTGTTTGGCCAGTACGTTGGAGCAAGGCTAAGGAGGAAGTGATGAAATTTCACGCTACAACGATATGTGCTGTCCTGAGGGACGGAAAAGTTGCGATGGCCGGTGACGGACAGGTTACGATTGGCAATACGGTTTTTAAAAACGGAGCGAGGAAGGTAAGGAAGATTTACGGTGGAAGGGTTCTTACCGGCTTTGCCGGCTCTGTTGCCGATGCCTTTGCCCTCCTTGAAAGGTTTGAGGATAAGCTCCAGACCTACGGAGGAAACCTCTTAAAGTCTGCCGTGGAGCTTGCAAAGGACTGGAGGACAGATAGAGTCTTAAGGCGTCTTGAGGCTATGCTCCTTGTTGCAGATAAAACCAGAATACTCCTTATATCCGGTAACGGAGACGTTATAGAGCCCGATATTCCCGTTATGGCGATTGGTTCTGGTGGTCCTTACGCTCAGGCTGCTGCAACGGCACTTTACGAGAATACGAACCTTTCTGCAAGGGAAATTGCAGAAAAGGCTTTAAAGATTGCAGGAAACATCTGCGTTTACACGAACACCAACATAGTTGTTGAGGAACTTTAACCTTAAGGAGGGCTTATGTTAAAGAAGTTCTTTGGTGGAAATGGAGAAAAGAAAGAGGAAGTTAAGGAGATAAAAAGTGAAGAGTTCCTTACTCCTAAGGAGATTGTAAGGGAGCTTGATAAATACATCGTTGGACAGCACGAGGCAAAGAAAGCCGTTGCCATAGCCCTCAGGAATCGCTGGAGGAGACAGAGACTCCCGGAGGATATGAGGGACGAGGTAGCTCCCAAGAACATCATAATGATAGGTCCTACGGGAGTCGGTAAGACGGAAATAGCAAGGAGGTTGGCAAAGCTCGTTAGAGCTCCCTTCATAAAAGTAGAGGCCACCAAGTTCACAGAGGTTGGTTACGTCGGAAGGGACGTTGAATCAATCATTAGAGACCTTGTTGAGATAGCCGTTACTATGGTTAAAGAAGAGAAAATGGAGGAGGTTAAGGAAAGGGCTAAGGAGCTTGCCTACGATAGGCTTGCCGAGATAATGGTTCCTGAGCCTCAAACTCATCCCCAGTCAATTCAGAGCCTCTTTGACGTTTTCCTGTCCCCTTCTAAATCCCAGACTTCTGAGTTTGAGAAAGAACAGTCAAGGTTACGGGATGAGAGAAACAGGATAAAGAAGCTCCTTAAGGAAGGAAAACTTGATGATGAGGTGGTTGAGATAGCCGTAACGGTTGAAACTCCGGGGGTTAACGTTATCGGTATAGGTGGAGACCTTTCAAACATTCAGGACATGCTTTCCTCCCTCCTTCCGAAGCCCAAAAAGCTCAGGAAAATGAAGGTAAAGGAGGCCCTCCGTTACCTTACTCAGGAAGAGGCCCAAAAGCTCATAGATATGGATGAGGTAATAAGGGAGGCCATCCACAGGGTGGAGAATCAGGGAATCGTTTTCATTGACGAGATAGACAAGGTTGCTGCAAGGAGCGGTGGAAGGGGCCCCGACGTTTCAAGGGAAGGCGTCCAGAGGGATTTACTTCCCATCGTTGAAGGTTGTAAGGTCTCCACAAAATACGGCCTTGTAAGGACAGACCACATCCTGTTCATTGCTGCCGGTGCGTTTCACATAGCAAAGCCTTCAGATCTCCTGCCGGAGCTCCAGGGTCGTTTCCCCATTCGTGTAGAGCTTAAGCCTCTAACAAAGGACGACTTTGTGAGAATCCTTACAGAGCCTAAGAATGCTCTCACAAAGCAGTATAAAGCCCTCCTTGAGACTGAAGGCGTTGAGATAGAGTTTACTCAGGACGGAATAGAGGAGATTGCAAGGATTGCAGAGGAGGCAAACTCTAAGGCAGAGAACATAGGGGCGAGAAGGCTTCACACGGTTCTTGAGAAGCTCCTTGAGGACATCTCCTTCAACGCTCCAGATATGAAGGGGCAGAAGGTAGTTATTGACAGGGAATACGTAAGAAGAAGGCTTGAGAGCATAATAGAGGACGAGGACCTTACAAAGTACATCCTGTAGCGGAGAGGAGTATGCTTGAAAGGGTCTCTCTGAAGGTAGCTTCCTTAGGTGGGGACTGCTACGTAACGTTTGATAGTGCAGAGAACTTTTACCTTACCGGATTTCGCTCCTCCTTCGGGATTTCCCTTGTTTCGGTAAGGGGGGATTCTTTCTTCATTACAGACGGTAGATACTTAGAGAGGGCAAAGAAGGAAGTTAGAGGCTTTAAGGTTGTTAAGTGGGAAAGCTGGAGTAAGCTAAAGGAATTTTTCAGGGAGAACGGTTTTAAAAGGCTCGTTGTTGACCCTAATAGGTTGAAGCTTTCTACGTATAGAGAGCTCTCTTCCGGTTTTGAAATCGTAGAGGAAAAGGGTTTCTTAAACGAGTTCAGGGCAGTTAAAACGGAGAGGGAAATCTCACTGATAACCAGAGCTGTTCAGATTGCGGAGCTCTCTCTAAAAAGCGTCCTCCACCTTTTAAAGCCGGGCATAACTGAGCTTGAGTTTAGGAGGGAGCTCCTTAACGCCTTCTTTAAGTTTGGTGGTGAAGGGGAGGCTTTCACAACGATAGTGGCCTCTGGCGAGGGTTCTTCTATCCCCCACTGGGAAACTTCAAGGAGGGAAATAAAGGACGGTGACGTTGTAGTGGTTGACTTTGGTACTGTTTATGGCGGTTACGTTTCAGATATTACCAGAACTTTCCTTATCGGAAATGTTCCTTCTGAGATGAAGAGAATCTACGAGGTTGTCAGAGAGGCTCAAGCAGTTGGCATTAAGGCTTTGAAAGCCGGAAAATCCTGCAGGGAAGTTGACGAGGCCGTTAGGAGCTACATAGAGAGTAAGGGTTACGGAGAGTTCTTTGTCCACTCAACCGGTCACGGTATAGGAGTTGAAGTTCACGAAGCTCCCACGCTTTCCCGCAAATCTGATGAAATCCTCAAAAAGAACATGGTTGTAACGGTTGAACCGGGTATCTACATCCCGGAGCTCGGTGGAGTGAGGATAGAGGACGACTGCCTCGTCCTTGAGGAGGGAGCTTTTGTAATTTCACAACTGGATAAGTAGGGAGGTGACTATGGAGAAAATCGTTGACTGTAGAGGATTGGCCTGTCCAGTACCGGTTCTTAAAACGAAAGAAGCGCTTGAGTCAATAGATTCTGGTGTGATTACTGTAATAGTTGATAACAGAGCTTCAAGGGAAAACGTAAAGCGTTTTGCAGAGAAGGCCGGTTGCTCCGTAACAGTTGAAGAAAAGGAAGGTCTTTACTACCTAAAAATCACAAAGGGAGAACCTGTCGCCAAAGAAGGGGTTTCTAAGGAAGAGGAAAGGAAGAAGAACTACGTTGTCTTCATTGCTTCAACTTACGTTGGAGAGGACAAGGAGCTTGGAAAAATCCTGATAAAGGGATTTATAAAGACCTTCCTCAACGCCGACCCTCTACCATCTAAGATAGTTCTTGTAAACACTGCAGTTAAGCTTGCGTGTAGAGGAGCTGATGAGGAGATACTGGGAGCTCTAAAGGAGCTCCAGCAGAAAGGCGTAGAAATTATCTGCTGTGCGACATGTCTTAACTACTACAACCTGCTTGATGAGCTTGAAATTGGCGTTGCTTCAAACGCCTACGACGTTGTTCAGTCCCTTGCAAACGCCGATTCAGTTGTAAGGCTATAATCTTGAAAAGTGTTGTTTCATAGAGCCCTTTTTGAAGCTGTCCTTTCTAAATACTTCAAGGAATTTGGCAGCCTCTCTAAAGGCTGCCTCTACTGAATAACCCTTTACCGTAGAACAGAGAAGGGCTGACGAGAAGGCACATCCCGTTCCCCTTACGGTGAGGTTGTCTTTCTTATGTGAAACCTTTGAAATTACGTTATCGGCTTTTAAGAGGTGGTCTTCAACAAAATCCCCTTTTGGAATTCCCTTAACAACTATGAAGCCCGTGTATTCCTTAAGTAAAGGTTTCAGTATCTCAAACTCTCCAAGGTTGGGAGTTATGACGGTAGATACCTCAATGAGGGGTAGGATAGTTTCAGGCTTTTCTATAAACCTTTTTCCGAAAGTGGGAGAAATTACAGGGTCAAAAACGACGGGGACTCTTAGCTCTTTTAGGAACTCAGCTACTTTCCTGTTTACCTCGTAGTCAACGTGGGGAATGCCAACCTTTACACCTTCTATCCTAAACTCTTCTACTATGAGCTGTAGCTGTTCCTCTATCAGTTCCCCGTCAACGAAGGAAAGCTTCTTTACCCCTTTTGTATTCTGAGCTGTGTTTGCCGTTATGACGGCAGTTCCATAAAATCCAAAGTAGTTGAATGTTCTGATGTCCCTGAGTATTCCAGCACCGCCGGTTGGGTCAAAACCCGCTATTGAGAGCAGGAACTTCAAGGACTCACCTCCTTGCGTAGGATGGATTATAATTTGCCTCCTAAGTTATGGCCGGAGGTTTAAAGATGAAAGTAGCTCTTGCCTGTGACCACGGAGGTTTCAGGCTTAAGGAGGTTATAAAGTCCTACCTTGAGGAGCTCGGAGTTGAGTACGTTGACTACGGAACTTACTCTGAGGACTCCGTAGACTACCCCGATTTTGCCTACAAGGCTGCAAAGGCTATTGTTGAAGGAGAAGCTGACAGGGGTATCTTCATCTGCGGGACAGGTATAGGTATATCCATCGCTGCCAACAAAGTTAAAGGAATAAGGGCTGCCCTTTGTTACAACATCTACGCTGCTGAGATGAGCAGAAGGCACAACAACGCTAACGTTCTCTGTCTTGGTGGAAGGGTCTTAGGAGAAGAGCTTGCAAAGGCAATCGTAAAGGTCTGGCTTGAAACGCCCTTTGACGGTGGTAGACACGAAAGGCGTGTTAACAAGATTTCTCAGATTGAAGAAAACGAATGTGGAGGATAGATAATGAAACACCTGAGAGCAGTAGATGCAGAGGTTTTTGAGGCTCTTAAGTGTGAGTTTAAAAGGCAGAACGAGCACCTTGAGCTCATTGCCTCAGAGAACTTTACAAGCCCTGCCGTTATGGAGGCTCAAGGGTCTGTCCTTACAAACAAGTACGCTGAAGGTTACCCCAGTAAGCGTTACTACGGCGGGTGTGAGTGTGTTGACATCGTTGAGAGGATTGCAATTGAAAGGTGTAAGGAGCTCTTTGGCGCTGAGCACGTAAACGTTCAGCCTCACTCCGGTTCTCAGGCGAATCAGGCAGTTTACCTTGCCATCTTAAAGCCCGGAGACACAATCCTTTCAATGAACCTTTCGCACGGAGGACACCTTTCCCACGGTTCTCCTGTCAACATGACGGGTAAGTACTTTAACGTTATCCAGTACGGCGTTAGGAAGGACACTGAAACGATTGACTTTGACCAAGTTTACCAGCTTGCAAAGGAGTATAAGCCTAAGCTTATCATCTGTGGTGCTTCTGCTTACCCAAGGGTGATTGACTTTGACAAGTTTAGAGAAATTGCCGATGAGGTTGGAGCTTACCTCCTTGCAGACATAGCCCACATTGCAGGTCTTGTTGTTGCAGGTCTTCACCCATCTCCAATTGAGGCCTGCCACTTCGTCACGACAACAACCCATAAGACCTTGAGAGGTCCCCGCGGTGGTGTTGTAATGTGTAAAGCAGAGTTTGCTAAGGAGATAGACAAGGCCGTTTTCCCGGGACTTCAGGGTGGACCTCTCATGCACGTAATTGCTGCAAAGGCCGTTGCCTTTAAAGAAGCCCAGACTGAAGAGTTTAAGAAGTATCAGGAGCAGATTGTTAAGAACGCTAAGGTGATGGCTGAGGAGCTCCAGCGTCAGGGCTTCAGGCTCGTTTCCGGTGGAACTGATAACCACCTCATGCTCGTTGACTTAACAGACAAGGGAATCACTGGTAAGGAAGCTGAAGCTGCCCTTGGCAGGGCTAACATCACCGTTAACAAAAACACAATACCTTTTGATACCCGCAGTCCTTTTGTAACAAGCGGAATAAGAATCGGAACTCCTGCAATAACCTCAAGGGGTATCAAAGAGGACGGAGCAAGGAGAATTGCCCAGCTCATAGCTACCGTTCTCAACAACATCAACGACGACGCAGTAATTGAGAAGGTCAAGCAGGAAGTTCTTGAGATATGTGGAAAGTATCCACTCTACAGAGAGATTGAGGAGTTCTACTCTTAGTTATGATATTGAGTATGGTGGGCTCTGCCCACCTTTTTGGTTTTTATTCTCAGTCTTTTCGTTCCGCTGCTTTCATGGCCTTCCTCTGTTGGTTTGGCGAAAAATTCTTTGAGATTTGTCATTTACAGGAAGGTGTAGAGGCGGTATCTTAACTATTAGATAGGCTTATTTAATATTTTGGAGGAAATGTGCGTTTATTTTTTGCCTTTGTTAAAAAAATTGAGGATAAAGTAAGAGATTGTTTTCATCCGACCGATATAGAAGGGGAGGGATTTAACAAAAGCTATGAGTGTACCTTAAAGGTTACACTTCTTGCGGCTTTTCTGCTGAAATTGCTGGTTATCGTAAAAAATATCCTCTTGGGATTTAATGAGTTTTTGATAGTAGATTTCCCTTTTCTGGTTGTAATTTTGTTTTGTTTTTTCCTTTTAAAGAGGAGGAGTTCCTACGTTCCGACAGTTATGATAGTTACAATCATTTTTTCTTTTACCTACTATCTTTTAAAAGGCTATCTCTATGTTCTTTTCTGGTATTCCCTAATACCTTTAATTGCCGGTATCTTTTACGATGTAAGGAAAACGATTTATGCCTCCTTAATTCCGTTGGTTGTTAATACCCTGATTTTTCCACTTGTTGAATTTAACAAATTTGGCTTTAAGGGTTCAGAGGCAGAAGGAATTCTTTTAATATCCGTAGAATCTTTGTTGTCTTACTTTGCCTTTACTATTGCTGTAGTTATTTATAGGTCCTTTCTGGACAACTACCAGAAAGTTGTTGAGTCCCTTGTGGAGAGGGATTCTTTGACTGGTGCTTTCAGTAGAAGGAAACTCTTTAAAATCCTTGAGGAAAGGTTTAGGGTAAGTCTTGAGAAGGCGGAGCCATTGTCTCTTTTAATGTTGGATATAGACCGTTTCAAAAAGGTGAACGATACCTACGGTCATCAAGTTGGTGACTTGGTGCTCAAGAAATTGGTAGAGGTAGTTAAGAAGAGCGTTAGGAGTAGCGACGTGGTTGGTCGTTACGGAGGGGAAGAGTTCTTGATTGTTCTTCCAAACACCCAGCTAGGAGATGCTCTAAAAGTGGCAGAGAAGATAAGGAAGAATGTTGAAAACACCAATTTCCCTGTTGTTGGGGAAGTTACTATAAGTATTGGTGTAACGGCCGGAGATAGAAATACTCTGAGGAATAAAAATTTAGATTCTCTGATTCAGGAAGCAGATGACGCTCTTTACTTAGCTAAGAAGAGGGGTAGAAATAGGGTAGAGACCGTTCTTGAATTAGTACGGGTTTAGTGTTTTTTCCTAAAAATAAAAAGGGCGCCCACAAGGGCGCCCCGATTAGTGCTGAGTTTAGAGCTTAGAACTCAGGCATTCCGCCGCCAGTTTTCTCTTCTTTCTCAGGAATCTCAGTTACAGTAGCTTCTGTTGTGAGGAGGAGTCCAGCTGCAGATGCAGCGTTCTGGAGAGCTACCCTTTCAACCTTGGTTGGGTCAATGATTCCGGCAGCTACGAGGTCCTCGTACTCGCCAGTCCTTGCGTTGAATCCCCAGTTAACGCCTTTCTCGTTGATGAGCTCCTTAACCTTCTCAACAACTACCTGACCAGCGTAACCGGCGTTGTCAGCAATTTGCCTGAGTGGGAACTCAACGGCCTTCTTGACGATTTCTACTCCGTGTCTCTTGCTTACTTCGCCAGCTTCATCAAGCTTCTTGATGAGCTCGTCAAGCTTCCTTGCTGCTGCGATGAGTGCAGTTCCACCACCGGGAACGATACCTTCCTCAACTGCAGCCCTTGTTGCGTGGAGGGCGTCCTCAACCCTTGCCTTCTTCTCCTTGAGTTCAGCTTCAGTTGCAGCACCGACCTTGATGATAGCTACGCCACCTGCAAGCTTAGCAAGTCTCTCCTGAAGCTTTTCCTTGTCGTACTCAGAGGTAGCTTTCTCAAGCTCAGCCTTGATCTGCTTGATTCTGCCTTCAATGTCTTCTGGCTTACCCTTACCGCCGATAATTGTGGTGTGCTCTTTATCAACAACGACCTTGTCGGCCTGTCCAAGCATGTCAAGTGTAACGTTTTCAAGCTTGATTCCGAGGTCCTCGAGGATAGCAGTTCCGCCAGTGAGGATAGCGATGTCTTGGAGCATAGCCTTCCTTCTCTCACCGAAGCCGGGAGCTTTAACTGCGCATACTTGGAGCGTTCCACGGAGCTTGTTAACTACGAGTGTTGCAAGAGCTTCGCCTTCAACGTCTTCAGCGATTACGAGGAGTGGTCTGCCTTCCCTTGCTACCTGCTCAAGTACAGGCAGGAGCTCCCTGATGTTGCTGATCTTCTTACCGTAGATGAGGATGTATGGATTCTCAAGAACGCACTCCATCTTGTCTGGGTCGGTTACGAAGTATGGAGAGAGGTATCCTCTGTCAAACTGCATACCTTCAACAACTTCAAGTGTTGTCTCAAGACCCTTAGCTTCCTCTACAGTGATAACACCCTCTTTTCCAACCTTGTCCATAGCTTCGGCGATAAGTTCGCCGATTTCCCTGTCGTAGTTAGCAGAGATTGTTGCTACCTGTGCAATTTGCTCCTTGGTCTCTACAGGCTTGGAAATCTCTTTAAGTTCGTCAACGATTGTCTTAACAGCCTCGTCAATTCCCCTCTTAACTTCAATTGCATTGTCGCCAGCGGTGATGTACCTGAGACCTTCGCTGAAGATAGCCTGAGCGAGAACAGTAGCTGTAGTTGTTCCGTCACCTGCCTTGTCGGCTGTTTTCTGGGCAACCTCTTTTACAAGCTGAGCACCGATGTTTTCAACTGGGTCGGCAAGTTCAATCTCTTTTGCAACGGTAACGCCATCCTTGGTGACTACTGGAGAACCAAACTTCCTTTCAAGGACGACGTTCCTTCCGCCGGGACCCATTGTAGCTTTAACAGCGTTTGCAAGTTTATCTACACCAGCCTTTATTTTCTGCCTTGCCTCATCTGCAAAGATAATTTCTTTTCCAGCCATCTCTCACCTCCCTCACAGGGTTTTTTGTTTTACTCTTCTACGATTGCGAGGATGTCCTCTTCCCTGAGGATGAGAAGCTCTTCCCCTTCAACCTTAACTTCGTTTCCGGCGTACTTGCTGAAGAGAACCTTATCACCAACCTTAACTTTGAGTGGTCTTACCTCTCCGTTTTCAAGGAGCTTACCTTCGCCTACAGCGATTACTTCACCAATTTGGGATTCTTCCTTGGCAGTATCGGGAAGGATGATTCCTCCTGCAGTCTTTTGTTCTACTTCAATCTTCTTTACAACTACTCTGTCATAGAGCGGTTTGAGCTTCATCCCGCACCCTCCTTTATCAGATTTTTAGCACTCACCTTAGGTGAGTGCTAATTTGTCCACCTATAAATTTATAAGGAGCCCTTCAGATGTCAAGTCTCTAAGAATGATTCGTGAAGAATGATTCGTATGTTATAATCTTATAAAGGTTTGGGGATTATTATGGAGTTTTTAAGGCAGATTCCGATTTTTTCAGGCCTTACCAAGGAGCAGCTTGAGAGTCTGGCGAATATTTCAGTCCTGAGGAACTACCCAAAGGGAACGGTTATATTTAACCCTTCTCAAAAAGCTGAAGGTTTTTACGCTCTTAAATCGGGCAAGGTGAAAATATACAGGACAAACCGTGGCAAAGAGCAGATAATCAGGATATTTACTGCACCTGCCTTTTTTGGAGAAGCAGCAGGTTTTATGGGTTCTAACTTTCCAGCTTGGGCTGAGGCCATAGAGGATTCAGAGGTTGTTTTTATTCCAAGGAAGGCCTTCATTCAACTTATGAAAGTTGACCCCGAAATTGCTATGAGACTTATGGCCGTTATGGCACAAAGGCTTGTTTACCTTACGAATGTTATTGAAAGCCTTTCCCTTAAGGACGCTCTCTCTAAGGTAGCCTCTTACATCTTAAGGCAGGCTCAGGAGAAAGAAGGAGAAGAGTTTGTTTTCAGGACAAACCTTGCAGCTATGGAGCTTGGTTTGACTAAAGAAACCGTTTCAAGGATGTTGTCAAGACTTAAAAGTTTGGGGGCTATTGAAAAGTCAGGAAGTAAGGTAAAGATAAAGAACTTAAAGTTGCTTAAAGACTTGGCTGTTTAAATGAGAACCTTTCTTTTATCTCGTGTATGAGCCAGCCTATCGGGTCGTAGATGAGGAGCCTTGGACCGCTGAACCTCATTACTTCCTTTATCTTTTCCCTCATTTCTGGCCTGTAGCAATGGATGGGACACTTCTTACAGGTTGGTTTATTTTCTCCAAAAGGGCAAAGGTCAAGCCTTTTAAAGGCGTACTCAAGGAGCTCCCTGCATTCGCTGCACAGTTTTCCACGTTCCTGTTTGTGCTTCCTCCAGCAGTAAATAGAAATCATTCTCTTTAAGGTTTCTCTTTCCCTCTCTACCGTGGACATTTTTCCCCTTCGCGAAAAATGTAAAACCCCCTCCTAAGAGGAGGGGGCTTGGAGGAGATAGCTGATTATATACCGAGGGCTTCCCTCTTCTTCATGATGTGTTCTTCTATTCCGTTAGCTGCCTGAACTGGGTCATCGCCAACGGCAATCTTACCGCCTGTGAGGCTCTCAACTTCCTCTGTGAGGAGTTTCACGACCTTGTCAGAACCGGTAACTGGAGGAACTGGTGATACGTGGGTATAGAGTCCCATGGCAACAGCAGAGAATCCGTCTATAACGGCCTTCTGCTCCATGTACTCAGGAGCAGTTACCGCTACTGGGAGCTGGGATGGGTCAACACCAAGGGCGTTAGCTATAGCTATAACGGTCATGATAATCCTTCCGGTGTCTGTACACGTTCCAAAGGAAAGAACCGGTGGAATACCGAGGGCCTTGCAGACGCCTGCAAGCTTAGGACCTGCGTACTTATCAACAGCTTCAAGAGTTTCAAGTCCAGCCTTCTGGAGTCCTGCGTTACCGCATCCAGCACCGATTACGAGGATATCCCTCTTAATGAGCTCCTTGGCTATCTGAACGGTCATGCTGTCCTGAGGACCGTTGCCAAGGGAGGTACAGTTAACGAGAGCAACAACTCCCTTAATGTCTCCGCTCTTTATGACTTCAAGGAGTGGATTGAGGCTTCCACCGAGGGCGTTAATGATAGCCTCTGCGGAAAATCCAACAATGGCCTTCTGCTTGAACTTTGATACGTCGGTCTTTGGAGCGTTCTTTCTCTCCTTGAAGTTCTCAATAGCGAGCCTGATTATCTCTTTTGCAATTTCTGTTTCCTTGCCGGGCTTGTACTCAAGTTTAATTGAACCGGGGATACCCATAATGTTTGTAACGGCTATGAGCTTGAACTTGAACTTGTCGGCGTACTCTTTAAGGTTTGCAAGAGAACAGTTCATATCCATTACAAAGGCGTCAACTGCACCAGTTGAGAGGAAGTACTCCATGGATATCCAGTTAGAGGTGAGTCCAACGAAGACGTCGTTGCATTCAAGCCTTGCCATCATTTCTTGACCAGTTTCAATGGAGCCTACTATCCTTATTCCTTTGGCTCCTGCTTCTTTTGCCATTTTTTGGATTTCAGGATCTTGAGCCAGTTTGACGAGGGCCATTCCTACGAAGGGCTCGTGTCCGTTGGGAAGGATGTTTACGTAGTCAGGGTCAAGAACTCCGAAGTCAACCTGACACTCGTGAGGTGAGGGTGTTCCGAATAGGGCGTCTTGAATGAGCTCTAATGGTACAAGTGAACCGAAAGCAGATGCTACACCGTTCCTGAGAGCGGCAAGTGCTAAGGATACGTAATCTCCGTCGATGTTTGTCATTGAGCGGGTAACGGAGTCTACAAGCTCCTGCATTGGACCTTTGGGCATAATGCCGAGCTTTCTGAATACCTCTTTCCTGCTCTCAGGAGCGAGCTTTTCAACGAAGATGGAGGTATCATTCTGGGAAAGGCTGTTAAGAACGCCTTCTGCAACTTTCTTTGCCTTTTCTTCAAGTGGAAGGGACTTATCTACGTCAAGGATGTCGGCAAGGAGGTCTATCTTTGAAGGGTCTTTTATCTCGTATATAGTGTTACCCTTTGCAGTTTCAAGGAGTGTAAGAGCTGCTTCTCTACAGTGGTAGGTGTAGGCTGAAAGTCCCATGTTTGCCTTGATGAGGAGGTTCCTCATAACAATACCGTGAGCATCAATACCACATACGCCCCTTGGAGTTTGAGGTGTTATACGGCATGGACCCATTGAACAGAGTTGACATGAGACACCTTCCTTACAGAACTTACACCTTACTTTTTCCATAGCTTCAAAACGGTCTGCTACGTTGCTGAGCTGGGCCTCTTTTACTTTTTGGTACATGTAGTTAACGCTTTCGTGAAAGCTGGGAACCTTTACTCCTACACCCGTGGCAAGGTCTGTCTCGGTGCAGAAATTTTCTTGATTCTGGTTTTTCTGGTTCCCTTTCTTGAAGAATCCGAACATCTGCTCCTCCTTGGATATTAGGTTTCTCTGATAGAAAATACCAAAGTTTGTTCCTCTGGGCTTTGACTTAAGTCAAATTCTGTATGTAGAACAGATTTAGGTATATTGAACTAAGTTATAATTGTGTAACTGACCAATAGGAGGTGGGTCATGAGAATTGCTGTTCCTGTTCTTGATACAGAAGTTGGTGGAAGGAGGCTTGTTAATGCCCACTTTGGAAAGTCTAACCTCTTTGCCATTGTTGATACCGCCTCTGGTAGCGTTGAGATTGTTGAAAATCCCGGCCTTCACGTAGAGAGGGGAAGAGGCGTTTTTATAGCGGAGATGTTTAAGGAGAAAAAGGTTGATGTTGTTCTCGTTAAGGAGATGGGGCCCGGTGCATTTGACAAGGTGAGAAACCGGTTGGGAATAAAGGTTTACCTCGTTCCGCCAGAGGTGAAGTTCCTTGACGATGCCGTAGAGAAGTTTAAAAGGGGAGAACTCCCAGAGCTCTTAGAGCCAAACGAAGACGAACACAGAGCTTAGAGGCTTAAAAAATGAAGTGTCATAGGTGTTCTTCGCCCGGTTGCTACAGGGAAGGTAAAAAGTGTAAAGAGTTACAGGAGCTTAAAGAGCTCTGCGAGTTTGAAAGGAGACTTCTTGAAGTTTCCTCAGATATAGAGAGGGAGTTTTACTGTAAGCTGACGAGGCTTGAGGAGCTCTTAGAGTTTGCGAATAGGATGGGGTTTAAGAAGGTAGGCATAGCTTTCTGCATAGGACTGTTTGAAGAGGTAAAGTTCGTTGCAGAAGTTTTTGAGCGTCGCGGTTTTGAGGTTTTCTCTGTTGCCTGCAAGGTAGGAGCTATTGACAAGTCAGAGCTTAACCTCAAAAAAATGCAGCCGTGTAAGCTGGAGGCTGCCTGTAATCCTGTAGGTCAGGCGGAAGTTCTTAATGAAGTTGGCACTGAAATGAACGTTATCGTTGGCCTCTGCGTCGGCCACGACATGCTCTTTCAGATGTATTCAAGAGCTCCTGTAACAACGCTGATAGTTAAAGATAGAGTTCTTGCCCACAATCCAGCAGGCGCTATTTACAGCGGATACTACAGAAAGAAACTTCTTGGCCGCTAAAGTAGTTGCTTGTGGAGAGGGAGATACTACATTTGACTTGGTCAAAATAGACTCTAAGGGGACTGAATGGGAAAGAAGAAACTCCTCATAGTTGAGTCTCCGGCTAAAGCGAAGACGATACAGAGGTACTTGGGTAAGGACTTTATAGTTAAGGCCTCTATGGGACACGTGATAGACCTGCCGGAGGATGAGTTCGGCGTTGACATAGAGAAGGGGTTTAAACCCAAGTACGTAACGATAAAGGGCAAGGACAAGGTTTTAAAAGAAATAAGGAAAGCTGCAAAGGAGGCGGAGGAGGTCTTTTTAGCTACAGACCCAGACAGGGAAGGGGAGGCCATAAGCTGGCACATAGCCAACGCCTTAAAGAGGATAAAGAAGGACGGCATCTATCGGGTCAGGTTTCACGAGATAACTAAGAAAGCCATACAGGAGGCCGTGAAAAATCCCGATAAGATAGATGAAAACAAAGTTTACGCCCAGCAGGCAAGACGAATCCTTGACAGAATTGTTGGATACACAATCTCTCCCCTCCTTTCCCGCAGGTTTAAAAAAGCCCTCTCTGCCGGAAGAGTCCAGTCGGTCGCTCTTAGGCTCATCTGCGATAGGGAAGAGGAGATAAGGAACTTTGTCCCGAAAGAGTACTGGACAGTTGAAGAAGTTTTTGTAAAAGAGGGTAAAGACTTCCCTGCAAAGCTCTTCGCAGTTGACGGAAAAAAGCTTGATAAGTTTGACATTCCAGACGAAAAAAGTGCAGAAGAGCTTGTTAAGAGGGCAAAAGAGGCCTCCTTCAAAGTAACGAGGGTAGAGAGAAAGGAGAGAAGACGAAAACCACAGCCTCCTTTTATTACGTCAACTCTCCAGCAGGAGGCATCACGCCGTTTTGGATTCCCTGCAAAACTGACGATGCAGATAGCCCAGCAACTCTACGAAGGTATTGACCTTGGGAATGAGAGGGTTGGTCTTATAACCTACATGAGAACCGACTCTACGAGGGTTTCTGACGAGGCTGTTGAAGAGGTAAGACGCTTTATAAAGGAGGAGCTTGGAGAGGAGTTCCTTCCTAAAACGAAGAGGAGTTATGAGGGTAAGACGCCAAAAACGGCTCAGGATGCTCATGAAGCGATAAGGCCAACCTCTGTTTACAGAACTCCGGAGAGCGTAAAGAAATTCTTAACCCCTGAGCAGTATAAGCTCTACGACCTTATCTGGCGTAGGTTTGTCGCCTCTCAGATGAAAGATGCCGTTTTCAATACTGTTTCCGTTGATATAGAGGGAGGAGGTCTCACCTTCAGAGCGACGGGTAGCACCTTAAAGGAGGAAGGTTTCCTAAAAGTTTACCCGATTGAGTTTGAGGAGAAGCTCCTACCCGATTTAGAGGAGGGAGACAAGGTAGTCCTAAAAGAGGTAAAAGGAGTTCAACACTTCACAGAGCCACCTCCACGTTACACAGAGGGAACGCTCGTAAAGGCCCTTGAAGAGGAAGGTGTTGGAAGGCCTTCTACCTACGCGACGATAATTTCTAACATTATCCAGAGAGGCTACGTTAAAAAGGAAAAGCAAAAGCTCGTCCCGACAGAGCTCGGGGAGTTCATTAACTCCCTCTTAAAAAAGCTGTTCCCAAAAATTGTTGACGTGAAGTTTACGGCCAACATTGAGGAGGAGCTTGACAAGATAGAGGAGGGAAAGAAGGACTGGAAGGAGCTCCTTTCTGAGTTCTACTTCGGAGAGTTTAAGGGACTCTTAGAAAAGGCGGAGAAAGAGCTTAAAAAATTAAAAGGTGAGGAAATTGGTAGGGAGTGTCCTGAGTGTGGCGCTCCTCTCCTTAAAATTCACGGAAGATTCGGAACATTTATAGCGTGCTCAGCCTATCCGGAGTGTAAGTACAAAGAGTCTTCCGCTGAAGAACCAGAAAAAACGGGAGAAAAGTGTCCTGAGTGTGGCGCTGACCTTGTCATAAAGAGCGGTAAATATGGTAGATTTATAGCGTGTTCGGCTTACCCCAACTGCAAGTACACTGCGCCCTTTACTTACGGTAAGTGTCCAAAGTGTGGAGAGGGTGATATAGTTGAAAGGAGGAGTAAAAAGGGTAAGAAGTTCTACGGCTGTAGCCGATATCCGGATTGCGACTTTACGGCAAGCCAACCACCTAAAGGGGATGGGAAGTGAGGATAGCCGTTATCTCCGATTCTCACGATAACCTGAAGAAGTTGGAGCAGTTTCTTAAAACTGTTAACGAAGAAGGAGTTGACCTCGTTATTCACTGTGGTGACTTCGTATCTCCCTTTTCTGTAAAGTTCCTGCTTTCAAACCTTAAGTGTGATTTCATTGGTGTTTTCGGGAACAACGACGGAGAGATAGCCGGCCTTTTAAAGGTATCGGGAGGGCTTATAGAAAAACCTCCCGTTGCGAAGGTTATAGATGGACAGCGTTTTGCCCTGATGCACGAGCCCTACCTTCTGGAGTCGGTTGCAAGGTCTGGAAACTTTGACTACGTTCTCTACGGTCACACCCACGAGATTGACACCCGCGTTATAGGTAGCTGCCAGATAGTTAACCCGGGAGAGCTCTGCGGTTACCTTACCGGTAAATCTTCCTTTGCTATACTTGATACCGCTCAAAACTCCGTGGAAATAAGAGTTTTCTGATGGAAGCTATAAAGGTAATAGAGAAGCTCCTCGTAAGGGACTGCGTAGTAAAGGAAAAGGCTGGAAGGTGTGACTGTTGCATAGTTTGTGCCTCTTCTATGGTGTGGAGGCTCGTCCTGCTCTTTCCAGAAAGCTACATCGTTTCAAACGCCGCTGCTCAGGTCTTCCCTAACCTAACCTCCATTTACTACGCCGTTCGTGACCTGCACGTTCCCGTGGTTGCCGTTACGGGCTCAACGGCTGTTAACCTTGAAAAGTTCGTAGGCTTTGACTTTCAGGCTGCAGAGGTTGAGTTTAAGCTCCTGAGGAAGATTTACGAGGAGAACGTTGACATTCTATTCCCCCTCTACGAGGGGGACTCAAAGAGCCTGAACGCTGCCCTCATGGAGATAAACATAGACGTTCAGATAGAGAAACTCCTCTCAATTCCTGAATTTGAGAGCCTTGTATCTAAGGGGGAGCTTTACTTGTGTGGCCTCGTCCTTGACGAGACGAAGGTTTACGGTGAAAAGGTAGCCTTTTACCTTATCAACTTTAACGGCGTTAAGGACCCTGAGGAGATAAGGAATCACGACCTCTTAGAGGAAATTCCAGAAGCTATCAGGAAGCAGAAGGTAAAAAGGATTCACGTTCAGTTCTGATTCCCGAGAAGAACTTCTATTAGCATCCACTCTATAACCGATTGGGGTTTCCCGTAGAATTTCAAGAACTCCCTTCCCCTCTTTATTGCGCTGTACCACTTAATTATTGTGTCCTTTTGTGACAGGAGGTTCTCAAGGGCGTTTAGGAACAGCAGGGTTTCTTCACGGGAGAGCTTTGAAAAGTTTGCAGAGAACTTTACTATCCCTTTGAGTCTATCCTTAGACCTCATAAGGTTTAAGAACTCCTGAACGAGCTCTGGGACGGAGCTCTCAGAGAGCCTAACGGCCATTCCGGCACTGCCGTTTGAGAGTTTAATAACCCTTTTGTCAGGGGTTATTCCAAGTCTTTCCAAGATATACTCAACGTTAGCGTCACTGAGCCTTCCAAACCGAAAAATCCTACACCTTGAGCGAAGGGTAGGAAGGACCGACTGCTCACTCTTTGCCACTAAAACTATGTATCCGTAGTCTGGAGGTTCTTCTAAGGTTTTAAGAAGGGCGTTTGCAGCCTCTCCTCTCATCTCATCTGCATTGTCTATAACAACTCCCTTGCCTTTACCTGAAGTAGGTTTTGTAAAGAGCCAAGAGGAGACTTCCCTTACCTCCTCAATGGTTGCAGGCTTTTCGCTCCCTATTACTTTTACGTTGAGAGAAGAGTCTGCTATAAGCGTTAGTGTCTCAACCGCTATGAGCTTTTTCCCGACCCCTTCAGGTCCTACAAAGAGGGAGCTCTGTGGGAACATACGGGAGTTAATGAGGGTTTTTATTACGCTGAGCTGTTTTGAGTGTCCGACAACGGTGCTTAGAGGCAACCTACAGCCTCCTTACAACTTGGTTAAGAACCTCAGAGAAGATAGTTCCTTTCTCCTTAGTTCCATCAATAACTACTATTCTATCTGGGTTTTCCTCTGCAATTTTCAAGAATCCTTCCCTTACTCTCTGGTGGAATTGTAGGGGTTCTTCTTCAAGGCGGTCTTTTTTCTTGGCCTTAATCCTTGAAAGTCCAACCTCTACCGGAACGTCAAGTAAAAAGGTTATATCCGGTTCAATGTCTCCTGTGGCCTCTTTATTCATTGAGGTGATTAAGTGTATGGGTAATCCCCTACCGTAGCCCTGATAGGCTAAAGTAGAGTCTGAAAACCTGTCGCAGATAACAATGATTCCTTTTTGAAGGGAAGGTTTAATCAAATTTTCTACGTGGAATCCCCTTGCTGCAATGTAGAGGCAGAGCTCTGCAAAAGCAGGAAATTTCTCGTTATGGTGCTTTAGTATAAAGTTCCTAATCTCTTCAGCAGCCTCTGTTCCTCCCGGTTCACGGGTTAGTAAAGCTTTATACCCGTTTTCCTTAAGCCACTCGTAGAGGAGCTTTGCCTGTGTGCTTTTCCCACAGCCTTCTATACCTTCAAAGGTTATGAACATCTTAGTCCCCCAAGAGCTGAGAGCGAGTGAGTTTGCTCTTCTTCTTTGGCTTTTTCTTAAAGAAGAGGTTGAGAATTCTACCCGATTCTTTCATTGCAATTGAGCCGAGGCTTGCAGAGAGTAAAACGTAGGCAGCTGTTAGAGGAACAAGCTCCGGCTTTGTAGCTGCAACAAGGATTGAAAACTCTCCACGGGGCAGTAGCATAAGTCCAGCAGAGAGTCCCCTCTTAGTTCCCAGTTTGTAGAGCCTTACTGCTACTATTCCAGTGGCGATTTTTGCTACGAAAGAAATGATTAGTAACACGGTTAGCGGTAGCACTATGGAAGTTGAAAAAGATGTTAGGTCTATTGAGAGACCGAAAGCGAGGAAGAAGAGAGCTCCAAAAAGGTCCCTGTAGGGTATAACGACCGACTCAATCTGTTCTTTGTAAGAGCTTTCTGCAAAGAGCATTCCTGCAACGAAGGCTCCGATGGACTCAGACAGTCCAAAGCCGAAGGTGACCTCAACAGCCAAGAAAAGGACTGTTGCTGTGAAAAGGACTGTGAACTCTGTGGAGCTCCCAAAAGTTTTGAAGGCGTAGTCAACAAACTTATTTAGGTTTTTAATGGCAATAAAGGCGATGGCAATAAAGAGGGAAACCTTTATAAGGACTTTCACGACCCCTTCGGGGGAGGGAGCTCCACCTGAAAAGCTCATCAAGATAGCTAAAAGAACGGCTGCTGCTATGTCCTCAAACACGAGAATTGACAGGACGGTTTCTACCTCTGGGTTTGCAAGCTTTTTAAGGTCTATTAGGAGCTTAGAGACTATTGCCGAGGAGCTAGGGTAAAGGACAACGCTAATAACAAGGGAAGTAAAGCTGTCAAAACCTAAGAGTTTAGCTACAAGGAATACAGGTAGGGTGTTAAATACCAAGTCAATAAAGCCGACGGAAAGGATTGCCCTAAGGTTTTTTTCAAGCTCCGCTATAGAGAACTCTAAGCCTATGAAAAATAGCAGAAGTATTACGCCGAGAACTTCAAATATATGGGGTTCGTGCACGTGGAAAGCTAAGGAAAACACTATTCCCGCAACTATGTAGATAGGTATGACCGGAAACCTTAGCTTGGAAGAGATTATGTAGGAAACTGTAAGGACACAGAGAAGGGAGGCTAAAAGAGAAATAAAGTGTTCCATCACTCCTCTTTACCCTCAACGAGTCTAACAAACTTCTTCACGTTCTCAAGAGAGCCGACAACGACTATGGTGTCCCCCGGCTGTAAGGGAAAGAGGGGAGAAGGAGAAACGATAATGTTCTCCTCCCTTATTATTGCGACCACTATTACGCCGTAGTTTTTCCTTATCTCAAGCTCTTTTAGACTTTTACCGACGAGGAAGGAGCCTTCGGGGATTTTTATCCACTCAAAGGCTAAGTGTTTCATAAGGAAACCTATTTTCTCTTCATCTGAAGTGGGCTGGAAGAGAGCGCCAACTAAGATTGTTCCGAGGGTTCTTGCCTCCTCGTCGGTAAGTTCAATTACTGCTGTTGGCTCTTCGTTCTCATCCTCAAAATAGTAAATCTCCCTTTTTCCGGTATGGTGGATAACGATGACTATTGTGTCACCGTTTTCTGTCTTTATTGAGTATTTTTTTCCTATTCCCGGGAGCTCCCCTTCCTTTACAAACATTTTCCACTCCTTCTAACTTTTAAGTTTGTCCTCAGGAATAACCACCTTACAGGCTCCTCTTAGGTCTCCTGCCTTAAAGTTGAGAGCTCTGTCTTTTGGGTATTTCTTCCTTATAACCTCAAGAATTTCCTTGTCCATATTTTCAGGGTTTCCGTGACACTTAAGGCAGAATGGAGCTACCTTAAGCGGTTTGTAGTAAACGTAGTAAATCTTACCTCCCTTTTTTATCGCAGTTACGTAGTAGGGTGGAAGGTTACCTTCCTTTAACTTCTCCTCAAAGAACCTTAGAACTTTTTCATCAAGCTTATCCGGTTTGTGCTTGGGATTCCTATACTTAATGGCAACCCTTGTTACTTTTATACCGTTTAGCTCAGAGTTAACTTCTTCCTCTATTTTACTTGCCCTCTCGGCGCAAAAACTTACTGCCCCTGCAAGTCCTCCCTCGCTTATGGCCGTCTTAAAGTTTTTCATCAGCTCTCCTCTTAGCTTTGCCATTGCCTCTTGTGCTACCGTTTTTACTTGATTGACCTTTTCTGGGGAAACCTCAACCGTCTCCTCGTGAATGCACGAAGAAAAGAGGAGTGTAAAAGCGATAACTACTGCTCTTTTCATCATACCCTCCTCGCAATCGTTAGAGTTCCGCACCCACCCAGTTTATCGGTTCGGAATCTATTACTTAGAGTTACCCTTACGCCAAAGCTCCTTAAAAAGAGGAAGGTCCTTTCGTACTCCTCCTTCGTTACAGCTTTAAGGCTTTTTCCCTCTACTTCGTTGTACATCATGAGCATAACTGTAAACCTGTGTTTAAGGGCAGTTTCAGCGAGTAGCTTTAGGTTTTCTCTGTCGTCGTTTAGGTCCTTTATAAGAAGGTATCCGAGCTGAAACTTTTTTCTGCGGGAAGAGGAGGAGGTTGAAAGGTGTTCTTCAATGGCGTTGAGGAGCTCCTCTAATTTTTCTATCTTCTTAAAGATTTTCTTTCTCGTTTCCTCTTTAATTCCGTGTACCGATAGGGTTAACCCGTTATGGTTAAGTCTGATGAGCTCCTTAAAACCTTCAATCGGGTACCCTGTAGTGCTTATCGTTACCTTTAGGCCTCTTTCCCTAAAGTAGTTGACTGCCCTCGCAACGTTCTCAACGTTTAACGCCGGCTCACCTATACCGGCAATGGCAATTCCCTTGATGGGTAGTTTCTCTTTAAGTAGCTCGTACTGGGCAACGATCTCTTCAAAGGATAGGTTTCTAAAGAAGCCCTTACTTCCGGAGGCGCAGAAAGCACAACCGATGGGACACCCAACCTGTGTAGAAATACAGAGCCTCTCTCCCTTGTAGAAAACTGACTCTACCCTATAACCGTCAGAAGTTTCGTATATGAAGAGCCTATTCAGAGGACTCCTCAGCTCCTTGACTATTCTCATTTCCTATTACTCCCGCTCTCGTAAAACACTTAAACCTGTCGTCCTGTTTTTCTTTTAACTTTTCAATATATTCGTTCCACTGCTCTTCTGTTAGGAAAAGCCTGATGGGGAAATGTTTTTTCCTTCCGTCTTCAAGCTCTACGGTCATTATCTCTAAGGGAACGTTTATATCGGCAACTTTACCCTTTCCTTCTGGCGTTTCAACAGTTTCACCAATTTCAGGGAGAAACTGCCTTACGTAGTAGTTGGCCTCCTCAAACTTGAGGCAACACATGAGCCTTCCGCAGGCACCGGAGAGCTTTGCAGGGTTGGGAGGGAGTCCTTGGAGCCTTGCAAGGTTTAGTGATACTGAGTCAAAACACTCAAGGAAGTCCTTACAGCAGCAGACTCTACCGCACATTCCAACAGCACCGAGCATTTTAACTTCATCCCGAACGCCTATCTGGCGGAGTTCTATCCTTGTCCTAAAGTGGGCAGCAAGGTCCCTCACCAATTGCCTGAAGTCAACCCTTGACTCTGCGGTAAAGTAGAAGACTATCCGCTCTTTGTTGAGCGTTGCGTAGGCCCTTATTAGTTTCATAGGAAGCTGATGTTTTTCAACTTTTTCCTTGCAGACTTCAAGGGCATCCACTGCAAACAGCTCGTTTTCTGTAGCCCTGTTTATATCTTCTTCTGTGGCTAACCTTATTACTTTATAGAGTGAGTTTTTATCTATGTTGAACTTCCTG
The DNA here is from genome assembly GCF_004339575.1 of Phorcysia thermohydrogeniphila. Classification (NCBI taxonomy): domain Bacteria; kingdom Pseudomonadati; phylum Aquificota; class Aquificia; order Desulfurobacteriales; family Desulfurobacteriaceae; genus Phorcysia; species Phorcysia thermohydrogeniphila. Next base: position 72,044 of record NZ_SMFV01000005.1, read on the forward strand.
AGGGCTTCTTCGTCAAAGGGGTAAGAGTTTAGAACCTTAACAACCTCTTCACCCCTGTCAGTTTTCACAACTACTCTCTGTCCGTAGGTGAACCTTTCTGAAGAGGTTGCAAGTCCGGTTTTTTCTGTGTCTGGGTACTTAAACTTTACTATCAGCATCCTGTCTCCCTGTTTTGAAGCTTTTCCTACATGGTCAAGTATAGGATAAAACTGCAGGAGAACAACTTGCTCTTTTTGATGGAATCAGTATAAGAATACAATGAATAAGGAATGTTTTATATACGTACGACCAGATTATTTGACTAAGATAAATGTTTGACACCTTGAAATTTGTGTGTATAATTTTTCACCAGAGGAGATTAAAACTATCAAAGGAGGGACAGCATGAAGGGGAAGCTCAGCAAGCTCCGCACAGGGCTGCTGGCGGTAACCTTTGCTGCTGCAGCAGTAATTGGTCTTAATACTACCGACGCCAGCGCAGCCCTAAGGAAAATCTCACCTCAGACTCAGGCATGCCTTGGGTGTCACAAGAGCATGAACCCAGCTCTTGTTCAGCAGTGGGGAGTCAGCAGACACGCTGAATCAGGTGTTGGTTGCTACGAGTGTCATATGGCAAACAAGAACGACAAAGACGCCTTCCAGCACTTTGGCTTCACCATTTCCACGATTGTATCCCCACTTGACTGTGGAAAGTGTCACCCCAAAGAGGCTAAGGAAGTTACAGAATCCCACCATGCCAAGGCTGCTCAGTTCGTAGGTTCTCTTGACAACGTTCTCGGTAGGATAGTAGAGGGAGAGGCCCTCTTTAACCTCGGATGTGCTCAGTGTCACGGAAGGGTCATACCTGTTAAGAACGGCCTTCCAATTATGGGTCCATGGCCTAACGAAGGTATCGGAAGGGTTAACCCAGACGGTTCTAAAGGAAACTGTGCTGCATGTCACTTCAGGCACAGCTTCAGCCTGAAGCAGGTTCGTAAGCCTGACATGTGTGGTAAGTGTCACCAAGGACCTGACCATCCACAGATTGAGATTTGGGAGCTCTCCAAGCACGGTATTGCTTACAAGTCCCACGAGTCTGAAATTGAGCAGACCCTTGACAGGGCTAAGTGGGTTCTTGGAGAGGACTACTATCAGGCTCCAAACTGTGTAACCTGTCACATGGGTGCTTCTGTAACTGGTGCTAAGGCAACCCACGACGTAGGTGCAAGGCTCTCTTGGACTTTAAGACCACCAATCTCCAAGCACAAGCCTAACTGGGAAGCTAAGCGTGCTGAAATGAAGAAGGTCTGCCAAGCTTGCCACCAGAAAGTATGGGTAGACGCCTTCTACTACCAGTTTGACAACCTCGTTAAGCTCTACAACGAGAAGTTCGCTATTCCTGCTAACAAGATTATGAAGTTCCTCAAGAGCAGGAAACTCATTGACCCAACACCGTTTAACGAGAGGATTGAGTGGACCTACTTCTACCTCTGGCACCATGAGGGTCGTAGGGCACGTCACGGTGCTTCTATGATGGCTCCTGACTGGACTCACTGGCACGGTCTCTATGAAGTTGCCGAAAGGTTCTACTTTGAGCTTATCCCAGAGGCCGATAAGATTGTAGCTGAGAAGGGCTCAAGGGCTGACAAGAGGGCTTGGAAGAAGTTCAAGGAAGAGCTCTTCAGCAGGCCTGAGCACAAGTGGTTCAAGGGTATGCCTAAGTCTGAGCTCAGGAAGATTGCTGAGTTCTACATGAAGCGTTACGGACAGACTGCTCAGTAATCCTTTACAGAAGAAACGGGGACGGGGGAAGTACTCCCTCGTCCCCTTAACTATTTTTGGGAGGTTGGAAAGTGAAAAAGTTGCTTTTTTTAGTGGTTTTTACTTCTGTTCTTACCGTTAACTCTTACGGAAACGAAAAAATCAAGTGTCCGGACACTATTTTGAAAGCTCCAGTTTCTTACTTCTACTGTGTCTATAGTGACTACCACAATCACAAGTACGATGAGGGTATAAAAAAAATAAAAAAGGCCATAGAAGATTTAACTCCCCTCTATCTTAACGATAAAAATCAAGAAGTTCCCAATGCGGTCTCAAAGGAAGGACGTTTAAAGGATTCAAAAGTTTATGAGGCCCTTTCAGACCTTCATATGCTCTTGGGGATGTTTTACTACCAGAAGGCCTTAAATATGGATAATCCTTCCGTTTCTAGGAGGTTGTACGGTAAGCTTCAGCAAAAGGGAAAAGTAAATCCATTTGCCCTTTTTGAACTTTTGGAGCTCCACGCTGAAAAGAAGGTGGCTCCCGAGTTTTTTTCCGAAGAAAAGGCAAAGAGGTATAAGGAGCTGCTCAAAGAGTTAAGCTTGAGCGAGGAAGAGTTTAACTCTCTCCTTTCTCAGATCCGAAAGGAAGTAGAAAAGGATGAGAAACTTAGATTTACGCTCATGCAGAAAGCCCTTGAGGAGCTTCAAAAGGCGATTAAATTAAATCCTAAGAATGCAATGGCTTATTACCAGCTGGGCAACTTCTACTCAGGTTCCCTCTCTGAGAGTTCCCCATCAGGTTCTGGCTTCTCTTCAGCCGCTGAAGAGGCTTACTATAAGGCTGCTCTCCTTTTTAAAGAGAAAGGAGATAAAGAAGCTGTAAAAGAGATACTAAAGAAACTGCAGCTACTTAACCCAAAGTCTAAATATCTAAAGGAGCTGAGGTCATAAATGGTGAAGAGATTTGCTTCTATGCTTCTCTTTTCCTTCCTCTTAGGCTGTGCCACCACTCCTCCTCAACCTTCCTTGCAGTCTCCATCTCCAGAATCCACTAAAAAGGTACCTTCTCAAGAGTTACCCCTTACCTACAAGGTTGACGTTAAGAAGCTGAACGAGTGTAAAAGGCACTTGATTTACGTGGACCAGTACATTACGGCCTCAGATTACGATAGTGCTCGCGATGAGCTTAAAGAGGCTGAGAAAGTTTGCTCTCCGGAGGACCCTACGTTTGTTTATCTTAAGGCAGTCTACTATGACGTTGTAGAGGAGAGGGATAAAGCATTTCAACTTTACTACAAGGCTTTGAGGCTATTTATGAAGGATGGTGACATGGGGGGGGCTTTTAAAGCCTACTCCGGTATGTTGTCAATAAAGCCTTTCTCTCCGGAAGTAAAGAAAGTGAAAAAGTATTTTGAAGATGACGACTTTTGATATAGAGAGTTTTATATGTTAAACTTATGGTGCAATATAAGAAATTCCTTTTAGAGGAGGTTTGTTGTGAAAGAGAAGGTTAGAAATCTCATAATAGGTGGGATAGTGGGACTTATAGTAGGTGGAGTAGCCTCCCTAATCTCAGCCCAGATGATTGAAAATACGGCTGAGCCGGAATTCTGTGGTTCCTGTCATGAGATGAAACCAATGTTTGAAGCTTGGGAAAAGGGTCCCCATGGTCCCTTAGGCAACAAGAGGGGGGCAATTAGAGCCGGTTGTGCTGACTGTCACCTGCCTCATACGAGCGTTCTTTCCTACCTGATTAATAAGAGCAAGTTTGGGACTAACGACCTTTTTGCCCATTTCTTTAAAGGAGGCTACGCTGATGACCTTGAACATTGGATAGAGAAAAGGAAGGAGAGGGACCATTACGTCTTTGTATCAAACTGCTATCGCTGCCATACGAACCTTCCTGACAATGTAATGCACCAGAAGCTTGAAAAGGGAGAGATAGAAGGAAATTGCTTAACTTGTCACTGGTATGTAGGACACGGTTTTGATTTTGAAAACGAGCTTAAGAAGTTTTTCAAAGAAGAAAAAAAGGAGTAAAATATAGGTGAATGTAATGAACAAACTATACGGGGAGGTGCAAAGTGAAAGCCAAAGTTTTTATCCTAAGTGCCGGTTTTGCGGTGATGTTGAGTTCTCTCTCATTTGCAGACCAACACCCTTTGCCACCAGATACTATTAGGAGTTTACCTCCGCAGCAACAGCAGTGTAGAGTTTGCCATCAGCAGGTTACACCTAAGGTTTACAAAGAGTGGGCTCATTCAAAACACGCCATTGCTAACGTAAGGTGTTTCCAGTGTCATGGTACATTTGAGGACTTCCACAGGACACCTCCACTTACAAAGTGTATGGCATGTCACTACAACGAAGTTGAAACTATGCAGAAGAACAAGCCCGGTAGCGTTTGTTGGGACTGCCACAAGGAGCATATCTTTGAATTCCACGGACATGGAGTTAAGAAAATTAAGACTGCTAAGGATTTTGGGGTAAAGTAAAATATTAAAAATTTGAATAACGGAGGGTACGATGGGAATTGGAAGGAGAGAATTCCTTAAAAAGAGTGCTGCACTAACGGCAGCATCCTTGGTAGGTATTAACCTGAAGATAAAGGCCGATGGTAAACTTGGAGTAGAGGAAGCTACTGCTGGAGAGAACCTTGCTCAGATACCAGAAGAAGTTAAGCGTTCCCCTGCTTATAAAAAAGAAGGAGAATACGAGTGGGTTAGGGGAGTTTGCCGTTTCTGTGGAACAGGTTGTAAGGTTTGGTTAGGTCTTAAGAATGGAAAACCTGCAGTTATCCGTGGAGAGAAGAATTCTGTCATTAACTTTGGTTTCCTTTGCATGAAAGGAATGCTCTTCTACAAGCTCTTTAGACATCCTGACAGGCTTACCCAGCCTCTCTACAGAAAGAGCAAGAAGGAGCCCTTCAAGCCTATTTCTTGGGAGAAGGCATTTGACATTATCGCTGATGAGATGATTAAGGCTATCAAGAAAGGTGAATGGGGTCCTATGGGATGGACCGGAATTGCCTACTACGGTTCCGGTCAGGCTCTGACAGAAGAGACATACCTCTTCCAGAAGTTCTGGAGATGTCTCGGTTCCAACCATGTAGAGGGTAACCCCAGACTCTGTATGGCATCTGCAGTTGGTGGATACCTCACCTCTTTCGGAACGGATGAGCCAGCAGGAGGTTATGCTGACTTTGAAGAAGCCGATACAATCTTCATCATCGGTTCTAACACGGCAGAGTGTCACCCAATCCTCTACCGTCGTATTATGAGAAGGAAGCTCTCCAACCCGAAAGAGGTTATGGTAATCAACGTTGACCCAAGGGTATCTCCAACTTCCAAGATTGCCGACATCCACCTTCAGTTTAAGCCCGGAACAGATTTGGCTCTCTTAAACGCTATTGCTAACGTTATCATTCAAGAAGGACTCTATGATAAGGAATTTGTAGAGAAGTACTGTTCATTCCACAAGTTTACAAAAGGAAAGGATAAGGTTCCTCTCATAGGTCACCAAGTATCTTTTGAAGAGTACAAGGAGTTCGTATCTAAGTACACCCCTGAGTACGCGGCTGAAGTCTGTGGAGGAAACGTTACTCCTGAGCTTATAAGGAAAGTTGCAAGGAGATTCGCTACTACAAAGACGGTTTCTATCTGGACAATGGGTCTTAACCAGAGGACAAGGGGTGTTTGGGTTAACAACTTGGTAACAAACCTTCACCTACTTACGGGTAACCTTGGTAAGGATGGAGCGGACGCTCTTTCCTTGACTGGACAGCCAAACGCTTGCGGTGGTGTTCGTGAAGGTGGTGGACTCTGTCACATCCTTCCCGGACACAGGGTTGTTAAGAATCCAAAGCACAGAGCTGAGCTTGAGAAGATTTGGGGCGTTCCAAAGGGAACAATTCCTCCAAAGCCCGGTTACCATACAGTTAAGATGTTCTCCGCTATTTCCTACACCGAGGAAGACAAGAAGAGGTTCCCCGGACTTAAACCCATCTACTTCATCTGGGTAAACGAGACCTCTCCCCTTCAGTCCCTCCCGAACATGAGGAGGTTCCGTGAGGGATTCGCAAGGGATGATGTATTCGTTGTCGTAACTGACATCTTCCCAACAAGAACCTCAGAGCTTGCTAATATGATTCTTCCTTGTGCGTTCCACTTTGAGAAGACAGGAGTTTACGGTTGTACGGAGCGTCGTTCACAGCTTACACCGAAGGCCGTTAAGGCTCCCGGTCAGGCAATGCCAGAGCTCTGGATGCTTGTACAGCTTGGACAGGTCCTTGCTAAGAAACTCAGGAAGGAGAGAGATCCGAAGCTTCGTGCAAGAGCTAAGACCATTTACCAGTGCGTAGCTCCATTTATTGAAGCTGCTAAGAGAGATCCATGGTGGGAGCTCTCCAAGAAGGTTTGGGAGGAGTACGCTCAGCGTGTAACCAAAGGAAGGGATTCTACACTTGCAGGTGCTACTTATGAGGTTCTCCTTGAAAGGCCCGACGGTGTTCAGTGGCCTGCTCCTACAGTTGAGATTGCAAGGAAAGGAGGAACTCTCAGAAGGTTCGTCGTTGGAAAGGACCCACTTGCTACCGAGTTTGCTAAGAAGCACGGACTTACCGACTGGAAGATTATTGACTACGGTCACCTCCACAAAGACCACAAGTTCTGGATTTGGCTCAGGCCTTACAAGGGACCTGCTGAGCCACCAGATGCTGAGTATCCGTTCTACCTCTCAACAGGTAGGGTTATTGACCACTGGCATACCGGTTCTATGACAGGCCGTATCCGTGAACTTGCAGGTGACTATCCTCATACTTGGATTGAAATTAACCCGAAAGATGCTCAGAGGCTTGGAATTCAGCCGGGAGACCTTGTTCTCCTTGAGACTCGCCGTGGAAGGAACATCCTTCCTGCGAGAATCTCTACAGAAGAAGGTCCAATGGAAGGAATGGTCTTCGTTTACTGGTACGACCAGTCTAAGGACAGGATGATTAACTTCTGTACGATAGATGCTTTTGACCCCGGCTCCAAGCAGCCTGAGTTCAAAATCTGTGCTTGCCGTATCAAGAAGTACGCTCCAGCAAAGCCCCTCAAGCAGTTCCTCGTTAAGCTTGAGAAGGTTAGCGGCGGTTACCTCCACAACTCCGAGATTGATAAGAGCCAGAAACACCCTGTTTAAAGAGGATGAATTTAGAAGGGGGGCAGTAGCCCCCCTTTTTTTCATGCATTAATTTGATTCAACTTTTAAAATGAAATTTGATTAGGAGAGGTTGATATGCCAATTGTCAGTTGTGTTATTTCTGCGTTGCCGGATAAAGGATCTGAAGTTGAAAAAGCCTTGCTTGAGATTCCCGGAGTTGAAGTTTACGGAGGTGAACTTAAGGAGGAAGAGAATATTTACTACATCATCGTTGTCCTTGATGCTGAGAGGTATAGGGAGCTTGAAGCCATAGAAGCTAAGATTAAAGAAATAGATGGTGTTCTCCAAATTGCTGTTGTAGAGGCTCATTTCCTTGAAGAGTTTGAAAAGATAGAAAGAGGAGAAATTGTTCCTGAAAATCCTTTCCAAGGTTTAAGGAAAGCTGAGAAAATTGCCGAAAAGATGTGGCTTGGAGAAGACGAAAATGGAGAAGAAGGAAAGGACAACTAATAGAAGGGAGTTCCTGAAGGTAACCCTTGGAGCTTTCATAGGTGGGACTCTTTTTTCCTGTAGTCTTTCTGACCTGAAAAACCCGAAGACTATGGTGAAAACACCGATTAGGACAAACATTCTGAGGCCTCCCGGTGCTGTTCCAGAAGAGCACTTTGCCCAAAAGTGTATCCGCTGCGGTAGATGTGGGGAAGTCTGTCCGTACCACTGTATAAAGTACTTTGACGTTCTTAGCGGTGGTGTTTTCTCTGGTACCCCCTACATTGACGTGATGGAAGTGCCCTGCTACCTGTGTATGAAGTGTGTTCATGTCTGCCCTACCGGTTCTCTTGTTCCCTGTGCTAAGGAAGAAGTCAGGATGGGAGTTGCTGTAATAAACAGGCAAGTTTGTGTTACGTGGCAACAGAACAAAACGGGTCTTATGTGCAAGACCTGTTTTAACGTTTGTCCTTTCTCTGGTATTGCCATAAAAATTGACCATGATTTCAGGCCTTACATTGTTGAGGAAAACTGTACAGGTTGCGGTATCTGCGCTTATTCCTGCATAGCTGACCAGTATCCCGATAACAACGGACAAAAAGCTATAAGGATTGAACCGATAAAGTGGAAGAAGATAAAGGAAATAAAACTGGAAGATATTAAGAAATCGTAAGAGGTGTTTGCCGTGAAAAAGAGTGCTTGGAAGAGGATTACTTGGTGGAGGTATGCTTTTCTTGCTTTCTGCTTCCTAATAATTGCGGTTAACCCCTTTCTTAACTACCACTGGGACATCAACTTTGTTCAGGGATGGTTTCAGTCCATAGGAATTGGAAACCTTTGGGTTGTTTCTCCCCTTGAAGGTCTTGAGTCTATCTTAACTGCAAAGTTTTTCTATATGCCATCCCTCGTTGGAATGGTGGTACCTGTAGTTGTTGCCCTGCTAATGGGGAGAGTTTTCTGTAGTTGGATGTGTCCCATAGAGTTTCTCTCTGTTGTTACTGATAAGTTTCTTGGGATTTTTTCTAAGAAGCTGAAGTACCGTAAAGACCTTATCTCCTTGCCTCATAAGATTTTGTGGTTTGCTTTGACTACCGAACTTCTCCTTACGATGGTCATAGGCTACCCGATGTTTGTCTGGTGGTCTCCTCCGGGTCTCGTTGGAAGGGAAATTATGTTTTACGCCTTCTATAAAGTAATTACTGTTGAAGTTTGGATAGTTGTAGTTGTTCTTTCCCTCAACCTTTTCACGAGGCGCTTTTTCTGCCGCTACTTCTGCCCTCTCGGAGCTCTTTTGGCTCTCATAGGAAAGAAGAGACAGCTTGTCATCAAATATCTGCCTGATAAGTGCATTAACTGTAAGGTTTGTGATACAAGATGTCCTATGGGAATCAAGCCGAGTATTGGAGAAAGCCAAACTGTTTATTGCTGGAACTGTGCAGAGTGCGTTGATGCCTGTCCGACAAAAGCTCTCAAGTTTATCTGGAGGGATGACGGAGTTATAAGATTAAAACTTCATAATGAATTGACAACTTCTTCTACTGCTGGTAAATTCTCATCTACAGGATAAACTTTCAGCTGGGAGGTAAGAGTATGAGGAAGGTTATTGTCGGACTTGCAGTTTTCGCTGCCTTAACGGCTCAGGCCTCTGCCGGTGTTTGGGAGTCTAACTGTGCCGGCTGCCACAATGGCTCTGTGGCTCAATCAACTGCTGAGGTTCTTAAGAAGAAGTTCAAGACTAAGCAGGAGTTTATAAACGCAGCAAAGAATACTACAAACCCCATGATGGCTGGAATAAAGGCTAATCCTCAGCTCATAGAGGAGGCTGCTAAGGAGCTCTACGGTAAGTAATTTGTTAGGGCGGTTCTGCCGCCCTTTACCTACTTTAGTATCTTTAAGATCCCCTTAAATACCAACTCTGGAACGTAAGTTCCTTTCACGTGTCTTGATACTAACTCTCCCCATCCCCCTGTAATTAGTAATGGATGTTGCGGAAGATTTCTAATAGTTTCTTTTATTCCTCCAATGGTTGAGGCTAAAATTCCTGCCTGTATGCACTCCTCCGTAGATCGTCCCGGTATCTTGACTTCGCCTTCAAAGTTAACCTTTGGAAGTTGCGAGGTTTTTAGATTTAAAAGCTGAGCCATCGTCTCTACGCCGGGAAATATTACTCCGCCTTTAAAGGTTTTTTCTTCTACAAGGTCAACAACCGTTGCTGTTCCGCAGCTGACGACTATAAAAGAATCGGCAAATTCAAGACCTCCGCAGGCTGCTGCTATTCTATCTGCTCCAAGGAGCTCCGGCGTTCTGTAGTCTATTTTTATCGGAAGTTTTAGGTTTGCAGAAACGATGAGGGCTCCGGGGAAGTTTTCCTCTATTAGGTGTGTAATTTCTTTTACTACGGAAGCTACCCCAAGTTTGTTAAAGGTAATATCCCTTAGCTTTTTTACAAAATCGGCTGGATGTTCCAAGACCCTAATGGTAGGGATTCTAAAGAGTGGTTGGAGCGTTCCATCCTCAAAGAGAGCTACTTTTACAGAAGTGTTTCCGGCATCAATCAGGAGACTTCTCATTCTTCTTCACCTTTGAGGAATTCTCTGTACTTTCTGTCAACTTCTTCCGTGTACTCCCGTTTTTTTGAGTCTTTGTAAACGATAAGTGGAGGTTTAACAACCAGCCCTTTCCCGCTTCCCTTCATCCCTTCAAGGAGGAAGAGGTTTGCCTCCCTTTGACTTTCCGGCTGGATGAACCTTAGCCGTTTAGGTTCTACCCTGTACTTTCTCATTAGCTCTATGACATCAACAAAGCGCTGAACGGGAAGTAGAATGTAGAGCCTTCCCCTGTTTTTTAAGAGGTAGGAGGCTGCGAGGATAAAGTCTTCAAGTTTTGCTGTTAGTTCCTGTCTTGCGATTGCCCTGTGAGAGCTCTCGCTAAGGTTTCCCCTTCCCACTTCAATAAATGGGGGGTTGGTTACAACGACGTCAAACTCGCCGGAGCGAAAAGTTTTTTTTACCTCCTTTACGTTTAGCTTGAGAGCTCTAAAGCGGTCTGCTACCCCATTGATTTTCGCGTTTTTTAGCGAAAGCAGAACGTTTTCCTCAAGAACATCAATTCCAACGGCCTTAAGTTCTGGGAATTTCTTTAAAAGAAGAATCGGTATGACTCCACAGCCCGTTCCAAGGTCTATTAGCCTTTCCTTCCCCTTTAGCCTGACAAAATCGGCAAGTAAGAAGGTGTCTGTCCCGAACCTAAAGCCGTTCTTTTTCTGGTAAAAGAAGGTCTTTTCGTTGAGAAAGGACGATAAGTCGTATTCTTGAAGATTTAACCTATCCACAGAGCCTTCCCTTGACAGAAGTTATGTATCTCTTAATCTGTTCTATCCACCTTAAGAAACTGTTGGTATCGTCAAAGTAGTTATTTGCAACGTCCCCTACTACGTGTTCAAACTCTGCCGGTTTGTCTTTTAAGAACTCCTCTATTTCCTTTATGAGCTTTTCTGCTGTTTCGCACTCCCTTACTTCTTCCTTTACTACGTCCCACTCTGTTTTTCCTTCTTCAACTCCGATAGCAAAGGCTGAAAGGAGAGAGTAAAAGAGTGGATACTTCTCCTCAAAGAGCTTCTCCTTCTCAAAGTCCACAGTTTACCCCCAAACCCGTTTGTTATCACTTAAATAAATTAGTGCCCTTTCACCTTGAGAAAAGACCTTGTTATGCCTACTTTTCATGTTTGAACTGAATAGGAGGAAGGAAGTGGCAGAGTTTATAGATAGGGCCAAGATATTCGTTCAGGGTGGTCACGGAGGTAACGGTTGCGTTGCCTTCCGCAGGGAAAAGTTTGTTCCGAAAGGAGGACCATCCGGAGGGGACGGAGGTAAAGGCGGAGACGTTATTTTAGTGGCTGACAGAAACGTTCATACCCTCCTTGACTTCAAGTACAAACGTCACTATAAGGCCGAAAGGGGAAGGCACGGAGAAGGAAACAAGAGAACCGGTAGGAGCGGTGAGGACTTAATCATAAAGGTTCCGGTAGGAACGGTTGTGAAGGATGCAGAAACGGGGGAAATATTAGGAGACCTTAAGGAGCACGGCCAGAGGCTCGTCGTCGCTAAGGGCGGTAGAGGAGGTAGAGGAAACGCAGCCTTTGCAACGCCTACAAGGAGAGCTCCAGACTTTGCAGAGCCGGGAGAACCGGGAGAGGAAAGGTGGATAGAGCTTGAGCTCAAGCTTCTTGCAGATGTTGGACTTGTAGGATTCCCAAACGCCGGTAAGTCCACTTTCCTCTCAAGGGTTACAGCCGCAAGGCCGGAAATCGCAGACTATCCCTTTACAACTTTGAGGCCGATTCTCGGCGTTGCAAAGGTTGGAGACTTTTCCTTCGTGATTGCAGACATTCCCGGACTTATAGAGGGAGCTCACGCTGGTAAAGGTTTGGGACACGAATTCTTAAGACACGTTGAGAGGACGAAGCTACTCCTTCACCTTATAGATTTAACCGACCTTACAAGAGAGCCAGAGGAGGCCTTTGAGAAAATAAACAGGGAGCTGGAGCTCTACTCTCCGGAGCTTACCAAAAAGCCCCAGATAGTAGTTGGAACGAAGATAGACGCTCTTTACGACAGGGATAAAATAGAGAGGCTAAAGAAATACTTTGAGGAAAAAGGTTATCCTTTCTTTGCCGTTTCTGCCGTGACCGGCGAGGGGATGGATGAGCTCATGTGGTTTGTTGCCAAGAAACTAAAGGAGCTTGAAGGAGAGGATGTTTAATAAGGTTAAGCGGGTAGTTGTAAAGGTCGGCTCTCAGCTTTTAGCCGGAGAAGAGGGAATAGACAGAGAGTTTGTTGAAAAGCTTGCCGGAGAGATTGCAGAACTCCGCCAAAACGGAAAGGAAGTCATCTTGGTGAGCTCCGGCGCCGTCCTTGCAGGAATAAAGGCCCTTGGCCTTAACAGGAAACCCTTTTCCTTACAGGAGAAACAGGCCCTCTCAGCCGTTGGCCAGCCATACCTTATGGCCGAGTACAGGGAAGCCTTTAAAAAATATGGTCTTAAGGTAGCTCAGGTTCTACTGACGGCCGAGGATTTACGCTCTAAGGAACGCTTCATCAACGCAAGGAACACCTTTGAAGCCCTCTTAAAGTTCGGTGTTATTCCGGTTGCTAACGAGAACGATACCGTCTCCGTAGAGGAGATAAAAATAGGGGACAACGACAACCTCTCCGCCCACGTTTCAGTTCTGGTAGATGCAGACCTCTTAGTAATGCTTACAGTAACAAATGGTCTTTACGATAAAGACCCTTCTAAGAACCCAGACGCGAGGTTTATTCCTGTTGTAGAGAGCCTTGAGGAGCTTGAGAAAACTTGCGACTTTAGGGGTAAGACAGCCTTTGGAACGGGCGGAATGTGGACGAAGATAGAGGCTGCAGCAAAGGCCACACAAAAAGGTATTCCCGTAGTTATTGCAGGAGGAAGAGAAGAGAAGGTATTGGAAAGAATCTTAAACGGCGAAAGAGTAGGGACACTCTTTCTTCCAGATAAGAGGCTCAGGGCAAAAACTTACAGGATTCTCTACCTGATGGAGTCTAAGGGGAGTCTTTTCATAGACGATGGAGCGGTAGAGGCTATAGTGGTTCATAAAAAGAGTCTCCTTTCAAAGGGTGTAAAAAAAGTAGAGGGGGATTTTAAACGGGGAGATGTAGTAGAAATCCTTGACCTAAATGGGAGGGTGGTAGCTAAAGGAATTGTAAGGTGTTCAAGTGAAGAACTTATTTCATTCAAGGGGGTTTGTGTTCACCGTGACGATATGGTTGTTTTGAAATAAGTTAAATAGTGAAAGGCGATTTGAGGCAACTATGAAGGGTAACGTAGTTATCGTGGGAGGAGGACCGGCAGGGTTTAATGCAGCCCGTGCCGTTAAAGTCTTCTATCCTGAGTGTAAGGTTACCCTAATTGAAGAGAGGGAAAATACACAGATACCCTGTTCTATACCCTCCGTTGTGGCTGGTAGGTTACCCTTAGAAAAAAACCTTTATTCACTAAAAAAGCTTAGGGAGCTTGGCGTTGAAATAGAAACGTGCAAAGCTGAAGTTTTGGACACCAGAGAGAGGAAGCTCTTTTTAGAAAACGGGAAAACTGTTTTCTACGATAAGCTCGTTTTAGCAACCGGCTGGAGACCAAAAGTCCCTTCCGTAGATGAAGGGAATCTTGAAGGCATTTATTATGTTTCAAAGACTACAGAGCAGGTGAGGAAAATATCTGAAGAAGTAAAAAGTGCTAAAAGGATTCTCTTAGTTGGAGGAGGTCTCATAGGCATAGGTTTTGCAGGGGAGATTAAAAGAGCTCTAAAAAGTAAAGATGTCTTCCTCGTTGAGGTTTCTAAACGTTTAGCTTCGGGGATTTTTTCTCCGTCTTTTAGCGAAAAGTTGGAAGAGGAACTTACTGCTCTGGGAGTTAGGGTCTTAAAGGAAACTACTGTCAGGTTCTTTGAAGGGGACACGAGGGTCAGAAGGGTATTTCTTTCCTCGGGGGATGTACTTGATGTTGATGTAGTCATCATTGCTATCGGTTTTAGACCGAGGGTAGAGCTGGCTCAGGAGGCGGGTATTCGTCTTACAAAGAGCGGGAAGATAGCCGTAGATGAGTTCCTCAGAACTTCCGCCGATGGCGTCTTTGCAGCTGGGAACTGTCGCGTCTACACTTCTGTCATTGACGGGGAAGAAGTAAATGCCATGTTGGCCTCTATTTCTGCAAGGGATGGTTATATGGCCGGTATCAATTTAGGAGAGCCAGTTGTCAAAGATAAAGGGATAGTTCCTTTCGGGATTACTTCTGTGGGGGATAGCTACTTTGGATTTGCCGGCTACACGGAGGAAGTCCTCAAGAAGAAAGGAAAGAAGTTCATATCTACCGAGGTGGAGACAAGGGACGGTTACCCTCCAGCTTTGGAAGGGGCTAATCCCTTAAAGGTAAGGCTTTACTTTGATGAATCTGGGAAGATTGTCGGCGGTGAAGTATGGGGCAGGAGTAAGTACGTTTCCGGACTTGTGGATTTTATCTCAAGGCTCATATACGAGAAGCTCTCGGTTGAAGAGGTTATAAGCGTTCAGTCGGTAGCTTTTCCGTCGGTAACGCCGTCACCCCTTGCTCAGCCTGTTCAGATGGCAGCTCTAATGGCTAAAAAGAGCCTGTAATTTCACCTGTAATTTCATCGGAGTGTAATTTCTTCTACTATTTCGTGTAGAAAATCAAGGAAGAAAAACAACCTTAGGTAATTTTCCTTTGTTCCAAATTCTACGGCAACTCCGTGCTGGATAGCGTGTCTGTTTAGTTCTCCTTCTTTGTAGTCAACGAATCGCACCCAGTCAAGAAACTTAGGTATTTCTCCCTCTCCAAAGATGTTCTCAAGTATCAGCTTGACCGCGTATTGGATTGTTACAAATTTCCTGTTCCGTTTTCGGATTAGGCTTTCAATGTCTGCTTCAAGTGTGTTCTCCCTGACAAAGGTATCCCAGACTATCCCTTCGGTAAGGGAGAAAAGAGCGTAAATGCCAAGTTCTAAACAGTTTAATTTGTAGGCTTTAAGGGTGTCCTTTATGATTTTTTCCCTACGCTTAAAAGGAGGAAGTTTTAACCACCGCTTGGCTCTTTCTTCTAAGAAGTCATAAGTTGCGAGAGATAATACCCAGCCTGTAAACTCTGATGGTTTTTTGTTGAAATTGGCAATTATGTCTGAAGGAACGAGCCAGTCTAAGTGAAAGAGTTCTTTTAAAAGCTTCCTGTTTTTTACTCTGACGAGGTATGAAGTTGTAGCTCTCTGGATAAGGGTTTCAAACTCTTTTCTCCAGTTTGCGATTTTTCCTTCCCACTCAAGCTCTATCCTTTCTCGTTCCTTCTTCCTAAAAGCTTTTCTCAGGGCACTGTATATGTTCTTTGCTTCTTTTGGGGAGAAGAAGTCTTCTAAGCTGTTCTCCCTTACAAGTTCAAAGATTAGTCTTTCCTGTTCCTCGTAAGGAATTTTCTTTATCTCCCGGCGGGTTAGCTTCCCGCCGGAAAGGAGCTCTACAAGCTTAAAGAAGAACTCCCTTGCGCTCCCTTCTTTTTCTGCTTCTTTTAAGAGCTCCTTATTAACTTTAAGACCTTTCAAGTACGTGTTTATCAAGGACGAAGCAGATAAACTCTCCCTTAAAGACCTCTTCATTTCCCCTTTTAACCGATACTTCAACGATTCTCTTCTTACCGCTTTCAGACGTTACCCTTGCAACGGCAACGACGGTATCACCTACTTTCACAGGTTTAAGGAACATAACGTTCGCAGCTCCGAGGACGACGTTGGGATGGTTGACCGCAAGCATTGCGGCGTAGTCAGCCTGACCGAAGATAAATCCACCGTGAATGAGCCCTTTTTCATCCGCAGCCATGAGCTCTGTAGTTCTCAGCTCAACCTCGGCGTAGCCTTCCTCTACTTTTATAGGTTCTCCGCAGAGCTCTCTGTTAATCTTCCTGTGCGTCTTTATCTCCATCTTTCCCTCGTCTATTCACAGTTTTCAATGCACATTTTATAGGGTATTAGCTTGCCACCACAAGATACAAAGCAGTTGTTGAAGAGCTCCTGACAGCCACATTGGGTCGTGCACTTAGAGGAGATTTCCCGGAATATGCTGTCTAAGCTCGGTTCTTTTGGCTTTGAGGGTTTTTTCGGTTTTTCGGCCTTAACGGTGTCTAAAAGTTCTCTAAGTTCCCTTTTCCTTTCGCAGGCGTACCTTTCCTTTGTTCTCCTGCATATGGAGCTAAAGAATCTATAGTCTCTATAGACTCTTTTAAACTGCTCATTCCATTCTATCAGGTCGTTTAGGTAGTTCCTTCTTTTTTCCCGATAGGCGCTTAGTTCTTTCCTGTAAGAAAGGAGCTCCGCTTGGTAGATTTTCCTTGCCTCTTCCCAAGATTTATTAATACACCTTTGAAACTTCTCGTTACAGCTTTTTTGGCACTCCTCAAACTTCACTTCACAGCTTTTGAGACATTCTTTTGAGTTCTGTGGGGGAACGTACTTGTACTTGACTATGTATCTGGGACTGCCACAGGAGGCAAGCATTAGACTTAAGCAGGTAGTAACGTAAAGGAGCTTTTTCATAACATATCTCCGCCTGAGTTCTTTTTCCAATTCTAACACGGTTGCCCGAAGAACCTTTTGGGATATTCTTATCATCGGGAAAACCATTTAGGAGTGGGACTATGGAAAAAGCGATAGAGGCAAGGCTTGAGAAGATAGCCCAAAAGTTTAAAGAGATAGAGGAAAGCCTTGGAAAGCCGGAGGTAATTGCAGACCATAAAAAGTTTCAGGCTCTTGCCAAGGAGCACAAGGAGCTCCAGCCCATATACGAGACCTATATGGAGTACAAGAAAGTAAAGCAGGGAATTGAAGAAGCCCTTGAGATAATTGAGTCCTCTGATGACGAAGATCTCGTTGAACTTGCAAAGGAAGAGAAGAAAGAGCTTGAGGATAAGTTAGAAAAGCTTGAGGAAGAGCTTAAGAAACTCCTTATTCCCAAAGACCCAAACGACGAGAAGAACGTTATCCTTGAAATACGGGCTGGGGCCGGTGGAGAAGAGGCAGCCCTCTTTGCTCAGGACCTCTTCAGAATGTACACGAGATATGCAGAAAGGAGAGGCTGGAAGGTAGAAATACTCTCCCTCCATGAGACCGGACTTGGCGGTATAAAGGAAGTAGTAGCCATGATTTCCGGTAAAGGAGCTTACAGCAGGCTCAAGTACGAGTCTGGCGTTCACAGGGTGCAGAGAGTTCCCGTAACCGAGTCAAGCGGTAGGATTCATACATCAACGGCAACCGTTGCGATTCTGCCGGAGGCTGAGGAGGTTGAGGTCAAGATAGACGAGAAGGACTTGAGGATTGATACCTTCCGCTCTTCGGGTGCAGGTGGACAGCACGTTAACACTACCGACTCTGCTGTGCGTATTACCCACATTCCAACCGGTATCGTCGTAACCTGTTCAAACGAGCGTTCTCAGATTCAGAACAGGATTAAGGCAATGAAGATACTCAGGGCAAGGTTAAAGGAGTACTACGAGAGACAGCAGAAGGAAAAGCTTGACTCCGCCCGTCGTTCTCAGGTTGGAAGCGGTGACAGGAGCGAAAAGATTAGAACCTACAACTTCCCAGAGGGAAGGGTAACCGACCACAGGATAAAGCTTACCCTCTACAACCTTAGCGAATTTTTAGATGGAGAGCTTGACGAGATGATAGATGCCCTTGCCGCTGCAGAGCAGGCTGAAAAGATTCAGGCCCTCTCTGCGGATACCCCTTGACACCTGAGAAGAATCACCTATATTATTCCTCGGCCACGAGGTGCCGGCTTAGCTCAGCTGGCTAGAGCGGGTGACTTGTAATCACCAGGTCGGGGGTTCGACTCCCTCAGCCGGCACCATTAGCGTGGAGGGGTGGCCGAGTGGTCAAAGGCAGCGGACTGTAAATCCGCCGGCGTTACGCCTACGCAGGTTCGAATCCTGCCCCCTCCACCATTGACGCGGGGTAGAGCAGTCCGGTAGCTCGTCGGGCTCATAACCCGAAGGTCGCGGGTTCAAATCCCGCCCCCGCAACCAATGAGCGGGCGTAGCTCAGCTGGCTAGAGCATCAGCCTTCCAAGCTGAGGGTCGCGGGTTCGAATCCCGTCGCCCGCTCCATTTTATTTTTCCCTCCAAACCTCTCCCCTCCAATTAAATCCGTTTCCCTTCCTCTAAGCCAAAATCTCCTTAACTTTCCGCTATAATTCAATCCGCATATATTCCTGCCAAGCAAACTTTTCAGTTAGGAGGATAGAAATGTCAGAAGTTTTTAGGGGAAGGGCTTTTAAGTTTGGAGACGACATTAATACCGATGAGATTATTCCAGCAAGGTATCTAAACACTTCTGATCCTGCAGAGCTCGCAAAGCACGTTATGGAAGACGCCGACCCTGAGTTTCCAAAGAAGGTTCAAAAAGGGGACATCATAGTTGCCGGTAAGAACTTCGGGTGCGGTTCTTCAAGGGAACACGCTCCAATTGCCATTAAGGCAGCAGGAGTATCTGCAGTTATTGCCAAGTCCTTTGCAAGGATTTTCTACAGGAACGCTATAAACATTGGCCTTCCGATATTTGAGTCACCTGAGGCTGTTGAGGGGATTGAAGAGGGAGATATCGTTGAGATAAATCCAGAAACAGGAGTAATCAAGAACGTTACAAAGGGAGTGGAGTTCAAGGCTAACCCTATTCCTGAGGACATCAGGAAGATTATAGAGGCCGGTGGTCTTATGGAATACGCCAAGAAGAAACTGGGACTTAAGTAAGAAGGAGGTGGAACTTGAAAGAGTTCAAGATAGCAGTCCTGCCGGGCGATGGAATTGGCCCAGAGATAGTGAAACAGGCCGTAAAGGTAATGGACGCAGTTTCTGAGAAGTTTGACATAAAGCTTAAGTACGAGTACGGCCTCATAGGCGGTGCTGCAATTGATGAGTGTGGGGTTCCATTCCCTGAGGAAACAAAGGAGCTCATTCTCTCCTCCGATGCAGTCCTCCTTGGAGCTGTCGGAGGTCCTAAGTGGGATAACCTTCCCTTTGAGATAAGGCCAGAGAGAGCCCTCCTTGGAATGAGAAAGCTCCTTAACGCCTTTGCAAACCTCCGTCCTGCAAAGCTCTACGATGAGCTGATTGACGCCTCTACGTTAAAGCCTGAGGTTATAAAAGGCGTTGACATAATGGTTATAAGGGAGCTAACGAGCGGTATCTACTTTGGAATACCTAAAGGGATTTTTGTTGACGGAGAAGAGCGCGTCGGTATAAACACGATGCGCTACTACGAACACGAGGTTGAGAGGATTGCAAGGGTAGCCTTTGAGGTTGCAAGGAAGAGGAGGAAGAAGGTAACAAGCGTTGATAAGGCAAACGTCCTTGAGGCAACAGTCCTCTGGAGGGAGGTGGTTGAGAAAGTTCACGAGGACTACCAAGACGTTGAGCTCAACCACATGTACGTTGATAACGCTGCAATGCAGATAATCCGCTGGCCAAAGCAGTTTGACGTAATCGTTACGACGAACATGTTCGGTGACATACTTTCTGATGCCTGTGCTATGCTTACAGGCTCTCTCGGAATGCTTCCCTCCGCAAGCATAGGCGGCAAGATTGGACTCTACGAGCCAATTCACGGTTCTGCTCCTGATATTGCTGGTCAAAACATTGCGAACCCGATTGCAACTATAAACTCCGTCGGAATGATGTTTACTTATTCCTTTGACATGCCGGAGGTAGAAGAAGCGATAGATACGGCTGTAAGAAGAGTTCTTGCAAAAGGTTACAGGACTCGCGACATCTACTCTGAGGGTAAGAAGCTCGTTTCCACAGAAGAAATGGGAGACCTGATAGCAGAAGAGATTAAAAATCTCTAAGGGGTTTAAAGATGAAAGGTTATAGAGTTGCCGTTGTTGGGGCTACAGGTGCTGTGGGTCAGGAAATGCTCAAAATCCTTGAGGAGAGGAACTTTCCGGTATCAGATATTAGGCTCTTAGCTTCAAAAAGGTCTGCCGGTAAAAAGCTTCGCTTTAAAGGGGAAGAGGTAACGGTTGAGGAGCTAAGACCAGAGTCCTTTGAAGGGATTGATATAGCTCTCTTTTCTGCCGGAGGTGATAGGAGTAAACAGTTTGCTCCGGAGGCCGTTAAGAGGGGAGCTGTCGTAATTGACAACAGCTCTGCCTTTAGGATGGAGCCGGACGTTCCCTTAGTTGTTCCTGAGGTAAACCCTGAGGACGTTGATTGGCACAATGGGATAATTGCGAACCCTAACTGTTCCACAATTCAGATGGTTGTTGTCTTAAAACCACTTTACGACATTTCAAGGATAAAGAGGATTGTTGTTGCTACCTATCAGGCTGTATCTGGGGCTGGAGCTCAAGCCATAGAGGAGCTAAAGGAGCAGACGAGGGCAGTTCTTGAAGGAAAACCTGTTCCCCCACCTGTCAAAATCCCTAAGCAGATTGCCTTTAACTGCGTTCCTCATATAGACAAGTTCTTCCCTAACGGCTACACGAGGGAAGAGATAAAGATGATAAACGAGACTAAGAAGATAATGCACGACGACGAGATTAAAGTTTCTCCAACCTGTGTGAGGGTTCCTGTTTTCATCGGACACTCTGAAGCTGTGAACATTGAATTTGAGGGACCTGTTTCTGTTGAGGAAGCGAGAGAAGCACTGGAAAAAGCCCCGGGCGTTAGGGTAGTTGACGACTTTGAGAACTTTGTTTACCCAATGCCGATAGACGTTGCTGGAAAGGACGACGTACTTGTTGGAAGAATTAGGAAAGATGATACAATAGAGAATGGTTTGAACCTGTGGATTGTTGGCGATAACCTGAGGAAGGGAGCGGCACTAAACGCCGTTCAGATTGCGGAGCTCCTTATCCAGCGTGGATTGATTTAATCCAATTTCAGAGGTAACTATGGAAAAAAAGCTAAAGGCGTTGGCTGAATCCCTCCCAGAAGTAGAATCTGTAGCTGTAGTGGATGAGGAGGGGTTCATAGTTTACAAGTACGATAAGCCGGGGCTAACGCTTGATGCTGAAGAGGTTGATGTTCATATCGTCAACCCAGTAACAAGACTTGTAGAGGTGATTCAGGACGTTTCTGGAGAGAAGGATTCCCTTGAAGAGATGGTCCTTTTTACAACTAACCACGTTATGCTTGTTTACAAGCTCGTAAACGATACCTACTTGGTAGTTTTGGCAAGGAGGACTCCCCTTTACGGGAAAATCCGTTTTAAGGTAAGGGCGAGGCTCTGGGAAATCAAATCTACTCTGTAAGGGAGGGTGGCATGGCAAAACTCTGGTACCTTGGGCATGCTACGTTCTACCTTGAAGGAAAGGGAGTTAAGGCACTTATAGATCCCTTTTTAACAGGTAACCCTTGGAAAATTGCAAAGCCTGAGGACTTTAAAGAGCTTGACTATATCTTTGTTACCCACGGCCACGGTGACCACTTAGGGGATGCCGTTGAGATTGCAAAGAATACAGGAGCTACAATTGTCAGCATTTTTGAGGTTTGCCAGTACTGTCAGTCCAAGGGAGCTCCAAACGTTCACCCGATGCACATTGGTGGTTCTTACAACTTCCCCTTTGGAAGGGTAAAGCTCGCTCCGGCAGCCCACGGGAGCTCCGTAATTGAGGACGACCGCGTTATTACTCTCGGTTCCCCGTGTGGAGTAATTATTGAAGTTGAGGGTCGCAGGGTTTACCATGCAGGAGACACGGGACTCATAGCAGATATGGAGCTTATCGGAAAGTATGAGGACATAACCGTTGCCCTCCTTCCGATAGGTGGAAACTTTACAATGGACATTAAGGACGCTGCAATAGCTGCTGAGATGGTGAAGGCTGAAATCGTTGTTCCAATGCACTTTAAGACATGGCCTATCATTGACGCTGAGCCTGAAGAGTTTAAGGCCCTTGCTGAGGCAAGAGGAGTTAACGTAGAAGTTCTCAATCCGGGAGATGAACTGGAATTCTAATGAAAGTTGGGGTTACTCTTTCGGGCGGCTTCGTTAAAGGGGTCGCCCATGCCGGTTTTTTAAAAGCCCTTGAGTTTAAGGGAATTTCTCCGTCGTTTGTTGCTGGGACAAGTACGGGAGCTTTGATAGGCGTCCTTTACTGTGCAGGTTACTCCCCTGACGAAATAAAAGAAATTGCCCTATCCCTCTCTTGGAAAAACATTGTAAGGCCCTCCTTAAAAGGGGGGCTTTTTAGTTTAGCTGGGTTAAGAAAAAAACTTCTTGACCTTATAGGAGATTTAAGCTTTAGTGAGCTTAAAATTCCTTTAGGTCTTACGGTGGTAAACCTTAAAACGCTGAAAGTTGAGTTTGTAACGGAAGGGAAAGTCGTTGATTACGTGGTTGCATCTTGCTCAATACCTCCTTTGTTTTCCCCTTATAGAGTAGGGAGTGATTACTATATTGACGGTGGTATTAGAAACTCTATGCCGGCGGAGATGGTAAAGGCCTACGGTTGTAAAATTAACATCTGCTCCAATGTAAATGTTGCTCGGCGAGAGTTTAACCATGAGTCCTTAGTTGATGTTACGGTAAGGGCAATTCTTGCCAGTGTTCTGGAGAATCAGGAGAGACGTTGCGGTTACTGCGATATTTTTGTTGACCACGACATTGAAGGTTCAATGTTTGACTTTGCGAGGGTAGCAGACTTTTTTGAGCAGGGCTTTAAAAATGGTCTTTCAGCCCTTGAAAGTTCGGGGGTCTTACCGTGAAGGGACTTCACGCCTTTGTAAGTGGAAGGGTTCAGGGCGTTGGTTATAGAGCCTTCACAAGGAACAAAGCAAAATTGCTGGGATTAAAAGGTTTTGTTAGGAACCTTCCGGATGGAAGGGTAGAAGTTTACGCAGAAGGAGAAGAAGGGGCCTTAGAGGAGCTCCTTAACTACCTGAGAAAAGGTCCCATCTTAGCAAGAGTTGATAGCATAGAGTATGAGTTCGTAGAGCCAAGAGGGGAATATGAGGATTTTGTTGTTCTTTGTTAGTTTCCTACTCCTTTTCTCAACTGCCTTTGCTGATGTTATATACAAGGTGAAAAGAGGGGATACCCTTGGAAAAATAGCCCAAAAATTTGGTGTTTCTGTTGCCGAAATAAAGAGGGTCAACAGGATTAAGGGTTCAAAAATATACGTTGGTCAAAAGCTTCGTATTCCTGTGAAGAAGAAAAGAGGAGAAAGTTCTTCTTACATTGTCTACAGAGTAAAGAGAGGAGATTCCCTCAAGAAGATTGCTATCAAGTTCGGAACGACTGTTTCAGAGATAAAACGCCTTAACAACCTTAGGGGTTCAACTATCTACGTAGGACAAAAACTGAAAGTGCCTGTTAAGTCTGCCCATAGAAAGAGTCAGGGTAATAGGGTTAGACAATCGTCCTCTTCAGGTCTTGCGAAAGTTCCAGTTTACAAGTACTACAGGGTAAAGAGGGGGGATTCGGTACTGAAGATAGCGAAGAAGTTTAGGGTGTCACCCCGTGTAATAATAAGGGAAAACCACCTTAAAAAGCCTTACATCATTCGTCCCGGCCAGAAATTGAAGATACTCGTTGGCTATAGAGACGTTCTCAGGCTAAACAGGCCTATAGAGTTTCACTTTCCACTTGACGGTAGGGTGGACCCTACCGTTAGGGAGAAGGGGTATCCGGGTATCTTTATCCTTGGGAGCCCCGGCGAGAAAGTTAAGGCTGCAGAGACTGGTATGGTTAAGTTTGCCGGTAAGGACGAGCGACTACTCAAGGCCTACGGCAACGTCGTTATACTACAGCATCCTGAGGGTTATAGAACCGTTTACAGTAATCTTAATAGAGTTCTTGTAAGGCCCGGACAAATAGTAAAGAGGGGCGAAACGATAGGAACTGCCGGAACGTCTGGAGATTGGGGAAGGAGCGGCGTTTACTTTGAGGTAAGCAAAGTTTACAACGGAAAGGTTTACTACCTTAACCCGTTGGAAGTTTTAAAGTAACTGCAGTTACTTGCTTTCTTGGGAGGAGGGAACTAATTTAGAATTGTGAACATTGTTAAGGGGTATGAACAATGGAGATTCCCAAAAGGAAGTTTAAGTGTCTTGGGTGCGGTCATAAGTTCGAAGAGCCTTTTGGAAAGCCTCGCTGGATGCTGAGCTGTCCAAAGTGTAAAAGTGAGAATATCGTAAGAGTTGATGGTGCAGGCTTTGGAGGATGGGGCGGCGGATGGAGGAGAGGTGCAGGTAGAGGTTGGCGCTGCCGGTTTGGTTTCGGCGGGTTTGGTTTTGGCGGTGGCAGAGGAAGAGGTAGAAGTTGGGGCTGGGGATGGGGACGTTAGTCCCCGTCTCTTTTTTTCATTCTCAAGATAGTATTTTCCGATAGAGAAAGCGGTTCTTCAAAATCAATAGCAGCAATTTGATTCGGATGAGCTTCATTTACGGTTTCTTCAAAATCTTCTTTTAGCACTCTCATTCCTTTTATTTTCGTTCTTTGAATGGATGCATCTGGGAAGAAGAGCTCCACATCATCTCCCACTTTTAGCTGATTCCTTATCTCCCACCTACCACCTCTGTATATCGCTAAGAACTTGTAGTTCCTTATGTAGGAGCTCGTTTCATAGTGCTGGAGAATCTCGTTTCTACCTTTTAGAAAACCGAGGGTATAAGGCCTGTGGCTTACTTTTTCCAGCTCCTCAAAAAGGTGGGGGAGCTCTTCTTTAAATTTTTCCCTATCTTCAAATAAAAGGTCAACTGCCCTCCTGTAGACACTTGTCGTTACGGCGACGTAGTAGGAGCTCTTCATTCTTCCTTCTATTTTTAGAGAGTCAACTCCTGCCTCTACAAGTTCGTCCAAAATGGGAAGGGCACACAGGTCCTTTGAGTTGAAGATGTAAGTTCCGTGTTCGTCCTCCTCTATCGGAATGAACTCTCCCGGTCTTTTCTCCTCAACCAAATAGTACTTCCACCGACAGCTCTGGGAACATGCTCCTTGATTACTGTTCCTGTAGGAGAGGTAGTTTGAGAGGAGACACCTTCCGGAGTAGGCCATGCACATTGCACCGTGAACAAAGACTTCTATTTCCATTTCAGGAACTCTTTCTTTTATTTCCCTTATCTCTTCAAGGTTTAGCTCCCTTGCAAGGACAATTCTCTTAGCTCCCAAGTTTTTTAAAACTTTAACGGCTCTGTAGTTTGTAACGTTTGCCTGAGTGCTGATGTGAACGTCAATTTCTGGAGCTATCTCCTTTACGGTCGTTAAAACTCCGAGGTCTGAAACGATAAAAGCGTCCGGCTTTAGTTCTTTTACTTCATTTACAAACCTTTCTAACTGCTCAAAGTCTCTGTTCCTTGCAAAGGCGTTAAGGGTTACGTAAACCTTCTTGTCCCTCTTGTGGGCATACTCAATGCCTTCGGCCATTTCCTCTAAGGTAAAGTTGCCAGCCTTTGCCCTGAGGTTGAAAACCTTTCCTCCAAGGTAAACAGCGTCTGCTCCAAAATCTATGGCAAACTTGAGCTTTTCTAAGTTTCCAGCCGGTGCTAAAACTTCAGGTTTCTTCATGACTTTACCTTCTTGTGGTTTCCGGTAGAAATATAGTCTCTTCCTTGATTAAGAAAATGAGGAGTAGCCGGGAAGGCTACTCTAAGAGATTTCTCAGGTCGTCAAAAAATCCCGGGTAGGATGTGGCAACGCATTCCGTATCGTCTATTTCAACAGCTTCCTCTGCAATGAGGGAGGCTATCGCAAAGGTCATGGCTATTCGGTGGTCGCCGTAAGAGGAAACTTTTCCCCCTTTTAGCTTGCACTTTCCCCTGATTACCATCCCGTCTGGAAGTTCTTCTGCGAGAGCTCCGATTGCTTTTAGGTTCTCAACGGTTGACTTTACGCGATCGCTCTCTTTAACGCGGAGCTCTGCGGCGTCCTTAATTACGGTTTCACCTTCTGCCTGCGTTGCAAGGAGGGCAAGGACAGGGAGTTCGTCAATTAAACGTGGAATTTCTTCTCCTTCTATCACTGTTGCTTTAAGCTCTGGAGAGTAAGATACTGTAATGTCGCCAACTTCTTCCCCACCAATCTGGCGAACATTTTCTATCCTAAGGTTTACCCCCATTCTTTTCATGACGTCTAAGATTCCCGTCCTTGTCGGGTTGAGTATTACATCCCGTAAGGTAACCTCGGAGTTGGGGGTAATTGCCGCTCCTACCATAAAGAAGGCGGCAGATGATATATCGGCAGGAACGTCAATTTCCAAGTCGGCTGAGAGCTCCCTATTTTCTCCTAAAGAGACCGTTAGACCGTCTATTTTTACATCAACTCCAAAAGCCGAGAGCATTCTTTCCGTATGATCTCTACTCTTTGCCGGCTCTGTTACTGAAACCGGCTCGTCTGTGTAGAGTCCAGCCAAAAGAACTGCAGACTTTACCTGAGCAGATGCCTTGGGACTCTTGTAGTTAATTCCATTAAGAGGTCTTCTGCCTAAAATCGTAAGGGGTGGAAACTTGCCGCTCTCTCTACCGTAAATTAGAGCTCCCATTTCTCTTAGAGGGATTGCTATCCTGTCCATGGGACGTCTTCTTAGGTACTGGTCACCGGTGAGGACGGAGTAAAAGGGCTGACCGGCAAGGATCCCCGAAATTAGCCTTATAGACGTTCCGGAGTTTCCAAGGTCTATAACGTTAAAAGGCTCTTTTAGTGAATACTTTCCTTTACCTTTTATGAGAATCTCATCTCCGTTATCGCTTATATCTACTCCAAGTTCCACAAAGGCCTTAAGGGTGTTTAAACAGTCCTCTGAACGCAGGAAATTCCTTACAACGACTTCTCCTCTGTTTAAACTTCCGAGCATTATTGCTCTGTGGGATATGGACTTATCAGAAGGAACTCTTAAGTTACCCCTTAACGCCTTTCCCTTTAGCTCTAACTTCACAGCTTCACTCCTTTACGTATGCTACTGTGTTTAGGGATTCAAAGTACTTGACGATTCCTCTGGCGATGCCTCTTGCAACTTCTTCCTGATACCAGCTCTGGACGAGTCTTTTCCTGTCCTTTGGGTTTGTCAGGAAACCAGATTCAATAAGAATAGCCGGTCTTCCGGGTGTTTTAAGGACGAGGATGTTCCTCCTCATATCCCGAATGCCGTTAACGAGGTCCTCGTTAACGTGGGCCTTTAGGCTCTCCACTATCGTTTCTGCCAGCCTTGCGCTTTCAACAAAGGTTACGGTTGTTGCCATGTTAATGAGGAGTGGACTGATACTCCAGCACATAACATCGTTGCAGAGTCTAACTTTTTGGGCGACTTTTTTCGCGACAAGCTGAGCTTTAGCGAAAAGTCCCGGGGATGCCTTAAAGACCGTTACGCCACTCCAGTCGGGGAAGTTCGGCATGGAGTCTGCGTGGATGCTTACAAAGGCATCTGCGCAAGCTTTTGCAGCTATTTCAGCTCTCTTTAGAAGAGGGACGTAAACGTCCCTCGTTCTCGTCATGATTACTTCTATGTTGGGATACTCTTTCAAAATCCTTCTAACCCTCAGGGCTATTGAAAGGGTTATGTCCTTTTCTTTTATTCTTGGATGGTAAGAATTAATAGGCCAGACAGCTCCGGGGTCTTTGCCTCCGTGACCGGGGTCTATGACGACGATTCTTTTTTTCGGTTTTCTCGTTTCGCATTCGGTTATCATAAAGTCTGACAGGACGTCAACGACTATTCTAAAGGGTTTGCCTCTGCACGCTCTTAAAGCGAACACCTTAAACTTGTGAGGATCTTTCATAAGGATTTTTATCCTGACTAAGCGGCTGTTTATAGGGATGACTTCTGCCCTTGATACGAGGGAGCTCCTTAGCTTCCTTACAAGGTGGTTCGCCCTTACGTTCCTGACTGTAAGCCAGAGAGTGTTTCCTTTTAACTTTGTTTCTATATCTTTTCGCTCTACCTTGCCGGTGCAGTCAAAAACGATTCTCGTTCTTTCCTCGTTTGATGAGCAACGAATTTTCCTGATAATTGGAGTACGTTTCTTAGCCTCTGCCTCTTCTAAGAAGGCAAATAAACTTCCGCCTGCAAGGGCTTTTAGAATGTCCCTCCTGTTTAGCATGGCTCTCCAGTAGCCTGTTTGATGCGACCATTTTACCAACTTGTTCTCAGATGTATAATTAAGCTAAGGACCGTAAGAAATGCAATAATGGAGGGAGTCATGGTCATTCAGGTTGAGCCGAGGGAGGTTGATTACGATACCCTTGCTTTGAGGGTTTTCCTTAAAGCCCTTGAAATCATAGGGGGGCCGAGGAAGCTCTTTGAGTACAGGAACCTCACTTGGATACCGAGCTTGATGGAAGCATCTTACGCAGTTGTTCTGAAAGAGGAAGGCTTAAAGACTGAGGACGAGATTGCCGAGTTCTTAGGCCTTACGAAACAGACTGTGAGGAACATGCTCTCTGCAGACCCTGAGCTTGTCCTTATGAAGCTTCAGGGAGAGCTTGAGAGTAAGGACGTAAAGGTTCACACTGCCGGTGGACTTGCAAAACTGGCTTACAAGGAGGTTAAGGCCGGTAACGACTACGTTCCTTTTGTCGTTTCTGTCTGTGAGACCTTTGTGGCAAAGCTCTTGGGTATTGTGTGGCCTGTAGAGGTTCTTACCGCTATTAAGGGTATGGACTTTCCCTTACAGGAGGAGCAGAAGGAAGAGCTTAAGAGCAGGCTGGCCGGCATTAAGGTAAAGGATGTTCCGGCAACTACTCTGGTTGACAGAATAGAGTTCCCCATTAGGAATCCGGCAGAGCTCCTCCACAAGCTCTCAGAGGCTGTCAAGGGGTAAAAAATGAAAGATAGAGCCGATGAGTTAAGACTAAAGGAGTTTGTCGCTGAGAGGCTTGGTATACCTTTATCCTTAATAAAGGAAGAAGAGAATTGGCAGAAGAAGCTCGTTGACGAGAAAATAGTCCCGGAGGAAAAGCTTTTATCACTGCTTTCGGAGTTTTTTGGGGTTCCTCCAGTTGACTTGAGGGAGGTAGAGATACCTCCCGAACTGGTAAAGATAGTTCCTCGTAGCACTGCAGAGAAGGCGGTAGTTGTTCCGTTTGATAGGAAAGGCCCAACCTTAAAGCTTGCTATGGCCGACCCGTCTGACGTTCAGACTCGGGAGAGGATAAGGTTTACTACAGGTTACAGAATTCAGCCTTTTGTAGCCCTTGATTTTAGGATAAAGGAGAGGCTGGAAGAAGTTTACGGGAAGGCTGAAGAAGAGTTTTTCTCCCGTCTAAAGCAGGAGCTCCAGCGGGAAAGTTCAAACGGTTTGGCAGAGCTTGAGGAGGCAGCCTACGGAATTCAGGTAGTATCCCTTGACGACCTTAAGGAGCTTGCCTCTCAAGCTCCGATAGTGAAGCTCGTGAACGCCATTATCCTTGAGGCTTTAAAGAAGGGAGCTTCGGATATCCACATTGAACCTTTTGAAGAGGAGCTCCGCATTCGCTACAGGCTTGACGGCGTTCTTCACGTCGTTGCTAAGTACCAGCCGGAGATTAAAGATGCCGTAGTGGCGAGAATAAAAGTTTTAAGCGGTCTGGACATAGCCGAAAAGAGGCTTCCTCAGGACGGCCGTATGAAGGCCAAGTTTCAGGGAAGGGAGATAGACTTTAGGGTCTCAACCGTTCCTACCGTCTTTGGTGAGAAAGTTGTTTTAAGGATTCTTGACAAGGGAAGCTTAAGGCTTGACCTGAGCCAGCTTGGCTTTGAGGACAGGGAGTTTGAGCTCTTAAGGAGAGCAATATTTTCTCCCTACGGAATGATTTTGGTAACTGGCCCTACTGGTTCTGGAAAAACGACTACCCTTTACTCATCCCTTTTGACTGTAAATAAGCCGGAAGTCAACATAATGACCGTTGAAGACCCTGTTGAGTACAACCTCTACGGTATAAACCAAGTTCAGGTCAAGCCGGAAATTGGTCTGACCTTTGCGAGAGCTCTGAGGGCTTTCTTGCGTCAGGACCCCGACATAATCATGGTTGGAGAGATTAGGGACGCAGAAACGGCAGAGATTGCCATTGAGGCAGCTCTTACAGGACACCTCGTCCTATCAACTCTCCACACAAACGACGCTCCCAGTACGGTTACAAGGCTTGTTGACATGGGAATTGAGAACTTCCTGATAGCCTCTTCTGTTATCTTAGTCATAGCTCAGAGGCTTGCAAGGAAAATTTGTCCCTACTGTAAGACTGAGTATCGCTATCCGCCGGAGGTTTTAAAGGAGGTTGGCTTTAGAGAGGAAGAGATAGCAACCCTTCAAACCTATAAAGGAGCTGGCTGTGAAAAGTGTGATTACACCGGCTACAAGGGTAGGGTAGCCCTTTACGAGGTTATGGATATGGTTCCGGAGATAAGGGATGCCGTCGTAAAGGGGAAGAACGCTGAGGAAATAAGGAGGATAGCTAAAAAGCATGGAATGAGGACACTTAGGGAGATAGGTAAGATTAAGATAGCTAAGGGAGTTACAACGCCTGAGGAAGTTCTTAGGGTTACGAGAGGCCACTAATGAGGGGGCTTGTCGGCAGGCGTAAACTCCTCAGGATTTTCATAAGTCTTGAGGATAAGTTTGAAGGTAAGCCCCTGTGGGAATACATACTCCAGCTTGTGAAAGAAAATGGCCTTGCCGGAGCTACCGTCTTCAAGGCAGTGGCAGGCATAGGCTCTCACTCTGAGCTTAAGACCTTTTCTGTGTGGAGGCTCTCCCAGAACCTGCCAGTTGTTGTAGAGATTATTGACAGAGAGGAAAAGATCAAGGAGTTTTTGAAGGTGATTGATTCCATCATTGAGGAAGGCCTTGTAGTTCTTGAGGACGTTGAGGTGATATCTTACAGGCATAGGAGAGAGTGATGCAGATAGGAACTGTAGAGCTTGGAAAAACTCCTCGCGTTATTGTTGCTTTAAGCGGTGAAAACCTGAAAGGGAATTTAGAGAAGGCAAGGGAGTTAAAGGTTGACCTTATAGAGGCAAGGCTTGATTTACTTTCTGATGTTTCAAAGGAGTCTTTTAGATCCTTCCTTGATGCAGTTGCTGACTTTGGTTTCTACTCCGTTTCAACTATTCGTCCAGTTTGGGAAGGAGGGAAGTTTAAAGGCTCTGAGGAGGAAAGGTTAGAGCTCTTTAAGCTTGCCGTTAGTCATCCTGCAACCGGTGCCGTTGACGTTGAACTAAGGGCGAAGATCCTTCCTTACGTAAAGGAAATGGTAGAAAAGGAGCGGAAGGTTCTCATCGTTTCTTACCACGATTTTGAGAAGACACCTTCTAAGTCAGAGATTGAAGATATACTTGGTAGGGCAAAGGACGCTGGAGCTGACATAGTAAAGGTAGCCTTTGCAGGGAGAGAGCCTTCTGATGCTACAAGGGTTTGCTGCGTCCTTGAAAATTTTGACCATCCCAAGGTTTTTATGGTAATGGGCGAAGTTGGAAAGTTTACAAGGGTAGTAGGTTTCTCTTTTGGTTCACTCCTAACTTACACCTTCTTTGGAGAGCCCGTTGCTCCCGGTCAAATAGAGGCAGAAAAGCTTATAAGGCTTCTCTGTGAGTTCTACCCTGAGTACTCCAAGGAGAAAGAACGCTTCCTCCATCCAGCCATAGAGGAAGTGCTATAATCCAATCCCATGAGGGTAGAAAGTTTTGTCTATGCAACTGCTTTTCTTTATACGGTCTCTACGCTCCACTACCTACTGTTTTTATCCTTGCGGAAGGACAAGCTGGCAGCTGTAGGCCTTTACGCTGCGAGGTTCGGCTTCCTTACAAACTTGGTCTCTATTGTTTTGACGATAGCTAATAGTGGCACGGTAGTTCTCTTTACTCCTCGGGGGGCTTTCCTCACTTTAGCCTTAAGCGTAGTAACCGTTTTCCTTTACTTCTCAACTAAACATAGGCTTTCCCTCTCTGGTGCGTTCCTGATGCCTTGGGCTTCAGTACTCCTTTTGGCCTCTGTCCTCTCTTCTGGCGTTCCAAAGGACGTTTTTCCCGTGGGGATTACGGGGGTGGTTCACATTTTCACGGCGTTCTTGGGCTACAGCGCTTTTATTTTCTCTGCAATACTCTCAGTGATTTACCTTATCTTTGATAGACATCTTAAGAAAAAGAAGTTTTCCGTTTTCTTCCATAAGCTCCCTTCCCTGTCACTTGTAGAGTCTGTCATTTACCACTCTATAACGGTCGGTTTCACGTTCATAACAATTGCGATGTTTGCAGGGGCTATCTGGTCGGAAAAGGTCTTTGGCTCTTTCTGGTCGTGGCATCCCAAGCAGGTAGCAACGCTAATTACTTGGTTTATATACGCCGGCATAATACACCTATACCTTTACGGTAGCTGGAGGGGAAAGAGGCTCTGTTATATGTCAATTGCTGGACTTTTGGTGATACTCATGGACTTTGTTGGCGTTAACTTCTTCTTGGCAAAGGACATTCACTCTTTTAAGGGGTAGAGATGGGAGAGTTAAAGCTGTGCTGTCTGGGGGTGAACCACAAAACTGCTCCCGTTGAGGTGAGGGAAAAGTTTGCATTCAAGGGAGAGGCTGTAGAGAGCGCGCTTTTAAAGCTCAACTCCTTTGCAGGTGTTGATGAGTGCATGATACTTTCAACGTGTAACAGGGTGGAAATTTACTTCACCACGAGGGTTTCTGCTCCTTTTAAGGATGTTTATGAGTTCCTCATTGAGGAGAAGGGGGCGAGTATAGAGGAGATAAACCGCTTCTTCTACAGGAAAGAGGGGAAGGATGCGGTTAGGCACGGTTTCTATGTTGCCTCAAGCCTTGACTCAATGATAGTTGGAGAGCCTCAGATTGTAGGCCAGTTTAAGGACGCTTTCCAGACGGCAAGGGAACTTGGCACTGTTGGAACGGTTCTTAACCGTTTCTGTGAGACTGCTCTGAAGGTGTCAAAGCGGGTGAGGACCGAAACCGGAATTTCAAGGAATGCGGTTTCTGTAAGCTTTGCGGCGGTGGAGCTTGCAAGGAAGATATTTGGAACTCTTTCAGGTAAAAGAGTTGCCATAATAGGCGCTGGCGAGATGGCAGAGCTTGCCGTTAAGCACCTTGTTTCAAACGGTGCTTCGGAGGTTTTTGTTGTCAACAGAACCCTTGAGAGAGCTGAGAAGTTAGCGAAGGAGTTTGGCGGGAAGGCTTTTCCACTCACGGAACTTCCTACTGTTCTTGAGCTCTCTGACATTATCATTAGCTCCACTGGAGCTCCCGGCTACATCCTAAAGCCTGAAAATGTTATCCCTGCCCTTGAAAAGAGAAAGCAACGTCCGATGTTCCTGATAGACATAGCAGTTCCAAGGGACATAGACCCAGCCCTTAACGAGGTTGATGGGCTTTACGTTTACGATATTGACGATTTACAGCAGGTTGTTGAGGCTAACATAAGAGAAAGGCTTAGGGAAGCAGAGGTAGCAAAAGAAATTATTGAAGGTTACGTTGAAAGGTTTATCCGTTGGCTGAGGGAACTTGAGGTTGCTCCACTCATTGCGGAGCTAAAGGAAAAGGCTGAGACAATAAGGAAGGCAGAGCTTGAAAAGAGACTGCCGGCTTTAGGTCTTACGCCTGAGCAGGCTAAAGAGGTGGACAACATAACAAGAATCATCATAAATAAACTTCTCCATCAACCTATAACGAGCGTCAAAAGAAAAGCAACGGAAGAGGAAACCCGTTACCACGTTGTTCAGATATTCAAGGAGATTTTTGGTTTAGGGAAAGAATAAGGGCGGGTAGCCCCCGCCCTTTGAATTAGTCCTCTAAGGTTGAGAGGTCTCCGGGATCCATTCCAAGCTCTTTGGCTTTGAGAACCCGCCTCATAATCTTTCCGCTTCTTGTCTTAGGCAGTTTGTCAACAAATTCAATCTCAGAAGGAACAGCTAAAGCTCCAAGCTCCATCCTCACGTGTCTTTTCAGTTCTTCAACGAGTTCGTCAGAACCGGTGTAGCCTTCTTTGAGTATAACGAAGGCCTTTATGGCCTCTCCTTTTACTGGGTCGGGCTTACCGATTACGGCTGCCTCTGCAACTGCCGGGTGGGAAACTAAAGCCGATTCAACTTCCATCGTTCCTATTCTGTGACCAGATACGTTAATAACGTCGTCAGCTCTACCGAGTATCATGATGTAGCCGTCCTTATCCCTCACGGCAACGTCGCCAGCCATGTAGCAGTTAGGAATTGTGTTCCAGTACTGCTCGTAGCGCTCAGGGTTCCTCCATATTGTCCTCATCATTGACGGCCATGGGAACTTGACAACGAGGAATCCACCCTTTTCGTCCTCAACGGGGTTACCCTCTTTATCAACAACTTCGGCTATTACGCCGGGAACAGGTTTTCCTGCTTTACCGGGCTTCATCGGGAGGCCGTCTATCGTTGTAATCATTACTGCGCCGGTTTCGGTCTGCCACCATGTATCAACGATTGGGCATCTCTCCTTTCCAATGACCTTGTAGTACCAGAGCCATGCTTCAGGGTTGATTGGTTCACCAACAGAGCCAAGGAGCCTTAAGGATGAAAGGTCGTACTTGTTTGGCCACTCTTCACCTGCCCTCATGAACATCCTTATTGCTGTTGGAGCTGTGTAGAAGATGTTGACGCCGTATTTTTCAATAATTCTCCACCATCTGCCGAAATCTGGGTAGTTGGGAGCTCCTTCAACTATTACCTGCGTTGCACCGGCAACGAGCGGTCCGTAGACGATGTAGCTGTGTCCCGTAATCCATCCCGGGTCTGCCGTACACCAGTAGATGTCGTCTTCTTTCAAGTCAAAGACAGTTTTTACGGAGTAGTAGGTTCCCACCATGTAACCGCCGGTTGTGTGGAGGACGCCCTTGGGCTTACCGGTTGAACCGGAAGTGTAGAGGATGAAGAGGGGGTCTTCTGCGTCCATGACTTCGGGCTCACAGTAGTCGGGCTGTCCCTTCATGAACTCGTAGAAGTCAACCTCTTTTTCGCCTATAAGGTCAACCTTTGGCTCAAGGCGTCTTAAGACTATGACCTGTTCAACGAAGGACAGGTCAACGATTGCCTCGTCAACGATTCTCTTTAGTGGGATAGCTCTTCCTCTTCTTATCGTTACGTCTGCAGTGATTACTATTTTTGCCTCTGCGTCCTCTATTCTGTGGCGGAGTGCTGGAACGCTGAATCCTGCGTAAACTACGGAGTGAATTGCGCCAATTCTTGCACAGGCGAGCATTGCGACAATCTGTTCAACAACCAAAGGCATGTAGATGATTACCCTGTCTCCCTTCTTAACACCTGCGGCTCTTAGGGCGTTTGCGAATTTATTTACGAGCTTGTAGAGCTCTCCGAAGGTTACAACTCTTTCGTTTCCGAGCTCATCCTCCCAGAAAAAGGCCACCTTATTGCGCTTTCCTCCTTTCACGTGCCTGTCAAGGGCGTTTACCGTAATGTTGGTCTTACCGCCTACGAACCACTTGGCGTAGGGGTAGTTCCACTCAAGAACCTTCTCCCACTTTTCGTACCAGAAAAGCTCCTCTGCCACGCTTGCCCAGAAAGCTTCTGGGTCCTCTTTGAACCTCCTGTACTCCGCCTCGTAGTCCTTCACGTTTGCCCGCTTTACGAACTCCTCCGGTGGGTTGATGATTACGCCTTCCTTTAGCAGGTGGTCAAGTCTCTCTTCTGCCATGTTTGCCCTCCTTTTATTTGGTTTTAAAAGTTGATTGCTCTCTTCCAGTTAATGTCCGACTTCAAAAAGTAGAGAAATACAAAAGCAGAAAGGAGGCAGTCGCACAGGGCGTTGTGCCTCTTCTCCACTTCAATTCCAAGTTCCTGTGCTATCTCATCAAGGCTTTTCTCTTCCTGAACCTGATTTAGCAAGTACCTTCTTTTGAGGTCCAGCTTGTAGAGGTGTCTTATGTCTATAAAGGGGTTGAGTACCTCAAATCCAAAGAGCCTTTTTGTGTACTTTGAGAGCATAGCTATGTCAAAGGCCACGAAGTACCCGATAAGCACCGTTCCCTTGATGTACTCAAGGAATTGCGGTAATACTTCCTCTGCTTTTGGAGCTCCTGAAAGTTCCTCTTCCCTGATTCCGTGGATAAGGACGCTTTCCCTTGCCGGCTCTTTTTGCGGTCTGAGAAGGGTGTAAAAGGTAGTAGAGAAATCTACTTTGAAGTTAACAACTTTCACGGCGCCAATGGAAATGATTTCGTCCTTCTTAACGTCAAGTCCCGTTGTTTCTAAATCAAAGGAGCAGAAGACAGCTTTCTCTAAGTCAACCTCTCTGAAAAACCTCCTAAAGTACGGGTTGTTTCTGTACATGAGTTTCTTTACCCTTCTCAGAATACCCATTACACCCTCAGCCTGAAGTGGACTCCCAACATTTCTTGAAACTTTGAAATGACCTTGAAAGCGTCCTTGAGCAGGTCCCTTTCAAACTTTGTTAGCTTTTGGGGATTTACGTAATTATCAGGAGTTCTTCCTCTTTTGATTTTATCCAGTTGGCTTTTAAGCCTTAGTGTTTGAAGGAACTTGAAAGCTTCAATAAGTTCGCTGCAGAAATCTTTGCCTATGCTATCCTTTAGAAGTTCTATCCTCCTTACTGTGTTGGTTTCCTTTAATCCCTTTTCAAGGCTTAGGATTCTTGCGCCCTGTGTAATTGGGAAAATACCGCCTCTTTTAAGGTCAAGTTCTCCTTTGTGTTCTCCACTTTTTTCAAGAACAAACCTATGAAATATATTTATTGGAGGTTCAGTTTCAAGGACTTTCTGAGCCATTGCGACAAGGAAGTTCCTGTAGTTCTTAGCTAACCTGTTTAAAAAGTCCCTCAGCTCTTCGGAGAGTTTCCCGTTTCCGTAAACTGCCCTAAAGTCTAAGAAGATACTTGCTTTCAGGATATTTCCAGCATTTGGCCTTGAGAACCACTCCTCAAGCGTATACTTCCACTCATCAAGGGACTTTACCCACTCAGGGTTTGAGACCATGACCTTTCCGGGGCATTCCGGGAAACCTATCTCTAACAGGATTTCGGTTATTGCTTCCCCAAGCTTCAGGAAGTATTCCCTTCCTTTCGTTTCCCTGTAAACGATGGCATTGTCAATGTCCGTTTTTATCGTCTGTTCTCTCCTTCCTTCACTTCCCAGTGCTAAGAAGTCAAACTCCCCTTCAGGTTCTCCTACCTTCTCAATGGCAAGGTCTACTGCTTTCCGGATAAACTTATCGTTTATCTCGCTTATGTAGCGCTGGAGGATTACTATGTCCTTTCCGCTTTTAAAGAGCGCCTCTATTGCTTCCTCTACTGAAATGAACAGCCTCTTGAGGTTCTTTACATCCCTTTCGGCTTCAATTTCCCTTGCTAAGAAGACAAAGTTTTTGGTCTGCTGGATGAAAATGGTTCTATCTTCTAAGATGCCAATTATCTTTCCGTTTTCAACGACCGGAAGTCGCTTTACTCCGCTGTTTACCATTTTTACTATAGCTTCAAAGACGAAGTCGTTGCTTTCTACCGTCATAACTGGGTATGTTGCTATCTCTTCTGCCTTCACGCTTAAAGGACTAAGTCCTTTTGCAACTACTTTAGTCTTAAGGTCCATGTCGGTGATAATTCCCGTTTCTTTTCCTTTGACTAAGCAGCAGGACGTCCCAGCTTCAACCATCTTTTCTGCTACGCTTTTTACGTTTTCTTCCCTTTCGCAGAAAATAGCTGGACTTAACTTCATTTCTTTTACCGGCAGGAGGGAAACGGTATCTTCCGCACCGGGTAGTATTTTCCTGTAGCCCTCACTGAGCCTTTCAATAGTAGTTTTCGTAAAGAACTCCCTGAATTCTGGGTAACTTTTCAGCACTTCTTTAAAGGCTTTTCTGGAAATCATGTAAAGTATGGAGTTTTCAGCAGCTTTTACGGTGAACCGGGACGGTTCTTCAAATATGATTTCTGTATCTCCAAAGAAGTCTCCTTTTTCAAGGACGTCAACGACCTTGTCACCCTTTTTCACGGTACAGCTTCCCTTCACTATGATGTACAGGTAGTCAACCTGTTCACCTTCTTTGAGTATCTCCGTGTCCCTCTTTACGTAGTCTGCAAGAGTGTTCTTTGCTAAGAAGTTAATTTCCTTTTCCGGCAGTTCCTTGAAGGGTTCTATTGTTTTCAGCAGTTTTACCGGTTCAAGCATTCCGCTTCTCCGTTAAAGAGGAGGGGGAGGACGGGCCTCCCCTGAGAATTATTCTGCACCGATACCCAAGTACTTTCTCACCTTCATTTCTTCAAACTTCTCTTCAGCTTCTGGCTCCTGTGTAAGGAGTGAGACGATGATTCCAACAATAAAGGCCGCTGTCATTGAGATAATTGCAGGGTTCTTGTAGGGGAAGATGGGGGCGGGGTTCCCGAGGATGTCTACCCATACCGTTTTGCTCAGGATGATGAGGATGACGGAGAGGACAAGTCCTGTAATCATGCTTGCAACAGCTCCAGCTGTTGTAAACCTCTTCCAAGAAATGGACATGATGAGCGCTGGGAAGTTCGTGCTTGCGGCTATAGCAAACGCCAGTCCAACAACGAAGGCGATGTTTTGGTCCTTAAACGCAATTCCTAAGATGATGGCGATGATTCCTAAAAGCAGGACAGCAACTCTCGTAATCTTTATTTCCTGCTCTTCAGAGGACTCTCCTTTTCTTATGGCGCCAACGTAAAGGTCGTGGGACAGGGCACTTGCTCCGGCAAGCGTTAGGCCTGCAACAACTGCCAAGATTGTTGCAAAAGCAACAGCAGCAATGAATCCAAGGAATGCGTCTCCTCCGAGAGCTTTAGCAAGGAGTGGCGCAGCCATATTTCCGCCTTTACCGATGGAAACTATCTTGTCAAGACCAACGAGGACAACAGCTCCAAAACCTATAACGAAGGTCAGAATGTAGAAGTACCCGATGAATCCGGTAGCGAAGAAGACAGACTTTCTGGCTTCTTTTGCATCTGGAACGGTGTAGAACCTCATCAGTATGTGTGGAAGTCCCGCAGTTCCAAACATGAGGGCAAGACCGAGGGAAATAGCGTCAATTGGGTTGCTTACGAGTCCTCCCGGCTGGAGCCACTTCTGACCGGCTGTCTCTTTTACAGCTTTAAACAGGGCTTCGGGGCTAAAGCCAAAGAGGGAGAGGGTCCAGATGGTCATTATCGTTGCTCCGGAAAGGAGAAGGACAGCTTTAATTATCTGTACCCAAGTTGTGGCAAGCATTCCACCGAAGAGGACGTAGATAATCATTAGCGTTCCAATAATGATGACGGCAACATCGTAGGGTATTCCGAATACGAGCTGTACCAGCTTTCCAGAACCTACCATCTGGGCAATCAGGTATAGGATAACGACAGCAATTGAGCCGAGAGCTGCAAGTATCTTTATTGGCCTGAGTTTTAGCCTGTAAGCAACGACGTCTGCAAAGGTGTACTTACCGAGGTTCCTTAGGGGTTCGGCCAGCAGGAACATGATTATTGGCCAGCCGACCAAGAAACCGATTGAGTAAATAAGACCGTCGTAACCTTTAGTTGCGACCATACCGGCAATTCCCAAGAAGGAAGCTGCACTCATGTAGTCACCGGCAATGGCAAGTCCGTTCTGAAAACCGGATATGCTCCTACCTGCAGCGTAGAACTCAGTTGCTGTCTTTGATTTCCTTGCAGCCCAGTAGGTAATTCCCAGAGTTATGGCTATAAACAGGAGGAAGAACCCTATTGCCACTGGGTGCATTCCAACGATGGCTTCTCCTGCAAAGGCGGGAGTGGAAAGCCCTACCAGTCCAGTTGCTATTAGCAGTTCCCTGAGGATTCCCATCCTTACCTCCTGAATTTCTCTCTGAGTTTTCTGACTGTCGGGTCGTAGTTGCTGTTTGCCCACCAGATGTAGGCACCGGTAAGGAGCCAGGAGAAGATGATTACGCCGATACCAACGATGATTCCGATTGTTGTTGCACAGCTGCTGCAGATGGGCGTTGAGAGGAAATCTTTCCCGTAGGCGAGCATCAGGATGAATGAGTAGTAAACGACGAGCATTATGATTGTGAAAGTCGTAACAACCTTTGTTACGTTCTTGGCAAGTTCCTGAAACTCAGGGTCCCTGAGAATACTCAGGAGCTCTTCCTTTCTCATACTTTCCTCCCTGAACTCTTTATTACCAGAGGTAAATAGCTGAAGCTATGTACCTTTCGCCGTGCTCAACGGTTCCTTCGTAGAGAGTTTCCTGATGGTCAACTTCAAATCCGAAGGACACGTTTGGAGCAAGCTTGTAGATAACGTTTCCAAAGGCCCTCCAGTTCTTCTTGTAGTTTCCTGTGGCCTTTGCGTAATCGTCATCTGGGTCGTTCATACCTGTTCCGAGGTTGAAGCTGACTTTCTGGAAAGGTTTAAGTGAGAGCTGAATGAAGCCACCTTTTGTTTCAACCTCTTCAACGCTTGAACCTTCAAGGTAGTGGGGGTCGGTAAAGACGAGGAAGTCCCTTGATGTGAGCCCTTGGGCATAGTAGGCTTCACCTTTTACTGCCATTGGGAAGAAGAGGTTAAATGGAATATTCCACTCAAAGGCAACGAGGTAGTCGGTTACGTCATCCTTTACGCCGTCAACTTCATCACTTCCTTGTCTGTAAGCACCGCCGAGGGCTACGTAGAGAGGTTTGCCTGTTCCAAGGGCGTCTCCTTTATAGAACAGCTTTGCTCCTACCCACGGCATTCTCATTCCTACGTGGTCTGTTGTAGCAGAGCTCTTCCAGACAGTTCCTACGATTCCAAATCCGCTCTCAAAGCTCTGAGTTACTGTGATTTGAGCTACCCTGTCCCAGAGGTTACCGGAAGCTCCCATGCTCAGGAAGTCAAGGGTTGAGGCCATCTGGGAGGCAATTGGGATGTAGTCCTGACCGATTCTTATGTTTGTTCCATGACCGTTGTTGAGGTTGATGTAGGAAAGTCTAATCCTGAGAGCTCCATTGTCGGAGTTGCCACCGAGGCCGTAAAAGTCTGCTTCAACTCTACCTGTAACTTTCCAGCCGTCAGCTTCAGGGCCGTTAATGATGAAGCCAATGCGGGTGTCCTTCATGTTGAAGGTAGAGCGGTCGTCTCTGTCTCTGAGGGGTAGTTTTGTGATGAAGGCGTCTGTTCCCATGTTGTGGGTGTCGTAGATAGCGTCCAGCTTGATCTTTCCGTAGATTTTGATGGGGCTTTTTACTCCTGTTACGGCTTTTGCTCCGACTCCCTTCTTGGCTTCAAGCTCTGCCAGCCTTGCCTGTAGTCTTGCCATTTGCTCGTGGAGCTGTC
The DNA here is from genome assembly GCF_004339575.1 of Phorcysia thermohydrogeniphila. Taxonomy (NCBI): domain Bacteria; kingdom Pseudomonadati; phylum Aquificota; class Aquificia; order Desulfurobacteriales; family Desulfurobacteriaceae; genus Phorcysia; species Phorcysia thermohydrogeniphila. The sequence continues at coordinate 113,194 of NZ_SMFV01000005.1, forward strand.
TGATTTGGGCCCTTAGGCTTTCAACGTCGTCCTGAGCGTAAGAAGGTGTAGCCAGTAGAGAAGCAAGTGCTGTAAGCGTTAGGAGCTTTCTCATGGCACCTCCTTTTAACTTGTGTTGCCATAATTGTAACAAAATTTTAATATTTCCTTATACAAGATAATTAGGAAAAACTGTTAAAACAGTGTAAAAAACTCGTTAAAATGATGTAAAAGAGATGGTGAAAATACTGTTAATAGAAGACGATAAAAGCCTTGCTGAAGAGATTTACGAGGTTTTCACAGACTACGGCTTTGATGTGGAGTTAGGAACAAGTAGGGACGATATTTTCCGTCGGAACGGTTACTCTTTTCTAATCTTTGACCTTGCCCTATTAGGTATGAAAGGACTTGAAATCTGTCAGGCCGTAAAGAAGCGGAGGGATATTCCCATCGTTGTTTTGAGTTCTGTCTGTGATGTTAACGTGAAGGTGAAGTGGTTTGAGATGGGGGCCGATGACTTCTTAGTGAAACCTTTCAGCACGAGGGAGCTCCTTGCTCGGTGTATCGCCATAATGAGGCGCTATAGAGAAAAGCTCAGGAATGTCCTTGAGTTTGAGGGAATGATTTTGAAGAAAAATGAGGGGCGGGTTATTGTTGATGACAAGAGTGTTGACCTAACTAAGATAGAACTTCAGATACTGGAGCTCCTCATGAGGTATCAGGAGGAGGTTCTTCCCAAGGAGTTTATCTTAGACAGAGTTTGGGGCAGCAGGAAGAACGCAAGAACCTTGGACGTTTACATTCATAGGCTTAGAAAGAAGTTGGGGAAGAAGGGTAAACACCTTAAGACTTTGATGAACGTAGGGTATATACTGACAAGGAACGTTTAATAATTAAATAATGTTAACTGTCCTGCGTCGTTAGTTCTGGTCGTGTTAGTTTAACCGGAGAGTTAACCTTCACTGCTGGGCAGATTCTGACACAGTTTAGGCACCTAAGGCAGGCTGGAGAGTTGGGGTCCTTGTAAATTTGGTAGTTAACAGGGCAGGATTTTTGACAGAGGTTGCATTCTATACAAGTTTCCTTCTCAAGCTTAAAGTCAACAATACTCAGCTTGTTGAAGATTGAGAAAAGGGCTCCCAGAGGACAGAAATAGCGGCAAAAAGGCCGTTTTATAAAGATAGAGCCGTATAAGAATATACTTCCGAGGGCTAACTTGAAGAGAAAGAAAGCTCCTGCCATGTTCAGAATCATCGTGCTGACGGCAACCCAGTAGATACCGGCCTCTACGGTTCCGGTGGGGCAAACCATGCAGAAGTAGTGTTCCTTAAATAGGTAAGGAAGTAACAGTACTCCAAAAAGTAGCATCAGGTATTTCACGTATACAAAAGGTCTTGGAAGCTCAAACTTGGCAGAAGGGATTTTGTGAAGAAGGTCCTGAAAGAGACCAAAGGGGCAGACCCAGCCACATATCCACCTGCCAAAACTTGCTGAAACGGCAGCGATAACCCCAAGGGTTAGTAGGGGGATTTTGGAAATGACCAGAAAGTGGGAGAGCGTTCCTATGGGACAGGAGTAAACAGAGGCCGGACAGGCGTAACAGTTCATTATTGGCAGAGGAATGGACTTTAGCTTTCCCGTGTAAAGCCTTGCTGTAAAGAAATTCCACAGGTGAAAATTTGCAAAGATTGCCGTTAAGGACTGGTAGAGTCTTCTATTCCTTAGCAGCGGTATTCTCAGCATCACTTAATTCCTATGCAGGTAAGGCACAAGATTTTTCCGTTGTTCCAAATAACCCTCAGCTCATCCCTGTAGATGCCGAAGAGTACTGTAAAGATTGACAGGAGCAGGAGAGCTCCTGCCAGTACCTTCTTATTTTTATCCGTCACCTTTACTACCCTCTCCTGTAACCTCAAGAACCTTGTCAACTATCTGGGAAAATGCTTTTGCAGAGCGGCTTTCTGGGTGTGATACTACTACCGGCACCCCTTTATCTCCAGCTTCAACAACTGTTGGTTCTACGGGTACTCTGCCGAGGAACGGAATTCCGAGCTCTTCTGCAGCCTTCTCTCCGCCGCCTTTCTTGAAGAGCTCTATCTCTTTTCCGCAGTGGGGGCAGATAAGGCCACTCATGTTTTCAACTATTCCGATAACAGGGACGTTCATCATTTTGGCAAAGCTAATGGACTTTCTCGTGTCAAGGAGTGAGACTTCCTGAGGTGTTGTTACAATGATAAACCCGTCCATCGGCTTTATTAGCTGTCCAACGCTTAGTGCCTCATCGCCTGTTCCCGGCGGAAGGTCAACTATGAGGAAGTCAAGCTCTCCCCAGTCAATTTCTGCCAAGAACTGCTTTATTGCCTGATGCTTGAGAGGGCCTCTCCACACTACAGGCTGGTCTGGATTTTCAAGGAGGAAGGCCATAGATACCACTCTTAAGTTTGGCATTCCAAGGGGAATGAAGGGCTTTATCGTCTGGGACTCTGGATCTGCAAAGAGCCTCTGACCTTCTGCACCAAGCATCTTGGCAACGTTTGGCCCGTGAAGGTCTGCATCAAGGAGGCCTACCTTAAATCCTCTTTTTGCGAGCTCCGTTGCAATGTTTGTTGCGACGGTCGTTTTTCCGACGCCTCCCTTACCGCTTAAGACGCCGATTTTGTGCTTTATCTTTGAAAGGTTGCACGTAAGTTTTACGTCCATTGGGTCCTGAGCTGTTTGACAGGCGCTTTTATGGGGACATCCTTCGCACTTTTTCTCGTCGTATCCCATATCTAACCTCCCAAGTGTTTGTGAACTATTCTAAAAAGTTCTGGGTAAGTATTCAGGGATGCTCCTATTATGTTCCCGGACTCTAAGAACTTCCTTTCACCGTTAAAGTCGCTCACTTTTCCACCGGCCTCTTCAATGAGGAGAACACCTGCGGCTATATCCCACGGGTGGAGGAACATTTCCCAGAAGCCGTCAAAAACGCCTTTAGCCGTGTAGGCAAGGTCAAGGGCAGCAGAACCGCAGCGTCTTATCCCAGATACGGAAAGGAAGACCTCCTTAAAACACTTCAGGTAGTCATCAAGGTACTTTTTCCCCCTAAAGGGAAATCCCGTAGCTATTAACGCCTCTTCAAAAGTCCTATCACTTACCTTGATTCTCTTCCCGTTACAGTAAGCTCCGCTTCCCTTCTCCGCTGTAAAGACCGTTTCTAAGGCCGGAGCGTTCACAACTGCGGCGACCAGCTCTCCCTTAAACTCCACTCCGATTGAGACACAGAAGGCCGGCAATCCGTGAATGAAGTTCTTTGTTCCGTCTAATGGGTCTATGTACCACTTCCAGTCGTTTCCTCCGTGAAGACCACTTTCCTCTGCAACTATAGTGTGGTGCGGGAACGTATCCTTTATAGTCTTAATAATAATCATTTCAGATTTTTTGTCAGCTTCCGTTACGTAGTCGTTCTTGGCTTTAAGCTCCACTTGGAGCTCGTTAAGGTGGGCAAAGTACTCCATTAGCGTCTCTGCAGCTCTCTCAGCAGCTTTTATTGCCGTTTCAATAACCTTGTCCATCAAAGTCTCCTGCTCCTGTGGGTTTGTAAGAGATGGAGATTAGATTGCCGTTTTCCAGCAAGTATTCTACCGTGAAGGTGTGGTGGTATGAGACGTAAGAAACGTTTCTTGACGAGAGTAAGCTTTGGGTGTGGAATATTGCCTCATCCCACGTTTCAAGGTCCCTGAACTCAACTTTTAAGTCAAAACCTTTGATAGTAAAGGCTTTCTCTACGGCAGCTATAAACTCGTCTGAGAGCATGTTCCTTCTCCTTTGGGAGTAGCAGTTATTTTATACTAGTGAACTACTCCTCATTGAGATGAGGAGCTTCCCGCCTCAACGAGTGCAACCGCACTCTCCACGGGCGTAAGTTCGGGTCGTTCCAACCCTACCGCTCGTATGGTGAGCGACCCCTTTATGAGTTTCAGTCCCTCTTTCAAGAGGTTTAGGCTCGCATTGTAATCCCTATTGTGTTGTGTTCCACAGTTAGGACACTTCCATTTCCTATCAGACAGTTTGAGATTTTCGTTCTTGTAGCCACATACAGAGCAGAGCTTTGATGAGGGATAGAACGGGTTTATCTTGACCAGTTTCCTACCGTAGAACTTTGCTTTATACTCCAGATAGGAGATGAACCTTCTCCAGCTCGCGTTTGCTATGTGTTTGGAAAGTTTACTGTTCTGGAGTAATCCCTTGACTTTTAAGCCTTCCACTATTACGGCTTGGTTATCGCCGATTATTCTCTTGCTTAGTTTGTGTAGAAAGTCATTTCTCTGGTTCACTATTTTTTCGTTAAGCTTTGCTATCCTTTTTTGAAGTTTACGGTATTTGTTACTACCCTTTACTTTCCTTGATAATTTTCTTTGGAGTTTTTTGAGTCTCTTTTCCGTCTTCAACAGGTACTTCGGATTTTCTATCTTCTCTCCCGTTGATAGGGTACAGAAGTGGGTAATTCCTAAGTCTATCGCTACTACCTTATCTGTTTGTGGAAGTGGTTTTATTTCTCTATCAACAAGTATGTTGAGGTAAAACTTCCCGGACGGTAGTTTAGTGATTGAAATGCTTTTAACTCTTCCCTCTATCTCCCTGTGTTTTTTGAACTTTATCGGTGTTTTAAGTTTCGGTATCTTGATTTTGTTTCCCTCTATACGGAAATGTTGAGGTATTGATACGCTATTTATTCTCTTTTTACTCTTGAACTTAGGAAATTTCGCAAGTCCTTTAAAGAAGTTCTTAAACGCTCTATCGAGCCACTTTATTGCTTCTTGAAGTGATTGACTGTTTGCTTCTTTGAGAAATGGAAATTTCTCTTTAAGTTTAGGCAGTAATTTCTTGTATTCGTAGTAATTCCAACTCTTCCCTTCCCTTTCATAATTTTCTTTGGTTATTTCAAGGAGCTTGTTGTAGACAAACCTGCAGTGTCCTATCTGGCGGTTTAAAAACTCTACCTGCTCTTTCGTAGGGTAAAGTCTGAATCTGTAAACGTAAAGCATCGTTTGTTTTCAAAACCTCTTAAAATTAATTTAAGCTTAAAGCTTCTCAAAACAACGGCTTACGCCGTGCGCTGTATCTCTCCTTTGAAAAGGAGAGGATTAGCGTAAAGTTTATCCTAAAAGTGGAGGATGGATGGCTGTAATAGCAGTTGTTGAGGATGATATCTCTATTGGGAGTCTGCTAAAGAGAATTCTTTCCGCAGAAGGGTTTACGGTAAGGCACTACTTGACTGCTGAGAATTTTTTAAATGATTTCCTTGAGTACGGGAGAGAGTGCGACCTTTTAATACTTGACGTTATGCTTCCGGGAATGGACGGAATTAAGACCTGTCGTTTTTTAAGGCAGAGGGGGGTAGATATACCTATCTTAATGCTTACAGCACTCTCGGAAGAGGAGGATAAGGTTCTTGGCCTTGACAGCGGGGCTGATGACTACGTGACGAAACCTTTTGGGATGAAAGAACTCCTTGCCAGAGTGCGGGCGCTTTTGAGGAGAAGGGGGAGTTCTTTTAAAGAAGAAGTGAAGGAGGAAGTTCTCTTCACGGATGAAGGAGTAGTAATTGAGGGTAGGAGCGTTAACTTAACGAAAAAGGAGAGGGAACTTTTAAAGGTTCTCGTTGAAAACAGGGGAAGAGCCGTTACGAAGGAGGAGCTCTTCCTTAAAGTCTGGGGGAGTGCAGACGTTTCCATCAGGACGGTGGACGTTCACATAAAGCACCTTAGGGATAAACTCGGTGGAAGGATAAGGACCGTCTGGGGAGTGGGGTATAAGTTTGAGTAGGGAGATTTTACTGAGGATTCAGAATCTAAGGGACGATATTCTTTTTGTTGATAGAAAGGGCTACGTTGTAGGTAAAAGCAAGAGACTCTGGGATTATTACCCTTACGGCGAGACCGTTAAAGGTTTTGAAGAGGCTGTAGAGACAGGAAGGAGTTTTTTTGAAGTAGAGGAAGGAGAAAGAATCTATCGGTTTGAGGTAACAAAACTAAATGAAGAGCTCCTTATTGTCGTCAAGAAGGACGTTTCCTGCGAAAGGAGACTTAAAAAGGTTAAGAAGGAAATAGTTTCAATCATATCTCACGAGCTTAAAACCCCCCTTACGGTTATAAGAGGAAACGTTGAATACCTCTTGAACTATGGAGAGTGCGGGGAAAAGGAGCTCCTTGAAGAGGTAATCAGGAAAGTAGAGAAGATAGAGGAGATAGTCGCCGGAGCTCAAAAACTTTTTTCTTCGGCTAAGGAGTTTTCGGAAGTTAAGCTAAAGCCTGTGGTTGAGTCTGTCCTTGAAACTTTCAAAGAGAAGATTGAAGAAAAGAGCTTGAATCTAAAGGTCTACCTTGAGGATGTTTCTGCATTCTGTGAGAGGATACTCTTTGAGCAGCTTGTAAAGAACCTTGTTGATAACGCTTTGAAGTTTACTGAGAAAGGAGAGATTGAGGTACGCTTAGAGAAGAGAGAAGGAGAGATTGTGTTAACAGTCAGGGATACTGGGGTTGGGATTCCGAGGGAACTCCTTCCTGTGGTATTTGAGAAGTACGTAAAGTCGCCTATAAGCTCCGGCCACGGCATCGGCCTTTCTGTTGTTAGGGAGATTGTCCGCTTTCACGGCTGGAAAATTGAAATTGAAACTGAGGAAGGAAAGGGAACAACTGTTAGAGTGGAAATTCCTGTCTCTTAGTCTGTGGTACACTTAGACCAAACTTACTCTTTTTTAGGAGCTGCCGATGAAGTTTGTCATTTTCGGCACAGGAGGGGTAGGCGGTTTTTACGGCGGGATGATTGCAAGGGGTGGCAATGAAGTTGTTTTTATTGCAAGGGGCGAAAAACTAAAAGCTATGAAGGAGAAAGGTTTAACAGTTAAAAGTTTTAAGCACGGCCAGTGGACCGTTAAAGAGGATGGAAGGAGGGTTTTTTTTACAGATAAACCTTTGGAGGCTGGTAAGGCGGACGTAGTTCTTGTCTGCGTAAAGTCCTACGATACTGAAAAAGTAGCCCCTCGGATAAAGCCCCTTCTTAAAGAGGATACCGTTGTAGTCTCTGTTCAAAACGGTATAGAGAACGAGGAGATTCTTGCCAAGTTCTTGGGGGAAAAGCACGTCCTTGGAGCTACAGCCTTTATTGGTGCTTACGTTAAAGAGCCGGGAGTTGTCGTCCACGAGGCGGCTGGACTCCTTGAGATAGGTGAGATGACGGGAGAAGTTACTGAAAGGGTTGAAAGGCTCGTTGAAGAGCTTAAAAGGTGTGGAATTGAAGCAAGAGTTTCAAGGGACATTCGCTATACCCTGTGGAAAAAACTCGTTTGGAACGTTGCCTTTAATCCCTACTCCGTGATAACGAGAGCTACCGTCGGTGAAATGCTTGAAATGCCTGAAACCTATGAGGTGCTTAAGAATCTAATGCTTGAGTGCTATAAAGTGGCCGAAAGCTACGGCGTAAAGCTTAAACCCAAAGTTATGGAGAACTACCTACGCTCTTCCCCAGACCTCAAAAACTACAAGACCTCTATGCTACTTGACTTTGAAAGGGGTAAGCCAATAGAGCTTGAAGGTATTACTGGAGCTCTCATAAGGAAGGCAGAGGAGAAGGGAGTTCCAGTGCCTTACAACCGATGTGTTTACGCAACTGTGAAGCTTTTAGATAGGAAGAGGTGGAAATGAGGATAAAGTTGGTTCTTTTCTCTTCAAAGGAGTGTGGGAGGTGTTCGGCCTTAAGGCCAAAGCTTGAGGAGCTTGCCTTAAGTTACGGGGCTTCCTTTGAGGAAGTGGACATTGACAGAAACCCTGAAGTTGCAGCCGAGAAAATGGTTTTCACCGCTCCGGCTGTTATCCTTGAAGTTGACGGAAAGGAGTCTGCAAGGTGGGCGGGGATATTCCCTCTTACCATGATAGAGTCTTTACTTAGGAGAATTACAGCTCCCTGATTCTGACTTTCTTTATCTTTTTTGGGTCAACCTCAAGAACGGTGAGTTCTGCCGTGTTTAGCCTTACTTTTTCTCCTTTCTGGGGGAACCTTCCAAGCTTTGAGAGAATGAGTCCCGCTACTGTAGCGTAATCTGGAGCTGTTGGAAGGGGCTTTTTGAGGAATCGGTTTATCTCGTCTATTTCAGCGGTTCCGTCGGCAATTATCTCTCCTTCCTTCTTAGTTACTTTCACGCCGGGTTTGTCAAACTCATCCTCTATCTTTCCTACTATCTCTTCAAGGATATCCTCAGGGGTAACAATTCCGAGGGTTGAGCCGTACTCGTCAACTACTATTGCCATTTGTTCTTTCGTCTTCCGAAACTCTTTTAGGGCTTCAAAGATGCTCATGTACTCGGGGAATATCAGTATCGGCTTCATTAAGCTCTTTACTCTAACCTTTCCGTCTTTAACGTTTAGAAGGTCTGATATGGATATGTAGCCGACGATGTTGTCAAATCTGTTCCTGTAAACGGGAAACTTTGAAAAGCCTGACTGTTCCGACAGTCTAAGGACCTCTTCTATTGGAGCTCCCTCCTCAACTGCAACGACGTTTAAAAGGGGTACGTAGATATCTCCAACAGTCTTTTCCCTCAGACGAAGTATATTCCTGAGGATGTTCCTCTCCGTTCTCTCCACTTTTAGCCTTGAGGCACTCTCTACGAGGAGCTTGAGTTCCTCTTTTGTTACGAAGGGGCTTTCCCTTGACTCTGCACCTACACGTTTAGCGAGGAAGCGGGCAAATCCCATGACAAAGATAGACACGGGCTTAAAGAGGATGTAGAAGAAGTAAATGGGGTAGACTATCTTGAAGGCTATCCTGTGGGAGTATTTCTGAAAAAGGCTCTTAGGTATGAGCTCCCCAAAGGTGAGGGTTATGGGGGTAAAGCAGAGGACTGTTACAACTTCTGGGTAACTTTTCAGGGAGGGGAATGTGGCCGTTATGGTGTCCAGAATGGCCGTTGTAAATATGGCTGAACCTGTGACTGTGGAGAGGTTTGTTCCTATGAGTGTCGTCGTTAGGAGCTTTTCGGGCTCTTTTAGTAACCTATCTAAAAGGAGAGCTCCCTTCTCTCTTTTCTGAAGCTTTTTTTGCAGTTCTACCCGCGGAAGGGAAACTATCGCTATCTCGCTGCCGGAAAAGAATCCTTCAAAGAGTACGCATACTATTATAAGGATAAACGGCAGCAGCTCCATTATTTCCTTTTCTCCACGATTACGGAAGTTATCCTGTTCCCTTCAGTCTCCTCAACGGTAAAGGTGTAGCCCTGATAGCCAACAGATTCTCCCTTTTTAGGGATTCTCTCTGTAAGTGCCATTAAGAGGCCTGCGAGGGTATCAACTTCAGAGAGGATTTCGTCTTCTCTTAAGTGTAGGAGCTCCTTCACTTCGTCTATAGGAGTGTCGCCGGCAAGTCTTAGTCTGTCTTCCGAGAGTTCTTTGCTTTCTTCCGGACTTTCCCCGACGATTTCGTTTAATATATCGTCAAGGGTTACAAGGCCTGCTGTGTTACCATACTCATCAACAACAATAGCCATGTGTTTTTTTGTTCTCTGCATGTCCTCCAGTAGCCTGTCAAGGGTTAAGAACTCGGTAACAAAGTAGGGTTCGTCCATAAACTCCTTTATTGGTTTTTTAAGCTCGCGAGGTTCAAGTTTTAGCGGAAGTATTTTTCTCGTATAGAGAATTCCGGTAATTTGGTCAAGGGAGTCCTTGTAAACGGGAATTCTGGAAAACTTTTTATCCTTAATCTTTTCAATGGCCTCTTGGACTGTGAGCTCCTCACGCAGGGCAAAAATTTTATGCCTTGGAGTCATTATCTCCTTTACGTCCATCTCTCCAAGGTCAAGGGTTCTGTCTATGAGCTCCTTCTCCTCTTGGGCAATAGTGCCTTCCTTAGCACCCTCAGATACAAGTATCATAAATTCCTCATCGGTTATAGCCTTTGGCTTGTTGAATAGCTCAACTCCAAATGGTTTAAGTAGTATAGTGGCTACTCCAACGAGCAGAAACCTTAAAGGGGTAATGACTGCACCTACAGCCTTAATGAAGTTCAGTATAAAGAAGGCGTACTTTTCACTGTACTTTATGGCTAAGGTTTTTGGGGTTACCTCGCCAAAGATAAGTAACGTTATCACTGTTGCAGGAACAGCTAAGGTTGCTCCCTCCTCTTCTCCGAGGAGTTTTACAAAGAGCATTGTTGAAGTTGCAGCTATGGCAACGTTAACCATCTCGTTGCCGATGAGGATTGTAGCTATGAGGTTAGCAGGGTTCTGAAGAAGCTTAAGGGCTTCTGCTGCCTTCTTGTTACCTTCCTTTGCGAGCCTTTCCAGTCTAAGTGTATTGAGGGAGAAAAAGGCCGTTTCAGAGGCAGAAAAGAGGCCGGAAAGCAGAACGAGAGCAGGCAGTATAAAGTAGTAAACCGTCAGACTGCCCGATTCCATTAACCTGCTTTCCTCTGTAAGGTTTTGTTGATTAGAAGGTTCTGAATAGCAGTTATGATGTTGTTCGTTAACCAGTAGAGAACCAGTCCAGCCGGGAACGTTGCGAACATGAACGTGAAGACTATAGCCATTATGATGAATATTTTGTCCTGCTGAGGGTTGGTTGTTGGGGTAAGTTTTTGCTGGAGTATCATAGAAACGCCCATCAGTATTGGCATTGCGTAAGTTGGGTCAGGAACTGAAAGGTCTGCTACCCAGAGGAATGAAGCCCCTTTAAGCTCAACGGCGTTGAGGAAAATTTCATAAAGGGCAAAGAATACTGGAATCTGAAGGAGTATTGGCAGGCAACCTCCCATTGGGTTAACGCCTGCTTCTCTGTAGAGTTTCATTACTTCCTCGTTAAGCTTCTGGGGATCATTGCCGTACTTCTTCTTGATTTCTTCAAGTTTTGGAGCAAGCTCCTGCATTTTCTTCATTGACTCAAAGCTCTTGTGGGTAAGCGGGTGGAGGAGTACTTTGATAATCAGAGTCAGGACGATGATTACGAGTCCCCAGTTAGGTATGAACTTATGGAGGAACAGGAAGAACTTTAGAAGGGGTTTTGCTAAGAAGCCAAATATTCCAAAGTCTATTGCTTTATCCATTCCGACAGCTTCAAGCTGTTTAATCTCCTTAGGACCGCCAAAGAATGTTCCGCTCTCGGTAAAGGCCTTCACTACTGTGTGGTTTTCTACTTTCTCAACCATTACGGGGAAACCTGTGTCTTTTACTGCAAGGAGGAAGTACTTTTCCTCCTCACCAGCCCACTTTGCATTGCTGAAAGTTATAAAGCCGTTTAATTCCTTAGGTTCTATTCTGAAGACCTCTTTATCCGTCTCTACGACGGGGCCTATGTGTCCCATACGGGAAGTGTGAGCCTCGTTTACCTTTATGTCGGGACCTATCACTGTTATTAGGTCTGCGTCTTTAAGTTCCGTTTTGAGGTCAATTCGGTAGGAATCCGGGTAGAAGGTGAGAGTTTTCCTAAACACTCTGCCGTCGGAAAGTTTTCCTTCAAGCTTAAGGGAAACGGGTTTATCCTTAACGATAACTTCTTTCCTGTCTGGATTGAGTTTTAAAGCGGCTAACTCTCGGGAGAGGGTCTTGTCGGTTGAGACGGTCATAAGTGGATAAATACCAAGATTCTTGGCAGATTCTGAAACGAGCTGGGCGTTGTACTTCTTAACGGTAAGTTTGAGTAGTTTACCGTTAACGGTGGAGATTTCGGCTGTGTAGAGGGGAGTTTCAACCTTTACGATATCGCCGATTTCCCTTGAAGGGATGTTCTCCTGTTTTGTTGCTTTAGTCTTTTTGGGGAGCTCCTGCTCTTTTTTCTCCTTCCCGCTGCCAAAGAATAGCTGAAATCCCAGAACGGCTATTAGAGCAAGTAGTGCAGCCTGTATGAAAGAGTTTAATTTACTTCTTTCCATTTTCCTCTCCTTGTTACGGATAGTCTATTCCACCTTTTGAAAAAGGATTGCAGCGTAAAATTCTCCATGTAGCCTTGAGGCCGCCTTTAATGACCCCGTACTTTTCAATTGCCATAATCGCGTAAGAGGAACAGGAAGGATAGAACCTGCAGCTTGAGGGAAATAGGGGTGATACGAACTTCTGGTAGAGCCTGATGAGGAGTATCAAAACTTCCTTCATTCTTCATCCCTTAAAATGCCGGCTTTCCTCGCCAGTTTCAGAAAGTCCTTTTCTACGTCTTGAAATTTTTTCCCTTTTATCCCTTTTCGTGCTATAAAAACTATATCAACTGGCTTGAGCTTATGCTTGTTAAGTCTGAAAACTTCCCTCATTAGCCTCTTTGCTCGGTTCCTCTCAACGGCTTTCCTGCAAACCTTCTTTGATACTATGAATCCCGCTCTTGCGTATCCTAAATCGTTTGGAGCAAAATAAAAAGCCACGGTGGAGCCACCGAGGCTCTTCCCGTAGCTGAATACCCTCTCAAACTCCGACTGCTTCCTGAGCCTTTCATACTTGCGGAAAGTGAACCTTACCTTCTCTTCCACTCGTCACTCACCGTTAACTTCCAGCGACCCTTTCTCCTCCTTCTGCGGAGGATTTCCCTTCCGGATTTTGTCTTCATCCTTGCTCTAAAACCGTGAACCCTTTTACCGTGAAGCCTGCTTGGCTGATATGTCCTCTTGGTTGACAATTTGCACCTCCTAAGCGAAGTCTCCTGTGATAGGTGGAATTATAGTCAAGAGGAGTTTTTTGTCAAAAGTTTCTAATGGCTGTTCTTAAAAGTTTTGAGAGTTTTTCAGACCTTCTAGAGGAGACCTCTAAGACCTCTTGGTGGCTTGCTTCTGGCTTTAGGGCGTCGTTTGTGAATATCGTTAGAGCTCCAACCTTCATTCCGTAGAAAGCTGCTGCTAAGGCGTCCGGGACTGTTGACATGCTGACGCAGTCTGCTCCAGCGAGCTCTAAAAACCTTATCTCGGCAAAGGTTTCATAGTTTGGCCCTAAGGTAGCTGCAAGCACTGCCGACACTACCTTAATGCCGAGCTCAAGTCCCGTTTTTAAAAAAAGGGTAGAGAGCTCTCTATCGTAAAGGGTTTTTGCGTTAAGGAAAACCTTATCTCCAAAAGAGCTTATCAGTCCGGTTAGCGGGTTTCTCCCCATCAGGTTGATGTGGTCAACGACTACCCCGATTTCAGCAGAAGCTGCTCTCCTTGATATTGCCCCTGAGGCACAGGTCGGTATGAAGACTTTAGCGCCAAGGCAAGAAGCTAAGAACGGAATGAACCTTATTTCCTCATCTGTTCTTCCTTCGTAGTAGTGAAATCGTCCCTGAAAGAGTAGAACCTTCTTCCCTCCAATCTCTGTTACTTTAAGCGTTCCCTGATGTCCCGGGACGGCGGTTTCTGGCATTCCGGGTATCTCAGAGTAGGGGATTTCAATGAAGGAGCTCCCCAAGTCTATTCCAGAACCGCCAACAACTGCGATATCAAACTCCTCTATTCCCGTTTCCCTTTTTATGAACTCCGCTGCTTTCAAGGTTTTTCCCCTTTAAAAGCGTGGGCTAACGAATAGGAGTTTTGACTTGGGTCTTTTGAAAATACCCGACTCTGTGAATACTGCTACTAAGAGGTCGTATTCAGGTATGTAGTCAAACTCCTCAAGACCTCCAAGCTTGTAGATGGGAACTGTGGCTTCCTCCCAGTCAAAAGTTGTTCCTTTCCTATAAAGGAGTAGAACCCTTCCGCCGTCAAAGGTGTAGATGTTCCTTAAGATACCGGGAGCAGCGTTCTTATTCTGGGAGAAGAGAACCTCTTCTTCCCCGTCTCCGTTTACATCTACTGGTTTAGGTTTAGGCGTGATGTAGTAGCTAACAAGTGTATCGTCAACGTACCAGTAAATACTGTTCGGGGATGCACCTATCTGGATCGGCGAGCGCCACAGGATTTGGCTACCGTCTGAAACGTTAAAGAAGTAATCAAGGTCGTAGTAGGCAAAGAGCGTTTTGCTCCCAACCTTAAAGCTCTGAGCGCTTGTAACCTGAAACTCCGGTGGAACAGAGACTTTCTTACCTTTTACAAGTTTGTTGCCTTTAAGCTCTACTATCCATACGTCTTTCCCAAAAAACTTATCAAGCTCACTGCTGACCTTTTGTCCATACAAGGTTTCGTTTACGCCGTCTCCGTCAGTGTCAAAACCGGAGAGGATAAGGTTTGACTTGGCAAGTTTCCTTAGCTTGCCGTTTTTAACTGTAAATACTCCGGAAGAGACGCTCTTTGTTTCTTGGTAGAAGCCGTCTATGACTAACTCAAGCTTTCCGTCTCTATCTAAGTCAACTGGGGAAATGTGGAAAAGGTAAGAACCGGGGAATGGGTTTTTAAACCTGTAAACTTCTGATACTCCATAAGTGTTTACGTGGTAGACCCGTATGTCGTTCTCTGTTGCAACTACGAGCTCTTTTTGAGGTGTTTTATCAATGTTGCCGGCAAAAAGGCTCGTTGCGTGGCTTTTAAGGTCAAGGACCACCTTGTATCCTGAGCTGATGCCAACTTGGAAGGAGGATGCTGGAGCTCCTTCCCAAGGGAAGAGCTTTACCAGCTTTTTCGTGTTATCGTAGACCTCAACTCCTCTCTCTGATACTACTAGATAACCGTCATACCCTAAGAGTTTTTCTGCAGGTACTTTCCTCCTAAAGTCGGATGGGAACTTAAGGCCAAAGAGCTTTTTGAACTTTTCTCCTTCTTCGTAGGGAGCAAGGTTTAACGTTTTGACTTCTTCCTTTAGCTTTGAAAGGAGTTCCTTACCCTTTTCTCCTGTAAAGTCAATGAAGAGGGCTTTATTAAAGGAGAACTTCTTGACTTTTTCTCCTACTAAGGGATTTCCTATGGTTGGAAGTGCTACTGAGTAATCGTTTCTGACTTCTTTTACCTTTAGAACTGCGCCGCTTTCAGAGATAAACCTGTCTCCTTCAGAAATACCGTTCTTTTTGCCGAGGTCAATAATGAATCCGTCATAGCTGTTTAAGACAATTTCACCCTCAACCGGTGAGAATTCCTTTTTCATGTAGAAGAGAACGTTCTCAACGCCTTTAAGTCCAAGTCTGCTTTCCTGTGTTTTCTCTTTCGGGGCGTAAGTCGGATAAACTTGCGGCTCCTTATTACCGAAGGGAGATAACGAACAAGATGTCAAGAGAATGCCTGCAAGGAGGAGTGCTTTCCTCATCCTTCTCTCCAAGAAGTTTTCTGAAATCTTATCAAAACCTCTTCCTGTCCCCTTCGTGGCACGGCTTTTGCTACTAAAAACGGAAAACCCCTTTAGAGGAGGAAAAGTATGGTTGAAGAGGGCATCAAGCAGCTCGTTCAGTCCCTTAACGTCTTCTACCTTCTTGCCGGTGCGGTGATGGTTCTCTCAATGCACGCTGGGTTTGCCTTCCTTGAGGCAGGAACGGTAAGGGTGAAAAACCAAGTTAACGCCCTCGTTAAGATTATCGTTGACGTGTCCATTGCCACTTTAGCCTACTACTTTATCGGTTACCCTCTTGCCCACAAGGTTTCCTTCATTCAGTCTGCTCAAAGCTTAACCGCCGACCAAGGCTTTGAGCTCGTTAGGTTCTTCTTCCTCCTTATGTTTGCTGCCTGCATCTCTGCCATCGTTTCTGGCGGCGTTGCAGAGAGGATGAAGTTTAGGCCTTACGTAACGGCAGGGTTCTTCTTAGCCGGAGTTATCTATCCGTTTTTTGAGGCCCTCATCTGGGCGGAAAGGTGGTCATCCCAGTTTCAGGGGTGGGTGGAGCACATTTTTGGTGCACCAATACATGACTTTGCCGGCTCTATGGTAGTTCACGGCCTCGGTGGCTGGATTGCACTTCCGGCTATGCTTATCCTTGGTGCAAGGATGGGTAGGTACGTAAAGGGCAGGTCAAAACCTATACCAATTAGCAACATTCCTTACCTTGCTCTTGGAAGCTGGATACTGATAATCGGCTGGTTCGGCTTTAACGTTATGAGCTCCCAGAGTATTGAGACGATTTCCGGCCTTGTTGCTGTAAACTCCCTTCTTGCAACGGCTGGCGGAATAATAGGGGGACTCGTTTTTGGCAAGAACGACCCCGGTTTTATCCACAACGGAGCTCTCGCAGGTCTTGTTGCTGTCTGTGCAGGTTCTGACATCGTTAACCCCATTGGGGCTTTCTTTATTGGGCTTGTTGCAGCGCTGATTTTCGTTAAGGCCTTTGTCTGGGAGCAGGAAAAGCTTAAGATTGACGATGTTCTTGGAGTGTGGCCTCTCCACGGTCTTTGTGGCGTTTGGGGAGGAGTTGCGGCAGGTATATTTGGTCAAGAGTTCTTGGGCGGTTTAGGAGGAGTTTCTTTAGCTTCTCAAGTTTTTGGAGCTCTCCTCACCGTGGTTTACGCCCTCTTAAGCGGTTTTCTCCTTTACGGGGCTCTTGATAAGTTAATGGGACTAAGACTTTCTGAGGAAGAAGAGTTTCAAGGAGCAGACCTTTCTATTCACCACATTACAGCCTACCCCGAGGACAAGCTCAAGGTATAACTTTCATAAAAGTCCCGGCTTTTGCTGGGACTTGTCTTTCTCAGGCTATATAATAGTAGTAATCATTATGCTTAAAATTCCCGGAGGTATGTTTTGGCTACGGTAGAGAAAAAGAAAAAAAGGAACACGAGACAGAAAGCAGTTGTGTTTCAAGTTGTAAGGGACTCAAACGACCATCCGACAGCAGAAGTTATTTACGAGAGGGCCAAGAAGGAGCTTCCCACCATTAGCCTTGGAACGGTCTACAGGGTTCTTAAAGAACTCGTTTCTGAGGGAAAAATAAAGGAGATAGTTGTAAACAAACAATCTCACTTTGACAGAAGAACGGACTTTCACCACCACTTTATATGTAGAAAATGTGGAAAGATAGAGGATGTAGATACTCCACTTTGTAGGTACACCTGTAAGAAGGTGGAACAGAAAGGCTACATTGTAGAGGAAATAGAGTACAAGTTCTACGGCCTCTGCAATAAGTGTGCTGAAAAGTAGTGCAGTAGGATTAGGAATTTGCACCAAAATTGTGCGCTCTATTTCCCTGTCTTTACTGTAAATCCTTGTAAAAACGAAGAAATCTCCTTGAAAGGTAGTTGGCACGCTTTTTGTTAAAATAGCTGGTAACTTTCGCTGGGGGTTGAGAATGAAGAAGATAGAAGCAATTATTAAGCCTTTTAAGCTTGAAGAAGTGAAAGATGCTCTTACAGAGATTGGCGTTCAGGGATTGACCGTTTCTGAAGTTAAAGGTTTTGGTAGGCAGAAAGGTCATACGGAGCTCTACAGAGGAGCAGAGTACGTTGTTGACTTTATCCCGAAAATTAAAATTGAAGTAGTTGTTCCTGACGATATAGCAGAGAAAGTGGTAGAGACAATCGTTAACGCTGCAAGAACGGGAAGAATCGGGGACGGTAAAGTCTTCATAATACCTGTAGAGGACGCTGTAAGGATAAGAACCGGTGAGAGGGGAGAAAATGCAATTTAAGATAGAAAGGAGGGAGCCCATGAGACCCAAAAATGCTAAAGAGGTCGTAGAGCTTATCCAGAGGGAGGGTATTAAGTTCGTAGACCTCAGGTTTACCGACATGTTCGGTACTTGGCATCACATTACCTTCCCGGCTCACGAGATTTCTGAGGAGAGCTTTGAGCAGGGACTCTTCTTTGACGGTTCCTCAATCCGTCAGTGGCAGCCTATCAACGCAAGTGACATGATGTTTAAGCTTGACCCAACGACTGCTACAATTGACCCCCTTTCTGAGGTTCCAACTCTTGTAGTTATTGCCGACATCGTTGACCCTGTTACAAAGGAGCCATACCACAAGGATCCAAGGAACATTGCTAAGAAGGCACTTGAGTACCTCAAGTCAACTGGAATCGGCGACACCGTTTACTGCGGTCCAGAGCCCGAGTTCTTCATCTTTGACGACGTTAAGTTTGACGTAGGAATGAACTTCGGTTTCTACGAAGTTGACAGCGCTGAGGGTATCTGGAGAACAGGAGCCGACGAGAACCCCAACCTTGGTCACAAGCTTAAAGTAAAAGGTGGATACTTCCCAACACCACCATCTGACCAGCTTGACCATATCAGAAAGATTATGGCCATGAAGATGGAGGAGGCAGGACTTGTAATTGAGTGCCTCCACCACGAAGTTGCGACAGGTGGACAGTGTGAGATAGACTTTAGGTTTGGAAACCTCGTTGAAGCTGCAGACAACGTTCAGTGGCTCAAGTACATCGTTAAGAACGTTGCCAAGATGTTCGGAAAAACTGCTACCTTCATGCCAAAGCCCCTTTACGGCGACAACGGAAGCGGTATGCATACCCATATGTCTATCTGGAAGAACGGAGAGAACCTCTTCCACGGAGACAGCTATGCCGGACTTTCCGAGACTGCTCTCTACTTCATAGGTGGAATCATCAAGCACGCAAAGGCTGTTTGTGCTTTCACTAACCCAACCGTTAACTCCTACAAGAGACTTGTTCCCGGATATGAGGCACCTGTAAACCTCTGTTACTCTGCAAGGAACAGGTCTGCATCTATCAGGGTTCCCGTTGTTACATCTCCTAAGGCTAAAAGGATTGAGGTTAGATTCCCAGACTCTTCCGGAGCTCCATACCTTGCATTTACAGCCCTCCTCATGGCAGGTCTTGACGGAATTGAGAACAAGATTCACCCCGGAGAGCCTGTTGATAAGAACCTCTACGACCTTCCACCAGAGGAGCTCAGGGACATTCCAACTGTTCCCGGTTCCCTTGCAGAAGCCCTTGACGCCCTTGAGAAGGACTACGAGTTCCTTACAAAGGGCGGCGTAATGACCGAACAGTTCCTTGAGGACTACATTGAGTACAAGCGTAAGGAAGAGGTAGACCCTGTAAGACTCAGACCAACTCCTATGGAGTTTATGCTCTACTTTGACGTTTAATGTCTGTTATATAGCCCCCTTTGGGGGGCTTTTTAAACCTCAAATCTCTTTTTTAAAAGTTTTCTAAACTCTTCTTCAGGAACAGCTGGAGAAAATAGAAATCCTTGTCCAAGAGAACAGCCTTCTCTTTTCAGAAATTCAAGTTGTTCCCTTTTCTCAATACCCTCCGCTACTGATGTCATATTGAGGAGCTCCGAAATTTCAAGGATAAACTTCACTATTTTTTTGTCCTCATCACTTTCGGGGAGATTCCTGACAAATGAAGTATCTATTTTTAACTCGTGGGCTTTAATGAGTTTTAGTCTTGAAAGTGAAGAGTAGCCAGTTCCGAAGTCGTCAATTGAAATCTTTACTCCATAGTTTACAAGCTCCTTTATAGTTTCAAAAACTTGTTTTAAGTTAATCGTAGCTTCACTTTCTGTTACTTCCAGTATTAATTTCTCCGGAGGAATTTCTGCTTTTTCAATTTCGTACTTTAATTTTGGAAGGAAGCGGGGGTCTAAGAGCTGTGATATTGAAATGTTAACGGCCATAGAAATGTTGTATCCTTCCTCTAATAGGTTTTTTAGAGTTCTTAGACTGGAAGAGAGTATCAGGTTACCTATATCAAACAGAAGACCGTAGCGTGTCATAACGGGAATTGCTTGAGCAGGAGGTACGGAGCATCTCATGAGCGCTTCAGCTCCTTTTATGTATCCTGTTTTTAAATCTACTTTCGGTTGGAAAAAGACGGTAATTCTATTGTTTTTTAGGTCGTCTTTTATTTGTTTTAGTATTTCCAGTATTTCTCCTGAAGTTTCTAACTCTCTTGAAAATATCAAGTATTCTGAACCACTTTCCTTTGCTGTGTTAAGAGCTACTTCTGCTTTCGTTAATACCGCATCTCCGTGTTCTGGATAGGAAGAAAAACCGAACTTAACGTTCAAAAAAATTTCACGTCCTGCGGCTTTAAACGGTTTTTCAAGAATTTTTTTGACCTTACTGACAATTGTTGATACTTCCTCACTTAGGTTTTTTTCGTTGTTCAGGCTTATTATGATGAACTTGTCTGAAATCATTCTGAATATCCAGTAACTGTCGGTGCGAAAACTTCTTTTTAGTCTATTGGCGAACATCCGAAGGATTTTGTCTCCGGTTTCTATGCCAAGTGAGTTGTTAATCACGTAGAATTTATCTATGTCCACTATTCCAACTATGAATTTTCTGCGTTGTTTCCTTAGGTTTTCAATGAACTCCAAAGCCTTCTTGAAGTTTGGAAGCCGAGTTATGGGGTCGTAGCTGTAGATGTCTCCCATCTTCTCTAAGAAATGTCTTTCTGCTGTGATGTCAAAAAAGAAGGCAACTCCTATTGGTTCGTCCTGTAGGCTGACTGATGTGGCGATTATCAGGAGTACCCGCTCGTTTCTTGAAGAAGTCTCTATTGGGCCTATCCACTTTAGGGTGAGCTGTTTTTCAGCGTAGTTTTTGTTCAGTAGTTTTTTCAGATTTTTTCCAATTTCTTTGGGAAAAACTTCTGAGATTGCATGGTTAGTAAATTTTTCCTTCTCTTTTTCTAATATTTTCTCTATAAAACCGTTTGAATATACGATTTCTTCTTTAAATATGAGAATACCAATGGGTATTTTGTCAGCAATATTGTTTAAGGTTGCCACCTCTGGTGGTAAGTGCTGGAGGATTTCACTTACAGGTACGCTGATTTCTATCCATAAGTTGTTGGGAGTTCGGAGCAGGAAGAGAAGCCTGTCGCCTTTTTTCCTGATGTAAAAGTCTCTGTCGGAAGGGGTTTCAATTTGTTCAGGTAAAACTTCTAAGGTTCTGAAAGAAATTTCACCCTGTTTCACGGCTTCCTCCGGCACTTGAGGTTGCTTTATTATAGTGCCAGAGGAAACCTAATACAACGTTTTAGAACTCTCTTGCTATTAGGTCAGCTAACGTTTCTCTCTGTCTTATGAGGCGCGGTTTTCCGTTTTCTACTAACACCTCCGCTGGTCTTGGCCGTGAGTTGTAGTTTGAGGCCATTGTAAAGCCGTAAGCCCCTGCGCTCAGGATTGCAATGATTTCTCCCTCTTCAAGTAGTGGGAGCTCCCTGTCTTTAGCAAGGATG
This sequence comes from Phorcysia thermohydrogeniphila, assembly GCF_004339575.1. Taxonomy (NCBI): domain Bacteria; kingdom Pseudomonadati; phylum Aquificota; class Aquificia; order Desulfurobacteriales; family Desulfurobacteriaceae; genus Phorcysia; species Phorcysia thermohydrogeniphila. Next base: position 134,174 of record NZ_SMFV01000005.1, read on the forward strand.
TCGCCAGTCTCACAGATAGGACCAACAACGTCTGCTGTCTTTGTTGGAGATACTTTTAAAGTAGCGGGAATAATGTGGTGGTACGCACCGTAGAGGGATGGCCTTGCAAGGTCGTTCATTCCGGCATCAACGATGTAGAAGAGCTTGTTTTCCCTCTCTTTCTTATAGATTATCCTTGTTAGTAGGACGCCGGCGTTTCCGGAGATTCTCCTTCCCGGCTCTAATATGAGTTTACAGCCAAGCTCTTTAACTATTGGGACTATCTGTTTGGCAAGCTCTGTAGCTGGGATGGGAGGCTCTGCTGGATTGTAGTTAATTCCAAGGCCTCCGCCTGCATCAAAGAACTCTATTTCTATTCCGAGGGAGTGGAGCTCCTTTACCAAGTTAGCAACTTTTACTGCGGCTTCTTTGAAAACGGAAGGTTCTGTTATTTGAGAGCCTATGTGGAAGTGAATACCGATAGGATTTAGCCACTTAAGTTCTCTTGCCTTCCTGTAAAGGTCAACGGCTTCTTCAAGGGTAACGCCAAACTTGCTTTCCTTTAGTCCCGTTGAGATGTATGGGTGGGTTTTCGGGTCAACTTCCGGATTAACTCTAAAAGCTATAGGGGCTACTTTGCCGAGATTCTCTGCTACCCTGTTTATCGTGTAGAGCTCTGACTCTGATTCAACGTTAAACATAAGAATCCCTTTTTCAAGGGCGTACTCTATCTCATCGGGGCGTTTTCCTACACCGGCAAAGACTATCTTCTTGGGGTCAATGCCTGCGTTTAGAGCTCTGAATATCTCTCCTACAGAAACTGTATCGGCTCCAGCTCCAAGCTCTTTTAGGACCTTAAGGACGTGAACGTTTGAACAGGACTTGACGGCAAAACAGGTTATGTGGGGGAGCTCCTTAAAAGCTCCGTCAAACTCAGAGAACCAGTACTCTAAGGCCTTTCTGCTATAGACGTAAAGGGGAGTTCCAAACTCTTCTGCGAGTTTTTCTGCCTTTACGCCTTCTATTTCAAGAATCCCATTTTGGTAATAGATGTGTGGATATATCTCCTCTACCATTTCCTTCTCCTAAAGGGGGTACTGCTTGCGAAATTCTACAAAATCATTTGAGGGTGTAACGGATTGGGATTTCTACAGAAAACTCTCTTTTATCGTACTCAGGGGGTAAGGGAGGAAACTGACACTTTTTCATTAACTTTACAGCAGCCCTATCAAGGATTTTACTTCCGCTGGAAGATGTAACCCTTACTTCCCTTAGTTTTCCGCTTCTATCTAAGGTTATTCTTACTTTTACAACACCTTCAATTCCCATTCTTCTTGCTATTGGCGGGTAGAACTTTCTCCTTTCAATCTCTGCAACGAGCATTGATATGTACTTTTCCCTGTTGAATTCCTTCTTAACGGCATGTGAGGTACGGGAGCTCCTTTTAACTGAGGGCTTTTCTCTCTCTTTCTCACCTTCTATTGGAGACTCTTGGTGTGGAGATTTTTGTAATTTTCTTTTTTCCTCTGTTTTTTGAGTACCTTTAGGTGGCTTTTCTGGAGTATTACTCTGGATGTTCTTGGGGGAGGTTGGTTCTTTTAGAGCCTCTTTCGTAGTTTTTGTAGTTTTTGTTTCTTTTTGAGGGACGTTACTCTTTTTCTGTTTTGTTTCCTTTGTTCTTTTGGGCTTTTCTGGAGGTCTTAGAGATTTCTGGGTTTTTTGAAGAGTTGGATGAGATGGTTTTGTTCTTTTCCTTTGAATCTTTACTCTTTTTTGCTGTTCTTGTTTTCTTTCTGTTCCTTTTTTCTCTTTTTCTTCTCTCTTTTCTTCAAGGAAACTTAGGGTTACGCTGTTTTCTTGATTTACGGGAGCTCTGTAGCTTTCCTGCTGGAAAAGGAAGGAGAGAACAAAAAGATGGAGAGTTAAGGATAGGACAGCAGATAGGATTAAGCTTTTGTTCATCGTACTTTTGGCTTACTTTACCGAGCGCCGTTTTTCCCTTGCCTTCTCAAAGAAGCTCTTAAGGCCGTTTCCATCTGACTTTTCTATAAGCTTTTCCACTTTCTCTATTGACTCCCTGAAAGTTTTTAGGGCGCTTAGGAGGTTTTCCCTATTTTCAATACAGATGTCCCTCCACATAACAGGGTCACTCATCGCTATCCTTGTAAAGTCCCTGAAACCTCCCCCCGTAAGCTGGAAAAGGTTGGTGGAGAGCTCCTTAGATAGTTTATCTATGGCGTCAACGATAGAGTAGGCGACAACGTGGGGTAGGTGACTAACTGCGGCAAAGACTCTGTCGTGGTGGTAAGGGTCCATTACGACTATCTCTGAGCCGAGATTCCTCCAGAGGTTGGCTATTTTTTCCATAGCTTCTCTGTCTGTGTTCTCTGTAGGGGTAATGATGAACTTTGCGCCTTCAAAGAGATTCTCTACAACGTTTTCAACGCCGGACTTCTCCGTACCCGCTATAGGGTGGCCTCCAACAAAGGGAGCGATACCTTTTAGGATTTCCTCACACCTATAGACCAAGTGTCCCTTTACGCTCCCAAGGTCTGAGACTATCGCCCTGTTTGATATGAAAGGCTTTATCTGCTTAAGAACCTCCTCGTAAACGCCAACTGGAGTAGACAGGACTATGAGGTCTGCGCTTTCGGCTATGGAGTGCTTTATGCTACCTGAGTCTATGACTTCAAGCTCAATGCCTTTCTCTATAGCTTCTGGGTTAATGTCAACAGCAGTTATTTTCCCCGGGAAGCCTCTTAGTTTGAGGTTTAATGCGAATGAACCTCCAATGAGTCCAAGGCCTACGATACATATCTCTTTAAAGTTCCACTCCAAGGCTTAACTCCTTTTGTTTAGAGCTCTAAAGATAGAGAGTATTTTACAGGAGTTTTCAAGAGCTGAGAGGTACTTCAAGGCTTCCTCAGGTGTCCTGCCAATGGTGAAGGGACCGTGCGACTTAATGATAGCTGCGGGAGAGGTCTTTAGGAGTTCCGGTATTTTCTTAGCAACCTCATCTGAAGACACAACCTCTTGGGCAGAAAGTACAGGAACTTCTCCAAGTAGCAGTTTCCCTTCTGAGTCAATGGGAACGATAGAGTCAAAAAGTAAGGAGCAAGCTACGGTGTAGGGAGAATGGGCGTGGAGGATGGCTTTTACTTCCGGAAGTTCTCTGTATATGGCCCTGTGAACCTTTAGCTCTATGGATGCAAAACGGTCAAGTTCCTCGTTCTCTTCAAGGGTTGTGACTACGAAATCTTCTGGAGTAAGGTATCCGAGCATTTTCCCAGATTTCTTTATTACTATGTAGTTGCCACACCTTATACTGATGTTTCCTCCGTGGCTGTCTGTCAATCCGGCCTCAAAGACTATTCTTCCTATTTTCACGAGTTCTAACCTTTCTTTGAAGAACGGTAGTGGCAACGCTAACCTCCGCTGTCTTTTGATGGGGGTATTTTATGAAATAAAAAAGGCCGCCCGAAGGCGGCCCACCTGTTTACAGTGCAGTTGAGGAGTTACTTCTTCTTCCTGAGTCTTTCCATTGCTATCTGGATACTTGCCCTCAGCCTGTCAATAGCAATTGCAAGTTTTGTAATCTCATCAGCTACTTCATCTTCCTTAAGACCTCTTACTCCAAGGTCAATGTCAAGTTTACCCAAGCTAATATCGTGGGCAGCTTTCGTAATATTTTCAATCGGTTTAATGATTTCATTCTTAGCGAAGAACCAGAAGACTAAGAACGCCAGAAGGAGAGCTCCAATGTTCCACATATCAACAAGGGATATGGCTGTAGCTATAATGCTTGGAGGTACTATTGTTACGCTTATTATACCTCTAAGGTCACCTTCTTTATAGTTGATGGCTCTGTCAACGTTATCACCGTATTTAGCCCTCATAGCTTTAAGTAGAGCTGGGTCAATTTGTTCAGGGCTGCCGTGACATTTGAGGCATCCTTTCTTGACCCTAATAGCCTTGGCGAACCTGAACTTGTTTCCGTCCCAGCTCCAGTATTCGTCCTTCTTTCTTTCTTTAATTTTCTTTATTGCTGTAGCTTCCCACTTGTCTGGCTTACTTTCAGGGGCCATGTATCTGTCGGAAACTACCCTAAAGGTCCATCCGTACTCTATCTTTGAGAGGTTGGAGAGCTCCCTTGTCGCAAGGGCTGGGTTGTGAAGGTAGAAGTGGGTTTCTCCAAAGTTTTTAAGGGCTTCTCCTGTTTTGTAAGCTTTTGCTGTACCTTCTTTTGTTTCAAATTCCATCAGGTAGCCAATTTCGGGTGTGTATTTATCCTTTGTCCAAATTCCACCAAAGCTTGCTGCCCACTTACGGAAAATCAGAATCTGTTGGGCGATACTTCTACCTTGGTTTATTAGGCTTACCTCGTAAGTTTTGTCAAGGATGTGAAGGAAAGAAATAGTTGAAAGTGCAACTACGACGAAGAAAACTATGAAGATTTTGTGAGTGATACTGAGGTTTTTAAGCTTCATCTCCTCCTCCTGTCAATATTCTCTTGAATTCTTCTCTCAGTCTATCCTTACAGCTTTCCCCTTCAACTAAGCAGGAGTCTGGTATCTTGTTGATAAGAGTATCTATAAAGTTGGGAACGACATCGGGAGTAAGCTGGGATATGTCAAGGTCCTCAAGTGTTTCATCTATTAGGAACTCTCCCATAGGTCCCATTGTAGCTGTCAATATTTCTCTTACCTGTTCTATTTTCTCTGGAGGAACCACTACAGTAGATACATCTACCCTTTCTTCTACGGAAGCTTCAGTTTCTTGACTTTGGGGTTTCTCGCTAACCTGAATAGCTTGTATCTCCAAAAGTCTTTCCACTTTTTTAACTCCCTCTCCAAAAGATGGACAGACGGAGAAAATCACGTCCCTGATGGTTTTGCCCTTTATAAATTCTACAAGAATCTTCCATTCAAGAGGGTCTAAGGTTATTTGGTCCTCAATTGAGGGAGCTAATGTCATGTAGGCGTTTTCTTTGAGAAGTTTTTGAACGTTTGGAGGAGTTTCGTCAACTTCCTTTGAGAATTCCATCATTACGTTCAGTGTATCCGCACTTCCGATAGCCTCTACGCTTACGGGTTTTTCTGTAAATACAAACCTTCCGTCGTCCCAGAAAGAGACGTAGTGTATTAGAAAGTTTGCAGCTTCATCCGTGCTTATTTCTCCTTTTTTTACTCTTTCCTTTAGCTTCCTGAGAACCGGAACACTTGAGTCAAAACTTATTATTCTGCCGTCCTGAAAGTAGATTGTTAAACTACCTTCTGAGCTCCTTAGGTTTACTTCTCCGCTCTTTTTACCAAGGCTGATTATTTGGAGAAGGTCTAAGACTTCAGTGATGGATTTAAATTCCCCTCTCAGCTCCATGACGTATTCCCCACGTTTGTAAGGTTTGAAATTCCTATAACAATACTACCATAAATTTTGTGTTCGTTAAATATCGGAAAATGTTTGAGTCCTTTTCCGTTGGGAGGATTGGTTATTTAATAACCTTGATGATGGGTTTTCCCTCCTTCCTCTCTTCCTTTTTTTCTGCTACCTCCTCTTCTTCCTCTAACCCTTTCTTAAATTCCTCTTTTGCCTGAAAGATAGCCTTAAAGAGGTTTATTACTTTGTCCCACCCGAAGATTATGCCTACAACAACCAGTAAAATTACAATCTTAGTTATCAACTTTTACCTCTAACTGTAATAGGTTGCTTGTGTCATTAATGATTATAGCAGAAGGGGCGAACCGCCCCGAAGGCTAACCTCAGCCAAAGGGAGAGCAGTAGTTGGCAATGTCAATTACCTCAACGTTTTCAGAGCCACAGTAGGGGCACTTTATCTCCATTAGTTGCAGGGGCGTGTAGATGGCCTCCTCAAACTCTGCACCACACTCCTTGCAGTTAAAGGTGTAGATTTGCATCCATACCTCCAAAAGTTGTAGATTTCTGCTAACTTAACAATTTAGGAGTTTTAACTCAAAATGAAAATAATCAAAATTTTAGAATCAAGCATCTTTGATGAAAGCGGTGGGCATGTGGAGCTCTTTGTTGATGGAGAGCTCAAGAGCGAGGAACTTGTAAACGTTGTTAGAGAAGGTCTCCCCTTTAAGTACACCTTTTTAAACCCGGTTCAGACGGTTTTCTACAGGTACTACTCTTCAGGGAACGCCCTTGTTTCCTCCTCTACCAGCTCAGGCAAAACCCTTGTTGCTCTCCTCTTCTCTATGAGGAACAGGGAGAGGGGGCGTTTTATCTACACAGCTCCCACCCGTTCGCTAATCAGGGAGAAGTTTAAGGAGTTTAGACCTTTCTTCTCTTCTGTTGGGATAAGAACGGGGGAGCTGATTGAGGAGCTTGACGAGGTGGTTCAGCCTGCAGTTGTCTGCACCTATGAGAGTTTGCTCTCTGCTGCGAGGAACAGGGCTAAGTGGTTTGAGGAGGCCGGCGCGGTAGTTATTGATGAAGTTCACGTGATTAGGGACCCTTTAAGGGGAGCAGGGATAGAGGAGATAGTGAGCTACTGCCTTGAGGAGGGAATTCCCCTTCTTGCCCTCTCTGCGACGATTCCGGGAGCCCTTGACCTTGCCAAGTGGATGGAGGCAGAGCTCCTCATAGAGTCTGAGTGGCGTCCCGTTCCCTTGGAGAGGAAGGTTTTTAACATGTCAAAGCTCTTGAGGAAGGTAAAGCTTACGGGGAGCTCCCCAGAGGAAAAAGTCGTTGCCCTCCTTGAGCACCTAAAGCCTTCTGGCAAGACGATAGTCTTTGTCCCGAGGAAAGACCTTGGATGGCAAGCGTTAAGGGTTGAAAATGCCCTCTACGGAAAAAGGGTAGTTAACGAGACTCTACCCTTTGGAGTTGAGGAGAAAGAAGGGGAAAAGGTTGCCTTCCACAACGCAGACGTTCCTCAAGCAGAGAGGGAAGCCATAGAGGACGAGTTTAAGGAGGGAGACCTTAACCGCCTTTACGCAACCCAGACCCTTGCCTACGGTGTTAACCTGCCTGCCGACAGCGTTGTAATTTTGGTTAGGGGGAGCTTTGACCGCTTTACCTACCGCTACAGGTTCTTCCCCGACCTCCTTACGGTTCTTCAGATGGAGGGGAGGGCAGGGCGCTTTGGACTTTCAGAGAAGGGCTACTCCTACATCGTTGTAACCGGTGCAAAGGAAGATGCCTTAGAGAAGGCCCTTGAGGAAGAGCTCAATATGCCCTTTGAGACAGCCCTCTCCTCTGGAATAGAGAATAGGAATGCCGTTTCCTGTCCCAACAGGAGAAAGTCCTTCTTAAGCCTTATGGTTCTTGGCCCCTTAATAAGGTACGGTAAGAGCTGGAGGGAAGCCGTTACGTCAATGTTTAGCCTCAAGAAAAATCCCCTCCTCATTAAAGAGGTTGAGGAGATAGTTTCTGAGCTTGAGGCTCTGGGATTTATAGATAGCGGGAAACCTACGCCACTTACCCGTATCCTCGTATCTTCCTTTGTGTCCCCTTTCTGCTTTTTGGAGTTTACAGAAAGGCTGGAGAGGGTGAGGGGAGCTCTTGGCGATGAAAGGACCCTCCTTTACTCCTTCGTCGTCCGTCCTCTCCTTCGGAAGGAGTTTTACCCCTCCGCTGTTGCCCTCTTTGCTGGGGAAGGCTTTTACAGGGAGGCCAAGAAGATTTCCTCCTTTTTGGAGGAGGTTACGGGAATTAAGGTGAAGGACAACTCAGAAGTCCTTGCCTTTTACGCCTCTGGTGGTTTCTTCCCCTGTAAGAACGTTGCAAGGCCACCGGGGGAGCTCTCAACCCTTCCTACGGAGAGCTCTCTCCTTGCACAACTCCTGTGTAAGCTCAACGTCTTTGACTTTGAGACTGTCCACAGGATAGCGATGATGGTAAGAAGTGGCATCCCTTACGAGTTTTCCCTCCTTGGCTCTATAGAGGGTCTTGGCTACATGAGGGGTAACGCTCTCGCCTTGGCAGGAAAGCTCATGAAGTTCCACAGTGAAGTGCCCCTGATTAACGCAATCAGGGAAGGAGACGCCTACACCCTTGAGGCCCTAAAAGAAGCTCTCTCCTATAGGTATGAGAGCCTCAGTAGCTTGGAGAGGGAGTTTAACGCAATTGTTAAGATAGTAGAAAAGATTAAATTTCCTCTGGGTAATTTGAAGCTTCTTCGTTTTCTGGCTTCCTTATTTGTTGGGAGACGGAAGGCTTTGGAGCTCTCAAAAGAAGAGGCACTGGAGGTGCTGTTTGAGAGCGTCAGGGGACAGGAAGAGAATGAAGGTAAGGATAGATGGGAAGCTACAGGAGGTTGAGCTCAGCAATACAGATATAGGTTCAACCTCTTCACTCCTAAGGCTCATAGAGTACCGTTACCTCTTTCCGGAGCGCTCAATAAAGTACGTTGAAAAGGACGGGGAAGTTCTCCACCCAACAAAGGTTGATGAGGTAAAGGACCTTTCTGAGATTAACATCGTCACAGAGCCCTCTATGAACATGGTGAGGAAGCAGATAGAGCTTGCCCTTGCAGCCCTTGACGCGATGATTGCTTCAATAGACAGAATAGTTAAGGACTGGGATACAAAGGGGGAGCTTGCAAAGCTTTACCTTCACAACCTCCTTGACTCCCTTGACTGGACGGTGAAGGTCGTTGAGACCGGCTCAAGGATACTGCCGATATATGACGGCATTGACGAGGCCATAGCGCGCCTTGAGGACACCGTCTTTAGGCTTGATGATCTTATGTACGAGGGAAGGGAAGAGGAAGCCCTTGAGGTTCTAAGAAGTGAGTTTCCAAAGGCCGTTGAGGAGTGGAGAGAGTTCTTGAGAGGGATGGTAAGATTTATAAAGAACGCTCCCGGAGAGATTCACTAAATGGAGTACCTTGTAGCCTTTATCTTTGGACTTCTCGTCGGTAGCTTTCTCAACGTCTGCATATACCGTATTCCCAAGGGAAAATCTATCGTATCTCCTCCCTCTTCCTGTCCCTCCTGTGGGGAAAGGATAAAGTGGTACGACAACATTCCCGTTATCAGTTACCTTCTGCTAAGGGGTAGGTGTAGGCACTGTGGGGAGAGGATATCTCTAAGGTATCCTGTGGTGGAACTCCTAACGGCTTTCTTAACCGTAGTAATCCTCTGGAAGTTTGGACTCTCTATTTCTGCTTTCTACTACCTGATTCTTACGTACGTCCTCATAGTAATCTCCTTTATAGACCTTGATACGATGCTCGTTCCCGTTAAGCTATGCTATTTTGCTATGCTTGCAGGGATTCTGTTCTCTCCCTTAGTTCTAGAGGTTAGCTTTAAGGACTCTGTCTTGGGAGCTTCCTTTGGGGCTGGTTTGATACTCTTTATCATAGAGACCTACGCCATTTTTACCGGTAAAGAGGGTATGGGATACGGAGACGCCAACATAATGGCCCTGATAGGGGCTTTTATCGGCTGGCAAAAGGTGCTTCTTGCACTCTTTATCGCCTCCTTTGTTGGAGCTCTCGTCGGCATCGGGTATATTCTCTTAAAGGGTAAAAACTTTCGTGTGGCAATACCTTTTGGACCATTCCTTTCAGTTGGAGGTTATGTAACTGTTATTTACGGCAATAAACTCCTTGAGTGGTACCTTGGAGGTCTTGGGTGATGTTTCTTAAGAGAGTAGAACACATGTTGACGAGGATAACGGAGTTCTTTCTTGTCGCTATAACAGTTTCTCTGCTCCTCATTTCCTTCATCCTTTTCGTTGAGTTTTTACTGATGTCCCCCAACCTTTTCCACTTAGAGGAAGTAATCTTTGCCGACCACATCAAGGACGCTACTAAGAGCCTTAAAGAGATTATCTCCCCGCTCCTTATGTTCGTTATTGTCGTTGAGCTGATTATCATGCTTATCAAACATCAGCCGAGGATTGTCTTTGACGTTCTACTCATAGCTATAGCAAGGGAAATTATCATTGCAGGTCACAACTTTAGGGATGTCCTCCTTGGGACGATTTCACTTCTCATTCTCTTCTTCATAAGGAAGTTCCTCACCCTTAAGAGCATTCCACCCGGAACTGCTGTTATTATTGACCCTTACATCACGATTGAATCCCTCAACGAGATGCTTGACGTTCACATACCCTTTGAGGAGGATAAGTACTTAGTTGACTTGATAGAAAGAATTGCTGAGGAGAGGGGGATAGTTCTCAAGAAGAGGAAGATGATTGACATTGCTAACGTCAAGATAGAGATACTTGACGTTGATGAGAGGGGTAAACCTGTCCTTGTAAGAGTAATGAAGACGGCGTGAGAGGAAGATGGTTACTGTTGCTGTTGACCTTTCTTTACCGGAAGGGAGCGTTGCAGTAGGAGTTAATGAAGAGCTCCTTTCAGTGGTTTCATGGAGTATTCCTAAGAAACACGCAGAGAGAGTTTTTGTTGAAATAGACAGATGTTTGGAGGCTACAAACCTTTCCAAAAGGGACGTAGAGAGAGTTATTGTTACTTCAGGTCCCGGCTCCTTTACAGGTGTTAGGCTCTCTGTAACGGTTGGAAAAGCCTTTAAGTGCTGTGGAGTTCCTGTTTTCTCCACTTCCACCCTTAAAGCTATGGTGGCCGGCTTTGAATCCCTTGGATTTCTGGTAGTTCCCGTTATTCCGGGAAGGAGAAAACGGTTCTATACCCTTATAGGGGAAGAGCTCCTTGATATAGGGGAGGAGGAGCTCCTTGAGCGCCTTGGGCGTCTTGGGGAGCCTTTAGTAGTTTACAGGGGGGAGATACCGCAGAGTATCTTCAAGAGGTTTAGGTGTCTTAAAGACTTAACTCCACTTGCTGCGAGGCTTTTAAGTGTTCCAGAGAGTCAGCTTGAGCCTTTAAGGTTCAACTACGTAAGAGACCACGATGCAAAACCTTCTTGTAAGAGAGTTTAGAGAAGAGGATTTGCCTGATATACTTAAAATAGAGAGAGAGTCTTTTAGCAATGCTTGGAGTAAAAAGAGCTTTTTAAAAGAAGCTGTTTTACCTTTTAGCCGTTTCATAGTTGCAGAGAGCTCAGGTAGGGTTGTCGGTTACCTGATAGCTTGGGTTGTGGGAAAGACCTGTGACGTTAACAGAATTGCTGTCCTGCCTGCTTTTAGAAGGAGAGGAGTTGGGAAGGAGCTCCTTAAAAAGCTCCTTGATATCCTTAGGGAGGAGGGGGTAGAGGAGGTTTTCTTAGAGGTGAGAAAGTCAAATATTCCGGCTATCAAGCTCTATGAAAGTTTTGGTTTTAAGAGAGTAGGTGTCAGGAAAGAGTATTACAGTGGAGAGGATGCCCTTTTACTCTTAAAAACCTTTTGAGGAGGGAAGTATGCTTAGGGACGAGAACCTGAAAGCACTTGCAAGAGAGAAGTTTCACCACTTTAAGACTCTTGAGAAGAAACATCAGGAGCTTGATGACATTATAGACAAGATGGAAAAGAGAGCTGTTCTCTCTCCCAAGGAGGAGTTAGAACTTGAAAGGTTAAAGAAGGAGAGGCTTCGCTTAAGGGATGAGATGATGTTACTTATGAAAAAGGCAAAGGAGGAAGCTGAGAATGAGAAGTGATGTCCTCAGGGAGTTTGAGAAGCTTCCTGCCAGAGCTCTCATGATGGCTACAGGCCTCCAGAGGAAGGACATTGATAAACCCCTTATAGGTATCATCTCAAGCTGGACCGACCTTGTTCCCGGCCACGCCGATATGTTCTCCCTTGAAAGGTTCATAGAGAGAGGTATAGCCGCTGCCGGAGGAACTCCCTTTGTTGTTCGCGTGCCTGCCGTCTGTGACGGTATTGCCATGGGACACGAGGGAATGAGGTTCTCCCTTCCGTTAAGGGAGCTGATTGCAGATGCCGTTGAGGATGTAGTTACTGCCCACCGTCTTGACGGAGTCGTCCTCCTTACGGCCTGCGACAAGATAACTCCCGGAATGCTCATGGGAGTTGCCCGCCTTAACATTCCTGCGATTGTCGTGACGGCAGGTCCTATGCTTGCAGGAAGGAGAGGTAAAGAGAGGCTTGACCTTGTAACCCACACCTTTGAGGCTATCGGAAGGTACAAGGCTGGGGAGCTCTCTTTGGAAGAGCTCTTAGAGCTTGAAGCTGCAGCGTGTCCCTCTTCCGGTTCCTGTCAGGGAATGTTTACGGCCAACACAATGGCCTGCTTGACAGAGGCCCTCGGACTGTCGCTTCCCTTCTGTGGAACTTCTCCTGCACCTCTGGCTGAGAAGAAGAGGATAGCCGAGGCTTCTGGAGAGAAGATTGTTGAGCTTGTTAAGAAGGGGATAAAGGCAAGGGATATTCTTACTCCTGCAGCTTTCAGGAACGCGATAAGGGTTGACCTTGCCCTTGGAGGTTCTACTAACACGGTTCTTCACCTTCCAGCAATTGCTCATGAGGCAGGCGTTCCCTTTGAGATAAAGCTCTTTGACGAGCTTTCACGCCAGACGCCCAAGATTTGCTCAATGAGGCCGGGGGGTAAGTACTTAATGGAGGACCTCCACTACGCCGGTGGAATTCCCGGAGTCTTAAAGAGGCTCTACGACAGCTTGGAGAGCAACCCTACCGTCCTTGGAGTTGACATAAAGCAGATAGCTGCCTCTGCGAGGATATGGGACGAGGACGTAATAAGGCCTGTAGATAACCCCTATAGCGCTGAAGGAGGCCTTGCAATCCTTTACGGTAACCTCGCACCTGAAGGAGCTGTCGTTAAGCAAGGGGCAGTTTCAGACAAGATGAAGGTCTTTACGGGAACGGCTAAGGTCTTTGACTGTGAAGAGGACGCAATGAAGGCCGTTATGAATGGCCAGATAAAGCCCGGTGACGTTATCGTTATCCGCTACGAAGGGCCAAAGGGTGGCCCCGGGATGAGGGAAATGCTCGCCGTTACGGCAGCCGTTATGGGAATGGGGCTTGGAGAGTCTGTTGCCCTCATTACAGATGGACGCTTCTCCGGTGGAACTCACGGCCCCTGTATAGGGCACATATCTCCTGAAGCTGCAGAAGGTGGCCCTATAGGGGTTGTGAAGGACGGAGACAAGATTCACATAAACATCCCTGAGAGAAAGCTTGAGCTTCTAATTTCTGAGGAAGAACTTCAGGAAAGACTCAAGAACTTTAAGCCTAAGCAGAAGGAAATTCGCTCAAAACTCCTCAGGAAGTACGCAAAACTCGTTACATCTGCTTCAAAGGGAGCTATTCAGGACGTTTAAGGACTTTAGGGCTGGTTCTTCCAGCCCTCTCTATTGTCCAACTATTACCTTTACCTCTCTTTTGGGAGAGAGCCTAAAGACTTTGGATATAAAAATTTCCTCCCCGTCTGTAAATGTAGAAATCTCCCCCAGTTTTGATAGTTCAAGGATTGCCAGAAAGTAGGTGATAATTTCTAACCTACAGGAACTTTTCCTGACGAGCTCAGAAAAGGGTACTAAGTACTTATCCTTCATTAAATGCCTAATTTCTTCCATCTTGTCGGGAATCTTAAAGGACTCTCCAGAAAGCTTTATACCTATTTTGATTTTTGTTGGTTGGTTTTTAAGGAGGATGTTCTGGAGAGCTCTCTGTAAATCCTCAGCTGTATTGGCGATTTTTACCTTATCCTGAAACTGGAAGATGAGCTCAGACGGGTCGTGGGGGTAGAACTTAAGGGCTTCGTCCTCTAACTTTTCAAGCTCCTTAGCAGCCTTTTTTGATTTTAAGTACTCCTCTATTATCTGTACGAGTTCCTTACGGGGGTCTTCACTATTCTCTCTTGGAATCAGGTACTCCGACTTTATCCTTGCAAGGGTTGCAGCCATAAGGAGAAACTCGGAGGCAAGAGGAATGTTGAGCTCCTGCATTGTGTAAATGTAGTTTAGGAACTCCTCAGTAATTTCGGCAATGGGAATATCGTAAATGCTCACTTCCCTCTTCTTTATCAGGTAGACCAGCAGGTCAAGGGGACCCTCAAAGGCTTCTGTTTCTACCCTTATGTTCATCTACTCTGACTAACCCCTTATTGCTGTGATGAGGTTTGCAAACTCTGTAGTTAGGAGTTCAAGGACGTCGTCAATAGAAATTAGCCCTACAAGCTTACCCTCTTTGTCAACAACTATCAACCTCCTGACAGCCGCATCGCGAAACGCTTTTGTAAGGTCAAAAAAGCTGGCGTCATCCCTTATGGTTATCGGGTCTTTTGTCATTACTTCTCTAACTTGGGTTGTAGGATCCTTACCGGCTCCAACTACCCTTATAGCAATGTCTCGGTCAGTAATAATGCCTGCGGGCTTGTCCCCGTCAAGAACGACGAGGCTACCTACCATTTTGTCTCTCATTCTTTGAGCGGCAAGCATTACGGTATCTTCTGGCTCTATTGTTACGACTTTCCGCTGGATAAGGTCTTTTACAGGCATGGTAACTCCCTCCGTGAGGTTCTTACTTCTTAATTTAAATTCACGGAGGGAGTTTTTAAACCTTAACCTTTCTGTATTTCTTTTAGGCGGAGTATGTACTTAGGATGGTTGATGTTGTACATAGCGGGGAATTTCTGGTAGATAGGACCTGCATAAATAACGTTTCCGTTTTCCTTTACTTCTACTAAGATTGCTGGGTTGTTTGGTTCGTTTGAGGCGGACGTGTAACCTTCGTCAAGGACTAAGTGAGGAACTATGTAGAGGACCTTTATCTCAAGGCCGTTGAACTTAATAGTAGCTCCCTTGACTACCTTCTCTTCTTTTACAACCTTACCTGTCGTTCTGTCAACAATATCAACCGTTGCATACTTCCAAGTCTTTTGAACCTCTTCCGGTATGTTAATTGGTTTGGTGAACTTTGTTAGGTTTTTACCGGAGTGGATAGCTGCAACGTCATGCTCTGCGTTTAGTGGAGGATGGTTAGGTGGCATCATGTCAATAGGCGGGTGTCCTTCTGGGAGTGTTTCTGCTGATGGATGGCTTTTACCTTCCTGTGCGAGTTCGGAAAGGGGTTTTGGAGCTTTATTCTCTACTTTTGTTTCCGTTTTCTGTGCCGTCTCTTCCTTTCCGCAGGAAACAAGAACTGTAGATGTTGCTATTAAGGCTGTAAGGAATGCCAGTCCTTTTCTCATTGTTCTCTCCTCATTTTTTATTTTGTTTCAAATTCTACCAAAACTGTTTCTTCCTTCTGACTTTTAAAGAAGTTCTATCTGAAAGAATTTTTTTATTGAGATTTTCTATACGCTTAATAATTTTTTAGAATTCTAACCCAATCTGTTTTACTACTATTCTGATGAGGTTGTAAGCTATGGATAGGAGGGAGTTTTTAAAACTTGCCGGTTTTACCCTTTTGGTTGGAGAGCTCTTTGATTTAAAGACAGCCGGTGCTAAACAGGCTTTTAGGCCGGTTCTGATTTTTGACCAGTCAAAGTGTATGGGCTGTAAGGCCTGTATGGCCGCCTGTCAGCTTGAGCACGGCCTTGAGGATTCCCCGGAAGTTCTACTTTTCAGGATAGGGGAGAGAGAAGTTGGAAGGTTCCCTAAGGCAAAAATAACTTTCCACCAGCAGGATATCTGTAGGGAGTGTCTTGACCACCCCTGCGTCTTGTCCTGTCCTTTCGGGGCGATATCTGTTAGGAAGGGTGGAGTAGTCACCATAGATGAAGAGAAATGTACGGGCTGTGAGAAGTGTCTTTCGGCGTGTCCCTTTGGGGCAATATCTTTGAGGAAAGATGGAAAAGCAGTTAAGTGCAACTTCTGTTTTGACAGGGTAGTCAAAAGGGGCGATGTTCCAAGGTGCGTGGCCGTCTGTCCCTCTGGAGCTCTCGTCTTTGGAAATATTCTGAATCCAAAGGGGGCGCTGGCAGAGCTCTTAAAGGCGCGTCTAGAGCTTTCCCGTCTCCTCCTAAAACACCAGCAGGCGGAGCTCCTAAACAAAACAGCACCTTCTAATCCTTACCTCTATCCGGAGACTAAGAAACCGGAAGGGGAGAGGATAGTCAATACTGTTTGTCTTGCCTGTAACGCAAGGTGTGGCCTAAGGGTTACCGTAAAGGGTAACAGGCTCGTTCAGGTAGATGGAAATCCCTACCACCCCTACAACCGGGGAGGAAAGGAGATACCCTACGAGACTCCTTTAAAGGAGAGCTTTGAGTTCTCGGCAACTACCTGTGCAAAGCCCCAGATGGATAACGACTACCTCTACAACCCCTACAGGATAACTCAACCCTTAAAGAGAATCGGCAAGAGAGGAGAGGGCAAGTTTAAGCCTATAAGCTGGGAACAGCTGATAAGGGAAGTTTCAGAGGGAGGTTACCTCTTTAAGGAGATAGGGGACGACAGATACTACCCCGGGATAAAGGACGTTCTCTCTGACGAGCCGGTAGACCCGGGAGCTCCGGAACTCGGCCCAAAGCGCAACCAGCTCGTCTGGTTTACGGGGCGCTCTCAGGGAGGAAGAAGCCACTTTATAAAGAGGTGGGTCTTTAACGCTATCGGCTCAAAGAACTACATAGGCCACACCGATATATGTGGCATCGGCTTTAGGATGGGTAACTACGCCCTCTCTGACGGTAAGCAGGTTGAGTTTAAGGCCGACTACTGGAACTGTAAGTACATGCTCGTTTTCGGCTCTAACATCTACTCAGCCCAGCAACCGGGAGTTAACACCTCAGGAGCAATAATTGCGAGGAGGATAGCCTCCGGCGAACTAAAGCTCGTTCTCGTTGACCCGAGAGCTCCAAAGGCAATAGCCCACGCCCACGACTGGCTTCCCGTTAGACCTACAAAGGACGGAGCTCTCGCAATGGGGCTTATTAGAGTAATGCTTGAAAAGGGCTGGTACGACAAAGACTTCCTCTCAATCCCCAATAAGTCCGTTGCTGAAAAGAAGGGAAGGAACGTCTACACCAACGCCACTCACCTTGTTGTAGTTGATGAGGGAAGGTTCTTAAGGGTGAAGGACCTTTCTGGACTTAATGGCAACCCTGAAGACGAAGTTGTCGTAGACCCTGAAACAAAAAGACTAGTCCCTGCAAGCTCTGCTAAGGAGGGACTCTTAGAGTGGGAGGGAGAAATAAACGGCCTTAAGGTAAAAACCGCCTTCCTCCTAATGAAGGAAAGCGTTATGGAGCATTCCCTTTCCTTTTACGCTAAGGAGAGCGGAATACCTGAAGAGAAGATTAAGAAGATTGCAAAAGAATTCTGGGAACACGCTCCTTACGCCGTTGCCTTTGCCTACCACGGAGGTGGAAACTACGTTGGTGGAACTTACGCAAGCTATGCCCTTTCTATGCTCAACGTCCTCGTTGGAAACATAAACAGGAAAGGCGGCTACCTCTGCCGTGGTAAAGGTGCGGCAAAGTGGAGAACCGGCCTTTACGACCTTAAGAACTTCCCCGGCATGAAAAAACCTAAGGGGGTGAAAATCTCAAGGGAGAAAGCCCGTTACGAGGATACAACCGAGTTTAAAAAGAAGGGTTACCCCTCTAAGCTTCCGTGGTTTCCCTTCACAAAGGGTGGCCTCTCAGTTTCTGCAATCTCCGGTATAGACCGGAAGTACCCCTACCCGATAAAGGTTCTCATTGCCTACTTTTCAGACTTCATCTACAGTATGCCCGGAGGAAGGCGTTTCATAGAGACGGTAAAGGACCATACAAAAGTTCCCCTTTTTATCTCCATAGACACGACGATAAACGAGACGAACGTCTATGCCGACTACATCGTTCCCGATGTTATCTACCTTGAGGGTCACTACGGCTTCTTAACGCCCCACGCACCCGGCTGTCAGTTCACTGCTGTAAGGACTCCTGTTCTTGAGCCGTTGGTAGGAAAAACAAAGGACGGTAGGCCCTTCTGCCTTGAGACCTTCCTCATAGACGTTGCAAGGCACTTAAAGCTTCCCGGTTACGGTGAGAAAGCTATACCGGGTAAGGACGGAAAGCTCTATCCCCTTGTAAGGGCTGAGGACTACTACTTACGTGGAATTGCAAACCTTGCCTTTAATGCAAAGGTAAAGGATGCTCCTCCTGAGGAAGTGGCCTTTGTTGAGGAAAACTACCCCGTTGCAAAGCACAAAAACATCCTCTCACAGGGAGAGTGGAAGAAAGTCTGTACGGTCCTTGTTAGGGGTGGAGTCTTTAGACCTACGGATTCTGTGTTTGATGAGAGGGGTAACTTCAGCTTTGGAATTCCAAAGGTGTTTATCTGGAACGAAAAGCTCGGAACAAGCCGTAACAGTTTAACCGGCGAAAAACTCTGGGGAACTCTCCGCTACTATCCATCAACCGATTACTTTGGAAAGTTAATTGAAGAGATTGACAAGGAATATCCTTTCACCGTGATCACCTATAAGTCTGCTCTCCATACTCAGTCAAGGACGATATGTTACAACCAAGCTCTCGTCTATGAGCCCGATTTCCAACTTAAGATGAACCCTCTGGACGCCGAGAGGCTTGGCCTAAAAGATGGAGACAGGGTAAGGGTTTACTCAAGGTCAAACCCAGAAGGGGTTATTACTACACTCAAGCTTACAGAACTTGTCCGTCCGGGGACAGTTGCTTACTCCCACCATTTTGGTCACTGGCAGCACGGTGCATCTCCCGTTTACGTTGAGAACGCTAAAAAAGTCTTCCTCGGGGGTGATAAGGTAACTGACGGTAACTACACTAAGGTTGACCCGAGAAGGGGCTTAGGTGTTACAATGAACCTTCTAACAAGGCTTGATGAGGGACTTTACAACCTTCCGTTGGTTGAGCCTATAGCTGGAATTCCGGACTTTAGCAGTACGAGGGTGAGGATAGAAAAAGTAAAGTAAGGCTGGAGGCGCCATGAGGAAGTTACTTACTGCTCTAAGTATCGCGGTGCTAACAGTTTCTACGGCTTCTTCTGCAGAAATCACCAATCAGGAGATACTTCAAAAGCTACAGGAGCTAGAAGCAAAACTTAAAAAGCTTGAGGTAGAGAATAAAAGGCTCAGGGAGCTCCTTGAGGAAAAGGGCTCTACCCTGATAGCTGCAAGGAAGAAAACCAAAAAACTCAAAGTAACCGGAAGGGTTCTTTTTAGGTTTTCACAGACTGCCGACATTGACGAGTCTGGAGGAAAGTCAATTTACGGCGACCCCGGTAACGGCTTTACGGTGAGAAAAGCACGGGTTAGGTTTCACGGGAAGTTAAACGATAACGTTTCCTATATGATTCACCTGAGGGCCGATAGGGGTAGCCAAGTAGAGCTCTGGGATGCTTACGTTAAGTACTCCTTTGACTCAATTCCCCTGTCTATAAAGATGGGACAGTTTAAAGTTCCGCTTTCTATGTCTTACCTAAAGTCGGGGACGGAGCTCTGGTTCCCAGAAAGGCCAGTAGCGGTTAACAAGATAGCGCCGGTCTGGAGGGACGTGGGTTTAGAAGCCACTTGGAAAGTTTCACGAGCCCTGAAACTTTCCGCCTCTGTCCTCAACGGAGAAGGTTGGAGTAGCGATAAGATTTATAACAGCGATAAAAAATACGCATACGTCTTTTCAGCCGATGTTACACCAGTTGACAATGAAAGTCTCAGGTGGAGAGTAAGAGTTGGTTATGAGGTGGGAACGGACGCTTACTCCAAGCTCATATACACAAAGTACGATGCCGTTTCTGTGGAGAGACGCCTCTTAGACGTAGAAACGAGGCTTGACCTAAGGTCCTTTGGACTCTCCTTAGAGGGAGGCTTCCTCTACGACAATCCGCAGGATGCTGTGGACAGTTCTGGCAGTAGCGTTCAGCTTGGAGACGCTAAGGGCTACTACCTTCAGGCAGACTACGCACTTCCTTCCGTTAAGGGACTTCACCTCGTTGGCCGTTACTCTTGGCTTGACCCGAACGACGACGTTGATGACAAGTACGACGTTGACTACACCTCCCTTGGCTTTTACTACCTAATTAACGGTTGGCAGGCAGCTATAAGGTCTGCCTACATCTTTGCAAACGAAAGACACGGAGAGGAGGTTGATAACGACCTCTTCGTAACGGAGTTCCAGCTCCTCTTTTAGAGGTGAAAAATGAGAAGGCTACTTTTAGCAGCTCTACTCCTGTTTACCTCTCAGGCCTTTGGAGCTACGTATCAGCTTACTGAAGAGGTAGATATTAAACCGCAGCCGGATGCTAAGCTTATAGAGGTTTGGGTCCCCATCCCCTACGAGAACCCTTGGCAGAAGATAAAGAGCATTAAGGTTGAATCTCCCTTCCCCTACCTCTTGCAGGAAGAGGAGGAGTACGGCAACAGGTTTCTTTACATCCGAAAGGAGGGAGGACTGAAAGAGCCTGTTAGGGTTAGGGTAGAGGTGGTTGTAGAGAGGGATGAGCTAAAGCCGGTTAAAAGAGCCTCTTCTGTCCCCCTTAGATACTACCTATCGGACAGGCTTGTTCCTGTTGAAAAGTTTAAAAAAATGGCGAAAAAGGTTACGGCAGGGAAAAGAACGGCAGTTGAAAAGCTTAGGGCTATCTACGATTATGTTGTAGCGAATATGAAGTACGATAAGTCCGGAAAAGGCTGGGGAAGGGGCGATGCAATCTGGGCCTGCGACGCAAAGAGGGGCAACTGCACCGATTTTCATTCTCTCTTCATAGCCCTTTCAAGGGCTTCTGGGATTCCAGCCCTCTTTGAGATAGGCCTTCCCGTAAACGGTGATGGAGAGGTAAAGGGATACCACTGCTGGGTTCTTGCATTCCCTGACGGTTACACTTACGGTATAGACGCCTCAGAGGCTGCAAAGCACCCGGAAAAGAGGGAGTACTTCTTTGGACACCTGTGTGATAAACGGATAGGGATAACGAGGGGAAGGGACATTCTCCTTAATCCTCCGCAGCATGGCAGTAGGCTTAATTACCTCTACAAACCTTACGAGGAAGTTGACCTTACGCCGGTAGATGGCTTGAACGTCAGGTTTTACCTTAGGGAGCTCTCTCCTTAGCTCCCTTTCCCCCGTGTTGGGGGCTTTTCCTTTTTCTGAACTTCAACCTTTTTTTCTTCCTTCGGTTTAGCAACCTCTATGTATATCTCAACGCGCCTGTTTCTTGCCTGTAGTATAGGATTCCTCCAAGTGTAGAGTGGCCTCGTGTTCCCGTACCCGACGGCTTCAAGCCTTGAAGGGTCTACACCTCTGGATGCGAGGTATTTTGCGACAGCTGTTGCCCTTCTAATTGAGAGGTCCCAGTCGTCCTGAATGCCGGGTATAGGCTTTTCCGGCTCATCCTTCCCTGTGTGCCCTTCTATCCTTACCCTGTAGTTTCCGGGAAGTCCCTTTATGACCTCTGCTAACTTGGCTAATGCCTTCTTGGCCTCTGGGGTGAGCTTAAATGAGTTTGGTTTGAATAGAACTTTGTTAAAGAGGCGGACGAGGATATACTCTTCTGTGACGACGATTTGATAACCGTGAACGGGGAGAATCCTTTGAATTATCTTCTTTATTTTCTTTGCAATGTCTGTGGTGTATATCCTTATCGGTTTGACTACCGAAAGCTTTTCAAAGGTCTTGGCTTTCTCTCCTTGGAAGTAGGAAAGGAACTTAATAGCTTGAGTTATGTCAAGCGTACTCATGGAATACAGGAGAATAAAGAAGGTCAGTAGCAGGGACATCAAATCACTAAAACTTGTGAGCCACGCTGGAGCTTTTTTACACTCCTCTTTTTTCCTTCTTGCCATTTCTCCTTTCCGTTACATCGGCAGGTGAATGATTACCTCTATCCTTCTGTTTTTGGCTCTACCTTCTGGTGTATCGTTAGAAGCTATTGGTCTATAAGGGCCACATCCGGCTGCTGAGAGTTTTTTGGGATTGTACCCGCACTGAATGAAGAGTCTTAGAACGGAAGTAGCCCGCGCTGCGGAGAGCTCCCAGTTTGATGGAAACCTCTTTGACCTTATTGGTCTGTTGTCTGTATGCCCTTCTATAGTTATTGGAAGGTCAAACTCTTTAAGCTTTTTGCAGATTTCCATTATTAGAGGGATGGCTTCTCGGTAAGGTTTGTCACTTCCAGATGGGAAGAGCTTGTCAGTATTTATCCTTAGTCTAATGCTTGTCCCATACTTTGCTACTTCTGAGTTAATTCCCATCCTCTGTAACATTTTCCTTATTTCGTGGAGTTTTTCTTCTATGGCCTTTCTGGACTTAAGCTTGGGATACATATCGGGAAATTGTATAGGTACTTTTCTGCCCTGAATTACCCTTTCTTCATGGATAACGTAATGACCTCCGAAAGCTTCAACTATTCCTTTTATTGCTTGGTAGAACTTCTCAAGGGAGATGGTGCTCATGGAGTAAAGGAGGATGAAGAAAGTTAAAAGGAGGGACATTAGGTCGCCGAAACTTGTAAGCCATGCCGGAGGAGCTTTACACTCCTCCTTCTTTCTTCTTGCCATCCATTAACCCTCTTTAATTTCAACGCCGAGCAGTCCTGCTAACTTCTGTTTTAGTATGTTGGGGTTGATACCTTTTTCTATTGCTTCTGCGGTGAGTAAGTAAGCTTCTAAGTATAGGAGTCTCACATCTTTGTAGTACTTAAGCTTCTTTGATACTGGAATACAGAGGGCGTTTGCGAGGATAGCACCGTAGAGGGTTGTAATCATAGCTACGGCCATTCCGGGACCTAAGGCTGATGGGTCGGAGAGGTTCTGAAGCATCTGAATCAGTCCAATAAGAGTTCCAATCATTCCAAAGGCGGGGAACAGGTCTCCGAGGGACTCCCACACAGCTACTTCCGTTGAGAGCTTCTGGTCTATCTGTGCCATAGCGCTTTCGGCTGTACTCTTTATCTCCTCTATCTCAAGGCCGTCAATTAGCATCCTCATAATGTCGCCTAAGAAGGGGTCTCTACCGTAGAAGTTGTCAATATCGGCTTCAAGGGCAAGGATTCCCTCTTTCCTCGCTTTCTTGGCTATGTCTGTTAGAAAGTCTATCGTTTCAATTGGGTTTGGAAGTCCGGGATTGATGGCTTTTAGTATGGCTTTAAAGCCATTTATGAACTCTCCCAGCGGGAATCCTGCCATTCCCGCTGAGATACCGCCGCCGACGGTAATGAGGAGGGATGGAATGTTGATGAACGCTCCGGGACTTCCACCTATGACGATTGATATGATGATGAGTAGAAACGCACCGCCGATACCTATCAGGGTTGCTATATCCATCTACTTCTTCTCCACCCCGAGTATCTTGAATTTCATTCTAACATTTTTAAAGGTCAAAGATTTTTCCCGGGTTTAGTATGTTGTTGGGGTCAAGAGCTCTCTTCACTGCCTTCATCTTTTCCAGAGCGTCTTTTACTTCCAGAGGAAGGAATTCCTTCTTCATCCAGCCTATTCCATGCTCTCCAGAGACAGAGCCTTCAAGCTCTAAAGTAAGTAGAAAGACTTCCCTTACAGCTTCTTTTACTCTATCTTCCTCGTGTGGCTCATACATAAAGTTCACGTGAATGTTCCCGTCTCCTGCATGACCGAAGTTTACAACCATCAGGTTATACTTATCGGCAATTTTGTAAACATTTTTAATCAGTTCGGGGATTCTGCTTCTGGGGACAACGACGTCCTCGTTTATTTTCTTTGGCTTTAGCTGAACAATAGCCGGAGAAACTGCTCTCCTTGCGTTCCAAATGGCCTCTCTTTCTTTCGGGTCAGAGGCGATTTTAACTTCTATTGCACCAGCCTTTTTGCATACATCAATAGCTCTATGTATCAGCTCATCAACAATTGCCTCGTAGCCGTCAACTTCTATGATGAGAAGGCCTTCTGCGTGGGTAGGAAGACCAATTTTTGCATAGTTTTCAACGGCAACTATTGAATTTTTGTCAAGGAATTCGCAGGCAGTAGGTATTACCTTTACTTTAAACATGTCGGCAACGGCCTGAGCAGCCTGCTCAACCTTCGGGAATATGGCCATAGCCGTTCTTACAGCTTCGGGAGCAGGTATCAGTTTTAGGTAAGCCTTTGTGATAAAGGCTAAGGTTCCTTCCGAACCTACTATCAGGTCTTTCAGGTTGTAGCCGGCGACAGACTTAACGGCCTTTGAGCCGAGGTTTGCAACAGTTCCGTCTGCAAATACTACCTCAAGTTGCATTACGTAGTCCTTTGTAACTCCATATTTAACGCACCTTGGGCCTCCAGCGTTTTCGGCTATGTTGCCGCCAATTGTTGAGAACTTGTAGCTTGAAGGGTCTGGTGGATAGAATAGCCCCCTCTTCTCAACTTCCTTCTGGAGGTCGTAAGTTACAACTCCCGGCTCTGTTAGAACGGCTAAATTAGCCTCGTCTATTTCAATTATCCTGTTCATCTTTTCTGTTGAGACAACAATTCCCCCTTGTAGGGGAGCAGAGCCTCCCGTGAGTCCTGAGCCTGCTCCGCGGGGGTATACGGGAATCCTGTTTTCGTTGGCAAAGCTCAAGATTTTCGCAACGTCCTCTGTGTTTTCTGGAAAGACGACTGCGTCGGGAATTCCCTTGTATCCGGTAGGCGTTCCATCGTAGGCGTAAGAAAGTCTCCAATCTATTGAACCTTTTACTTTTTCCTTTCCGACGAGCTTTTGGAGCTCCTTAACAAGAGTTTCCTGTTTCAATTAACTTACCTCCTCTGTGCTTTCTAAGGTGTAGTATAACTCATTGGCAATAATCTTGGAGTCAGGAGGTTAACGTGAAACCACTTATGAAGGGAAGGAACCTTCTCTGCAAGGTGGATGTAAAGGACATTGCCTTTATTAATGCCATTTTTGAGTGGTATCACGAGGTTGCGACAGTTAGGACAAGGGATAGGAAAAAGGGACTGATAGAGCTCTGGGTAGCTCCCGACTTTTACGAGGATGCCCTTAAGGCCGTTAACTACTTAAAAGAGGAAGGATTCGTTAAGGAGTTTGAAGTTCTTGAGGAAGTTGGAGACAACTGGCACAGGGAGTAGTTTACCTTAGGCCGACGAGCTTCTTTAGCTCCTCAAGCTCTTTAGGAGTTAGACTTCTAAACTCGCCAACCGGGAGCTCCCCGAGCTCCAAGTTCCCAAACTTTACCCTCTTTAAGTACTTTACCGGGTGTCCTATACGGCTAAACATCCTCTTTACCTGATGGTACTTTCCCTCTGTTATCTCAATCTCCACCTCTGAAGAGTCCTTACCGGAGCTAAGAATTCTTACTTTAGCAGGTTTAGCCTTAAAGTCCTTAAACTCCATTCCCTTCCTTAGTGGTTCAAGCTCTTCCTCCTTTACCTCTCCCTCAACTACGACGTAGTAGACCTTTGGGACTTTCCACTTTGGATGGGTTAGCCTGTGGGCAAGCTCCCCGTCGTTGGTTATGAGGAGAAGGCCTTCAGTGTCCTTGTCAAGCCTCCCGACGGGGAAGAGCTTTTCTGGACGGGGGATGCCGGCAAGGAGCTCCATAACCGTCATTTCCCTATCCTTTGTTGACGTAACGTAGCCTCTTGGTTTATTGAGAATTAAGTAGTAGTCCTTCTCGTACTCAACAAGCTCCCCGTCAACCAGAACCTCGTCTTTTTCCGGGTCAACCTGAAATTTGGGAACGGTAACCACTTCTCCGTTGACAGTGACGTGTCCCTTCATTATGAGTTTTTTCACCTGAGAGCGTGTTCCAAACCCCGCTTCTGCGAGGAGTCTATCAAGCCTCATTTTTCCTCCGTTTGTTTCCTGACTACAAAAAAGCTAACCGACAGCCAGTAGGAAGCGAAGAAGGTTATGAAGTTAATGAAAACGGATAGCACCTGAAACAGCTTTTCCCTCTCTATGAGGGGAGCTAAGGCACTCTCAGTTCCTACGGCGAGAACCAGAAAGGTAAGTAGTTGAACTACAAAAGCCTTTGCAACGTTAGTATTTTTAACGTCCTTTGAAAAGAAGAGTCTAACCGATTGTCTGAAACTGAAAAAGAGCGCTAACGCGGTAAACGGAATAATAAACGCTAAAATGAAAGCAGGCTTAATGTGGAGGTTTCTCACTCCAAAGTACATTATTCCGGAGTTTAGAAGACCCAAGAAGAGGTAGATAAATAGGTAAAAAGCAGCTCCTCGGATGTAGGATAGGTTATCCATTTCTTTCCTCTTTTAGGAGAACTTTCTGGAGGGAGAGCTTAAAGGTGATATAGATAACTAAGAGTTCAACGTTGAGGAAGATAAAAACCGCTACTGGCGGTTTCTTTACTAAGTGAGCGAGAGCCTGAAAAGAGAGGACGGATGCGATTAGAAAAGGTATAAACTGGTAAAGCCATGCCTTTGGTATTTTCCTCTCATCAACGGGCTTGCTGAGAAACTTTGTTACAGCAAGCCTGTAGGTAAAGTAGAGGACTACTGGCGTTGATACGTAGCTAAAGAGCGTCCCAGCTGTGGCTGGGAGGCCAGCTTTCATCATTAGAACCATAACGAGGCTGTTAAACATGAAGATGAGGACAAAAGAGTAAGCGTAAACGGCAAAAGCCTTAAGAAAAGAGTTTTCCATAGCATCCCCCGTTAAAGCGTATATCCAAGACCCCTAAGCTGTTCAGCCCTGTTCCTCCAGTCCTCCTTCACCTTCACCCAGAGCCTAAGGTATATCTTCTTGCCGAGGAGCTGCTCAAGCTCTTCCCTTGCAAGTATTCCTATCTTCTTTAGCTTCTGTCCACCTTTACCGATGATTATCGCCTTCTGTGAATCCCTCTCTACGATGATGTCGGCGTCAATTACAAGCATATCCGGGTTTCTATCTCCCGGCTTTATGCTTATTACCTGAACAGTCGTTGCGTGGGGGACTTCATCCCGGGTTAAGAGCATGATTTTTTCCCTGATTATCTCTGCAACGAACTGCTCAAGGGGCATGTCGGTAATCATGTGGTCTTCGTAGTACTTTGGACCTTCTGGGAGGTACTTGATGATAAGGTCAAGGAGCCTGTCAAGGTTTGTTCCCCTCGTTGCAGAGATGGGGACTATCTCGCTTACAAATGGGAAGCTCTTGTGAATCTCATCTATGAGCGGGAGGAGCTCCTCCTTTGGAACTCCGTCAATCTTGTTTATGACCACCATAACGACGGAGTCTTTCCTCTTTTCCTCTCCAATCTTTTCAAGTATCTTCCTGTCGGCCTCTGTGAGTCCTGCCCTTGCGTCAATTAAAAAGAGTATTACGTCGGCGTCGGGTACTACGCCAAAGGCTATCTCGTTCATGTAACGGTTTAGCTCAAACTTTTCCTTGTGGATTCCGGGTGTATCTAAGAAGACAATTTGACCCTCTTTCATGTGTTTGACGCCAACAATCCTGTGCCTTGTCGTTTGAGGCTTGTCTGTAACGATGGCTACCTTTGTCCCAAGGAAGTTGTTGAGAAGAGTTGATTTCCCAACGTTTGGCCTTCCAAGGATTGCAACGTAACCCGACTTAAACTTCTGCTGCTCTTCCAACGTTATCCCTCCAATAGCGTTTTAGATTTTCTACATCAAATTTAATCTGTTTTTTCAGCTCTTCAATGGAGTTAAACCGTTTTTCTGGTCTAATGAACCTTATGAACTCAACTTTTACCTTTTTGCCGTAGAGCTCCGGCAGTTCCCTGTCCGGCACGTGAACTTCAAGCCTCCTTTCTACGCCGTTAGATACCGTCGGCCTTACGCCTAAGTTTGCAATTCCTCTTAGCGTTTCTCCGTCTAGTGTAAGGGCAACCTCATAGACGCCGTTAGGAAGGAGTATCTCTTTTTGTGGGTGAACGTTAAGTGTCGGGTAGCCTAAGTCCCTACCTAACCTGTCGCCCGGAGTAACTGTCCCTAAGCAGAAGTAGCTAAAGCCCAAGAGTTTATTAGCCTCTTCCACTTTTCCTTCTTTGAGGAGCTCCTTTATCCTACTGGTGGCTATCTTTTCACCGTTTGCTTTTTCCGTCTGAACGGTTATGACCTCAATCCCGAACTTTTCTCCAAGCTCCTTTGCCGTTCTGACGTTACCCTTTCTGTCTTTACCAAACCGCCAGTCCTCTCCGACGATTAGAACTTGGCAACCGTTCCTTTTAAGGAACTGGAAAAACTCCTGAGGTGAGAGTTCCCTAACGGCTGAAAATGGCAAGTTAAGGAGCTCCACACTCAATCCTTTCGCAATCTCTTTTCTTTCCTCTTCAGAAAAGACGGTAAACTTTTCCTTCTTGATGGATACGATGAGAACCTTATCGCAGAGCTCCTTTGCTCTTTCAATCAGCTTCCTGTGTCCCCTGTGGAAGGTTTCAAACTTCCCTACTATGCAACACCTCTTCTGCGATTCTTGTAGCTGAGCTTGTTCCAATTCTGTCTGCTCCCAGCTCAATGAATTTCTTTGCATCCTGTAATGTTCTTATTCCTCCTGCAGCTTTTACCTTTGCCTTGCTTCTTGCGCAAGAGACTAAGAGCTCTACGTCTTCCGTTGTAGCTCCGTAACTTCCATAGCCTGTAGAGGTCTTAAGGTAGTCCCATCCCGTTTCAACGGCGAGTTTGCAGAGAGCTCTCTTTTCTTCCTCTGTTAAATAGCAGCACTCAAAAATAAGCTTTAAGATACACCCGTTGGCAAGTTTTCTGATTTTCGCAAGCTCATCCTCTACCCTCGCCCAATCCCCCTCTTTAACGGCGGATAGGTCCACTACTACGTCAAGCTCTCCTGCTCCCCTTTCAAGGGAAAGTTCTACCTCTTTTAGTTTAATCTCTGTTGGAACTGCCGAGAGGGGGAAACCTATTACCGTGCAAACCCTTTCCGTTGGAAGTATTTCCCTTGCAACTGGAATGTGCTTGGGAAATACACAGAGGGTGGCGAAGCCGTACTTCTTTGTCTCCTCAGCAGCTTCTAAGATTTTCTCAGGAGTTACAGTGGCCTTCAGGACGGAATAGTCTATCTTAGATAGAATCGCTTTTGTCATGATTCCTCCAAAAATTCTATAACGATTAAAATTCTATACCATATGAAGGAGGCTAAGGATGCGTTTGAATAAATTCCTTGCGTATGCTGGACTTGGTGCAAGACGTAAAGTTGAGGAGATAATAAAGCAGGGAAGAGTAACCGTTAACGGTGAAGTAGTTGAAAGCCCTGCCTACGACGTTGACCCGAAAAAGGACGTTGTAAAGGTTGACGGAGAGAGGGTAAGACTACCGAGGAAGTTCGTTTACATAATGTTCAATAAGCCTCAGGGCGTCTTAACGGCTATGGAGAGAGCCCCCGGCGACAAGCGTCCAATCGTTGCAGACTTCTTCAGGAAGTATCCCGTTAGGCTCTTCCCCGTCGGAAGGCTTGACTACAACACCGAAGGCCTCCTCATAATGACGAACGACGGAGAGCTTGCCGATAGGCTCGCCCACCCCCGCTATCACGTTCCAAAGACCTACATAGCCAAGGTCAAAGGTAGGGTAACGCCGGCAGAGATTGAGAGGATGAAGAAGGGAGCTCTCTTAGTTGACGACAAGGGTGAGAGGTTCTTCATAAAGCCCCTTGACGTTAAGCTCCTAAAGCCCACAAAGACCGGCAGAAATACCTACGTCCAGATAACCATAGACAGCGGTAAGAACCGCGTCGTCAGGCGTTTCTTTGACAGGTTTGACCACGGTGTCCTTAAGCTAAAGAGAATAGCCATAGGGCCTCTGAAACTTGGAGACCTTCCTAAGGGGGCTTACAGGGAACTTACTCCGGAGGAGGTTAAGAAACTAAGGAAGGCTGCAGGGCTGGAAGAGTAACTGATGAAGATGGAGGTAACTTAAAAATTGAGGGGGTAGTTATGGAAGTTTGTGAGAACATAGGTAAAAACGGGCAAATTTACTTCTATTCGGAGTTTTGTGGTAGTTTCTCGAGGAGCTTGCATGGTTTTTTTGTAAAGGCTGTAAAAGCTTTTGCTGGTGTTTCTATGAACTTCGTGAGGAAATATGATGATTTCCCTTTCGTTTATGGAGAGAAAGCCCTACCTTCAGTTCTTATTCCGGCTTTTAAGGAAGCCTCCGACTCAGGGATTGTGTTTTCGGAGTATCCAGTTGATAGGAAGAAAGTTATTAGTAGGATAAGAAATGAAAAAGATAACTGTAAATTAGGTAGAGTGGATTATTTAGTGTTTCATAAAGGGAAAGAAATTCTTATAGAGACTAAACTAAGTTGGGTTTCCTATAACTCTCTTATGAAGGAAAAAGGTATAGTAAAGAGACATGTAAAGCTACTGGGAAGAGCCCTTGAACAGATAAGGAGTATTAAATGGGGGAAAGAAGAAGAGTCTGAAAAAGTTGCTTTTATGGTCGTCCCTGTTTACTATCCCAGCAATACTATAGAAGACTTTAAGAAAAACATAGATTCTACTTTAGGGGAAAAGTTATTCGAGGAAAGCTACCACGAGTTATTAGCGTATATTAAAAACTTTTTGAGCGAATTCCAACCTTTTGTGGGGTATTGGGTAGTCCCAACTCCTCATGAGTACTATATAGAGTGGGAAAGGAGATTTGAAGCTTATCCCTATGTTTTTTTCATAGGAGGAAGGGTTTGAAATGATTGTAATTGCTGGTCCTTGTGTTATAGAGGACAGGGATACTCTTTTTGAAGTTGCTGAAAGTGTTAAAAGGTTAAAAGAGAGATATCCGGAGCACACCTTTATATTTAAGGCTTCCTTTGACAAGGCAAACAGGAGCTCCATAGATTCCTACAGGGGCCCCGGTCTTGAGAAAGGGCTTTCCCTCTTAAGAGAAGTAAAGGAAAAATTTGGACTTCCCGTTACTACCGACATTCATGAAAGCTGGCAGGCAGAGCCCGTAAGCGAAGTTGTTGACGTTATGCAAATTCCGGCTTTCCTCTGTCGCCAAACAGACCTTTTAGTTTCTGCGGCCAAAACCGGAAAGACGGTAAACGTAAAGAAGGGACAGTTCATGTCCCCTTGGGATATGGGGAACGTTGTTGAAAAGCTCACAAGGAGCGGTGCTAAGGAAGTATGGTTAACTGAGAGGGGGACAGTTTTCGGCTACAACAACTTGGTTGTAGATTATCGCTCTTTTCCTGTAATGAGGAGCTTTGGAGTAAAGGTTTTCTTTGATGCCACCCATTCGGTTCAAAGGCCCGGGGGGCTTGGAAAGTCAAGTGGGGGGAACAGGGAGTTTGTTCCCTTCCTCTCAAGGGCTGCTGTGGCAGCTGGCGTTGATGGACTCTTCTTTGAGGTTCACCCAGAGCCAGATAGAGCTCTCTCCGACGGTCCGAACATGCTTGACCTAAAAACTTTTGAGGAGCTAATAGGAAAGCTCCTTAAACTTAACGCCTTCGTTGAGGAAACCTTCGGAGGTAGTCTTGGAGGTTAAAGCTGACAAAATTCACAGGATAGTTGAGATACTCCGGAGGGAGAAAGAAAACTGGAACGTTCCCATCGTTACCCTTATGTCCCAGACGGACAGAGACCCTTTCAAAATTCTCGTTGCTACCGTCCTTTCTTTACGGACGAAGGATGAGGTAACTGCAAAGGCAAGTGAAAGGCTCTTTAAGGTTGCCGATACGCCGGAGAAAATCCTAAAGCTCAAAGAGGAGGAGATAGCCTCCCTCATATATCCTGTCGGTTTTTACAGGAGAAAAGCAAGGAACCTAAAAGAAATCTGCCGTATTCTCGTTGAAAAGTACGGCGGAAAAGTCCCTGACGATTTGGAAGAGCTCCTTAAACTTCCCGGTGTTGGCAGGAAAACGGCAAACCTTGTTATCACCCTTGGCTTTGGAAAACCCGGTATCTGCGTTGATACCCACGTTCACAGGATTATGAACAGGATAGGCTACGTTGAAACTAAAACTCCAGAAGAAACAGAGTTTGCCTTGAGGGAGAAACTTCCCAAGGAGTACTGGATAGAGATAAACGACCTTTTAGTTTCACTCGGTCAACACATCTGCCATCCGGTTTCACCTAAGTGTTCACAGTGTCCCATAGAGCCTTACTGCGATAAAAGAGGCGTTAAGAGGAGTCGGTGATGAGGACTTCTCCCCTGTTTACCGACCTCTACCAGCTAACTATGCTTTGTGCTTACATTGATAACGGCAGGAAAGAGAGAGCAGCTTTTGAGTTATTCGTAAGGAAACTTCCCCAGAACAGAAACTATCTTGTCTATGCGGGACTACAGGATGTTGTTGATTTTGTTGAAAATCTCCAATTCTCTTCAGAAGACATAGACTACCTCCACTCCCTTAAACTCTTTCCCGATTGGTTTCTTGACTTCTTAAAGGAGTTTCGCTTTACAGGCGATATCTACTCTATGAAGGAGGGAACTCTATTCTTTCCTCACGAACCTGTCTTGAGGGTTGAAGCTCCTATATACGAAGCCCAGCTCCTTGAGACTGCAATTATGAACCAGATACACGTTTCATCCCTCATAGCCACAAAGGCAGCTCGGGTCTTTTCCGTTTCCCGTGGAAAGCTCCTTGCAGACTTTTCCCTCAGGAGGACTCACGGCTACGATGCCGGAATGAAGACGGCAAGGAGCTGTTACATTGCAGGGTTTAGTGCAACCTCTAACGTTCTGGCAGGAAAACTCTTAGGCATTCCTGTTGTTGGAACTGTTGCCCACTCCTTCATAATGTCCTTTGAGAAAGAGGAGGAAGCCTTTAGAGCTTACCTTAAGACCTTTCCGGATAACTCTATTCTCCTCGTTGATACCTACGATACCCTTGAGGGCATAAAAAAGGCCATAGAGGTAGCAAAAGAGCTTAAGGCAAAGGGCTTTAACCTTAAAGGAATCCGCCTTGACAGTGGTGATATAGTGGAGCTCTCAAAAGTAGCAAGGGAGCTCCTTGACTCTGCCGGCTTTAAGGAGGCAAAGATTATCGTCAGCGGTGGCCTTGACGAGTATAAGATTGATGAGATTCTGAGGGCGGGAGCTCCCGTTGATGCTTTTGGTGTAGGAACAAAAATAGGGACGTCAGCCGATTCACCTTACATAGACTTTGTCTACAAACTCGTTGAGCTTGATGGAAAGCCCGTAATGAAGACGAGCACAGGCAAAAAGATGTATCCCGGCAGGAAACAGGTATTTAGGAAGGAAAACTGTGATATCCTTGCCCTAAACGATGAAAAACTTGAGGGAACGCCACTATTAGAGCCCGTCATTAGGGACGGTAGGGTCGTTAGGGGGCTCCCAACGTTAAATGAAATAAGGGAATACTTCGTTGAAGAGTTCTCTAAGTTTCCAGAAGAGCTTAAAGGCATCCACACCTCCTTTAACTATCCTGTTCTGATTTCTGAGAGGCTTGAAAACCTTTACAAGGAGCTAAGAGAGAAACTCCTTGGAGGGAAACGTTGCCAGAGCCCATGATAATCACGATAGACGGACCTGCAGGAGCTGGGAAAAGCACCGTTGCCAAGGAAATATCACGGCGTTTCGGTTATTTCCACTTGGATTCTGGAGCTCTATATAGGGCCATAGGTTATGCCTGTAGCTTGAAAGGAGCTGACTTAAACAACCT
The DNA here is from genome assembly GCF_004339575.1 of Phorcysia thermohydrogeniphila. Taxonomy (NCBI): domain Bacteria; kingdom Pseudomonadati; phylum Aquificota; class Aquificia; order Desulfurobacteriales; family Desulfurobacteriaceae; genus Phorcysia; species Phorcysia thermohydrogeniphila. Next base: position 167,446 of record NZ_SMFV01000005.1, read on the forward strand.
TCAAGAGGTTATCTCCGTTGCCAAGAGTATAAAAATAGAGCTTACAGAAGAAGGGAAGGTAATTCTCAACGGCAGGGATGTAACTTGGGAGATTAGAAAACCAGAAGGTGGCTACTTAGCCTCTCAGGTTGCCCGCTTTAAGGAAATTAGAGAGGTAGTAGTAGAGCTCCTTAGAGAGATGGCAAAGGGCAAAAAGATAGTCATTGATGGAAGGGATGCAGGTTCTTACATCTTTCCTGAGGCAGACCTTAAAATCTACCTAACGGCTACTCCAGAAGAAAGGGCTAAGAGAAGGTATGAGGAACTTAAAAAGAGGGGCTTTAACGTCTCATACGAAGAGGTGCTGAAAGAGGTTGTGGAGAGAGACGAGAGAGATAGAAACAGACCCTTTGCACCCCTTGTAGTTCCAGAGGGAGCTATTGTTATAGATACAACAGGAAAAAGCCTTGAAACAGTTATTTCTGAGATATCTCAGCTTATAAAAAATGGAAATGACTGTTGACACCTCTTTGACTTTTGCCTATATTAGCCACCGTCAAAATTGAAAGGCCTTCAAAGAGGCCTTGACAGAAGAAGCGCCGCGGAATAAATTAAGACCCCGCGCATCGCGACAGGTCTTTGACAGGAGAATAAGGGGCACGCGCCTGCGGAGGAAGGCTTAAAGCCCACTAAGGGCTTTTGATTGAGGTGAATTCCGCAGGTTTGTGATATTTTTGCTGGAGAGTTTGATCCTGGCTCAGCGCGAACGCTGTCGGCGTGCCTAA
>NZ_SMFV01000006.1 GCF_004339575.1 Phorcysia thermohydrogeniphila
CTCCTGTCAAAGACCTTTTTGTGGCGCGCAATTTTTAAATCTATTCCCTCACGGGGCTTCTGTCAACCCCGCTTGAGGGATTCTGTCGCTCGCGGGTGGAAAATATAGTTTCTCTTTAAGAAGTGTCAAGTCTTCTATCGTTTGATAGACGATGCCAACCAGCCGCTACGGGCATCCTTATTCAGGATGTTAATGGAGCGGGCGACGGGACTTGAACCCGCGACCTAAGCCTTGGCAAGGCTTCGCTCTACCTACTGAGCTACGCCCGCTCTTCATGCAGAGTTAATAAATTAGCTACTCTTCCTTCGTTGTCAACTCTCCACGAGGACCAATTTGGATGATAATTACCGTCTCTGCAAAGCCCTTGTTCGCCTGAATCTGGAGGGTTCTATCCGGCATAACGTAGGTAAGGGTTGCTTGATTTCCGTATACGCTAATTGCTACAGGTTCCCATCCCTGCTGAGGAAGAACGTCCTTGTAATAGCTTACAATTTCCTTGATAGAGGCTTTCCCGCTAAAGAAGAGCCTTCCCACTTTTATGTTTCCGGACTCGTAGGTAAAGCTCTTCGTAGGAATGAACTTAAACCCGGGATAAACGGGAACCTCATCCCCAAGAAGGAGCTCCGGCTTCACCGTTTGGGTCTGGAGCTCTTGGGCATTTTTCTCTTGGGTTGCAGTAGTGGCACAGGCCGAAAGTGCTATAAGAAGTACTGGCAGGAACATCCACTTTTTCATGTTTACCCCCTCAGACTATCCGCATTGGCTCAACCTCTATTTTATACCTGATTCCGCTGAAAGTTGACGGAAATCTTTCTTTTATTACAGCAACTCCCTTCATTAACTTTTCTTCAGAGCTCGTCCTGAGGAAAGAGGTAAACCTGTAGCGGCCAGAGACCTTTGGAAGGGGAGCAGGGGTAAGGTCTGAAACTGAAAAGAAAAGGGAGAGCTCATTTTTTATTTTTTCAAATTTCTCTCTTAGCTTTTTAAACTCGGCGAGTTTTTCAAGCTGAAATTCCAAGAGCAAGGTTTTTGTAAAAGGGGGAAAGCCCAAGAATTCCCTCGCCGTTAACTCTTCACGGTAAAACTCGTCAAACTTGTAGGTTGCAGCATACTTTACGGCAGGAAGGTCGGGCTTTAGGGCTTGGACAATTGCAGCTCCGGGTTTAAAGCGTCCAGCTCTACCCGTTGTGTGAACGATTAGCTGGAAGATTCTTTCAGAGGTTCTGTAATCTGGAGCTCCTCCGAGGAGGTCTGCAAGGAGAACACCTACAAGGGTGAGCTTTGGAAAGTTGTGCCCCTTGGTGGCTATCTGCGTTCCAACGATTACGTCGTACTTTCCTTCTTTGATTTCTTTTATGAGACGAGCTCCAACCTCTGGATTTTTAACAGTGTCTTGGTCAAGACGAACAACCCTAAATTTTGGGAAGAGAATTCTTAACTCTTCCTCTACTCTTTCTGTCCCGTAACCAAAAAAGTCAAGCCTCTTGCCGCACTTTGGACAGCGGTAGATAGGTTCATAGCGTTTTCCACAAAGGTGACAAATGAGTTTTCTCTCGCTTTTGTGGTAAACGAGAGGGACGGAGCAGTCGCTACACTCCGCCACGTAGCCGCAGTTTAAACAGAAACTTTTCGCGAAAAAGCCCCTCCTATTTATGAAGAGGAGAACCTGCTCGCCCTTTTTAACGGTATTTTCTATGGCCGCAAGGAGCTCCTTAGAGAAGATGCTTATCCTTTCTGTTTCCTGAAGGTTTACAAGCTTTATGTATGGAAGGGGAACAGTTGAGACCCTTTCTTTTAGTTCAAGGAGTTTGATTTCTCCGAGCTTGCTTCTGTAGTAGGTTTCTACAGAGGGCGTTGCTGAAACGAGGAGAACGGGAAACTTCTCAATCTCTCCCCTCTTAAGGGCAACTTCACGGGCGTGGTAGTAGGGCTTTTGCTGCTCTTTGTAGGAAGAGTCCTGCTCTTCATCAACAACAATGAGACCTAAATCCTTTATAGGGAGCATAACCGCTCCTCGGGTTCCTATGAAGACCTTCACTTCTCCCCTTAACGCTTTAAGCCACGTGGAAACTTTCTCTTTTGGAGTTAATTTACCGTGATAGATTCCTATGTTCTTGCCAAAATAACTTTCAACGCGGGCGCGGAGCTCTGGCGTGAGCAAGAGCTCAGGAACGAGTATGAGGACGGACTTTCCTCTTTTTACCACCTCGTAGGCTACCTTTAAATAGACTTCCATCTTTCCAGAGCCGGTAACACCGTAAAGGAGGAACTTCCCCTCTTTTGCCCCTACGAGCTCCTTGAAGGCCTTTTCCTGAGAGGGCGTTAGCTTTATTTTCTTGGTGTCCTTAAGCTCCCAAAGCCTGTTTTCAAGGGTAACCTTTTCTTCAACAATCTCTATTAAGCCTTTCTTAACTAATCCATTTATCACCTGTAAGCTAAAGTCTAAGGCTTTAAGAGTATTAACGCTTTCTTTCCCCTTCTCTTTGAGGTAATGTAGGAGCTCTCTTGATTTCTTTCCTCTGACCTCCCCGTCTTTTACAAAGACAGCAAAACGCTCACGGGGAACTGAGTCCCTTTTTATTAGCTCTTCCCTTACAACAACAGACTTGGAAACGAGATTCCTCAAAACCTGATAAAAGGATGACAGCTTCACCCTTCTCCTTAAAGTAGATACTTTTAACTTCCCAGAGGAGTTTTTAAGGGTTTCAACTATCTTTTTCTCATTTTCAGTAAGCTTTACGGAAGGAGTAGGCTCTGAGAGTTTTACAAAAAGGGACTCTGTTACCTCAAATCCTCCCGGAAGGAAGGAAAAGAGGGTCTCTCCAAAGTAACCGCCGTAGTAGTCTGAGACAAAACGGCAAAGTTCCAAGCAGGATGGAGTGAAAAGTGGAAAGTCGTCCGGGATGTCAAATAGCTCCTTTATCTTTTCCTCTGGAAAGTCAACGTCATCTTTAACGCTTACGATTATTCCAGTCCTTAAAAGGTCGTTAGCGCCAAAGGGAACTATAACCCTCTTTCCAACCTCTGGAGGGTAGGAGATCACCTCTGGAACTTTATAGTAGAAGGTCCTATCAAGTGGAATGTCAAGAACAACTTCTACGAACAACTATTCCTTCCCCGCCTCTTTAATCTCTATTACTTCAACGTAGGGAAAGTTAAACTGGGTGACCCTACCGTAGCCGAGAATCTTAACCCTCTTTCCAACAAAATCCTTCAGGTTTTTAGTATCGTCGTGGATATAGATGCACCCAGAGCTATCGCAGAGAAGAGCGTCGTTAAGGGAAAAGGGAGGAAACTGGTCTTGGGGTCTTTTAAGGGAGACTCTTCCGACGAGCTTTACGTAGCAGCCTACAAACTCCTTTGGATGGTTGGCGATTAGCCCTGCAGGGTAGGTAATGGTGTAGTCAGAGGTCGCAGTCTTACAGCTAAAGGATAAAGCTGTTAACAGAGCTCCTAAGAGCATCAAGGGAGTACTTTTCACGGACTTCCTCCTCGGCTAAAAGCCCCATTCTCTTTAAATCTTTCTTAAAAGTAGCCCCTAAACCTTCCGCAAGTGAAGGAGGGGTGGGATGAACAACAATACCAAAATCTTCCTTAACAATTTCGGGTAGAACCCCAACATCGCTTACAACAACCGGCCTCCTGCAGGCCATAAACTCTAAGGGAACCCTCGCTATCATCTCTGAACCTAAGGAAGGAACAACCCCAACGTCAATGGCCGACATAATATCAACTATATCTTTTCGTCGCTCAGGGATAAAAGTTACGTCGCTACTTAAAGAGAGAGTGCGACAGAGCTCCAAAAGTTCACTCAGCTTTACGTTCTTTTCCTCACCGACGATAACGGCCTTAAACTTTAATCCCCTTTTCTTTAAAAGGGAGAGAGCTCTCAAAAAAACCTCATGACCTTTCACGGGGTCAAGCCTTCCAACTACTCCAAAGAGAAGTTCATTACCGACCTTTAACTCTTTCCTGACCCTTTTTCTTCCCTCCTCAGAGAAACGAAACTTTTCAACATCAACCGCCCCGGGAACAAAGAGCTTTGGAAGGTTTACTACAACCGAGTTAAGCGCTTTGCGTGAGGAAAGTATTACGCCGTCAACGTACCTCTCGTGTAAGAACTTGTTGAGGAAAGATTCCCTTATTCCCTTTGCCTCGCCGTGGAGTCTATAGAGCCTAAAGGAAAAGCGCTTTTTTAGGAGGGCAGAGAAGAGCATCTCATCACCACGAATCGTTAAGACCACCTGTGGTCTAAAGGTTTCAATGACCTTTTTAAGGGAGAGGAAGGGAGAGAGGGGAAACTTCTTTCTTGGGTCTTCTATGTAGAAGGTAGGAATTCCAAGTTCCTTACACCTCTTTTCTGCAGGGAATCCCTTTAGTACGGCACAGGCAACTTTCCCTTCAAGTACAGAGGCAATTTTTACCCCAAGGTCTGTAAGGGCGCTGTTCCACCTCTCATCAAGAACGACGAGCTTTCTCATTTTTCTCCAGTTCCCAAAGTTTTAAATACTTCAAGAACGTGTAGTGGGAGGCCATAACACTTAAGACGAAACCTTCAAAACCGTCAAGGAAGCCCCTTTTTAAAAGGTAACGCCTTAAAAAAGCTCCAGCAGGGGAAAGTAGGAGTTTTAGGAGGGAAAACTTTTTCCCTTTTTTGAACGCACCCTCAGCGTAAAGGCTCGTATAAAGGTCAATTTTTTTTAGGTGAAAGGATACAGAAGGATACGAGTAGTGAAGGAGGTCTCCCTTTAAATAACCTGTCTTTCCGTTGACGAGAAGCCTTTCGTGAACCCAATCCCCTACCCAGCGGCACTTCTCTCTCTTAGCAAGCCTTAACTGCCAGTCGGGATACCAAGCGTGTTTTATCCACCTTCCAAGGTAGTTTGTCAGACGGCTAACGTAGTAGCCGTCAACCGGCGGGTTTTCTTTCTTAATCTTTGATATTTGGGCTGCAAGCTCCTCACTTACAATCTCATCGTCGTCTAAAAAGAGAACCCAATCTCCACGGCATAGAGAAAGAAGATGGTTTTTCTGGTTAACGAAGTTGTCAAACTTCCTATAAAATACGCGTGCGCCAAAGCGTTCAGCTATTTCAAGGGTTCTGTCCTCTGAACCTGAATCAAGAATAACTATTTCATCGGCAACGTCTTTAATGCTGTTTAAAACTTCCCCTATCCTCTTTTCAGAGTTAAAAGTGAGAATTCCTACCGAGAGCTTCAAAGTACCTTCCCCTTCTTAAAGAATTTGTAAAGGGATAGACCCAAATCGGTTGAAAAGGAAAAGAGCCTTCCAAGAACTGTAAAGATATCCTTTCCAAGGGAAACTCGGGGGAGCTCCTTAAAGTCTGACATTTCAGTAACAACTCCTCTCTTCGTCGTGAAGATGTAATCATAAACCCTTGCCGCAATCTCCTTACTAAACTCTGAGTAGTGTCCAAAGGGCCAAGCAAAGGTGTTTACCTTTACGCCGAGCTTTTCCTCTATCTCCGCCTTACTTTCTAAGAGCTCCCTCTCTATTCTCTCCCTTGCAATACTCTCCGTTTCAAACTCTCCAAGGGTTTTAAACCTCTTTTCTACTTCCCTCTTTAAGCTCTCCTTCCAGTTCCCTTCTTTTTTAAAGTCTTTGCAAAAGGTTAGGAACTCTTCAGAAGGATAGAACTTTCTTCCACTGAGCTCACTCCCCGTTTTAAAGAGGGGAAGACCGATAAAGAGCTCTCTGGAATATAAAAGGGCTGTCCAGCGAAAGTTTTTCCCATCGTAGAAATCCTCTATCTCTGGGGATACAGGAAAAGAGAAGTGATACTTACCGTGAGCTCCAAAAGAAAAGACGTCCCTCATCCTGTCAAGCTCTTCCCAGCTTAAAAACTCTTCTGAACTTCCCCTCCTTACAAACTCAACGTGTCCTTCGTGCATTGACTTTGGAGAAAAGAGCTCTTTAAAAGAAACCTTCCCCTCCCAGTAGTCAAAAAGGGTTCTTCTAACTCCTTCCTCCCTTATCCTTCCAGAAGTAATAAAAATGTGGGCTGGAATTCCGAGCTTTTTCAGAACAGGGTAGGCATATACAAAGTTATCTGCGTAGCCGTCGTCAAATGTAATTGCCGCCCTACGGCACGTGTCATTTTCTTCAAAAATCGCCTGCAGGGGAACTACCTTAAAACGGCTCTTTATGAGACTGAGAGCTCTTTGGAAAGTATCAATATCTATATCGTCCCTTTTTCCTCTGTCCGGATAAACCCTATGGAGGAGGAAAACAACACCTGACAACCTTTTTCTCCTGAAAGGAGTAGATATATTTTAAGGCACTGATATGGTATAATATTTTGAAAGGATAACCAAGTTTCCTAATCTCCGAACCGGAACTTCTTTAACCATTCATAAACAATGGAGAAACGGACATTTACCGCATCGTAGTAAGCTTCTGTGTGAGACTCACTGAGAGCGTAAACTATACTAAAGGCCTCTACAAGGAGAAACTTTTCTCCAAGGGTTAGCGAATGCCACTTCTGAAAAAGAACGGAAAACCAATCTTTTGTTATTAACCACTCAATAACTGGCTGATAGTAAAAACAAAGAGAAAAAATTGAGGTCAAAATAACAAGGTCTCTTTTTGGAGGTAAAAAAAGAAATCTAAAGACAAAGAAGAGGTTAACAGCAAAAAACCAAAAAAGGCTGTCCCATTGCAGGAGAAAAACGTCAATCATGAGGAGAATGGGAGTTAAAAATAGAATTGAGAGAAAATACTTTTTGAACTCAAGAAACCAAAAATTGGAAGCTTTAATTGGTAAGCTTTCTAACTGTTTTAAGATGAAGACATCTTCAAGAAGTGCACTACGGGGATTTTCATTAAGATTTGAGAGGAAACTTTTAAACTTTTCAAACCACGGAGGTTTAGAGTCAGTGTCTATAAACCAAAGTCTTCTTTTATAGAGCTGGTTTAGGTCTTCTAAGTGTTTCTCAGCAGTTTCTTTTATCTCGGAAATTTTCTTACTTTCTTCTTTTTCTAAATTTTCAACTATTTTCAGTTCTTCCTCAAAGAACCTATTAACTTGAGAAGTAGTCCTTACAGCCATCTTTCCCTCCAGTTTTTAACTACAAGAGCAACCGCTGAGTTCTCCTTAACATTAAGCTCCGAAAGCTTTTTCTCTAAGTCTCTTGGAGCTTTAGTCAAAGCCTCCTTCCAAACAGAAGCATCTCCAACTACTGCTTTCCCTTCCTTTGCGTCGTTGAGAGCACTCTTTAAGTAGGCAATTCCCCCCTCAATGAAGTAGGTTTTAAAAAATAGTAAAAGAGCTTCTTCTGCTTTCTCAACGGCAAAGTCTAAAACTCTCGTATCTGAAGGTTCATAAGAGCCAAGTTGATTCAACGTCCACAAAATCTTTTCTCTCAAGTAAGGAAGCTCTTTTTCTTCCAGAATCTTTAAGTTAGCAAGCTTTGTGTAGATAACGTTAACTCTTGCGTTTTTCAGCTCCTCCATCTTAGAACTAAATTCCCATTCCCACGACTTTTTCTTAAACCAAGCCTTTCCATAGTTAAAAGCCGCACCAATTCCTTTAACAACGAACTTAACAGTCCCAACTAAGAGGTCGGAATCATCTAAATCCTCCAAGGCTTGTTTAAACATTTGGGAAGCCTTACTCATAAGGTTGTTGTATTCTTCAAGGATATTTAGAAAAGATTGATTTATACTATCAATGTCCATTTCAAGAACTGATAAACTTTGGTCTACTTTTTCCTTAATCTCTAAGAGTGTGGATTCTATCTTTTCAAGGGAGGGCGTTTGTGAGGTCATCTCCCCTCCTTAAAGGGTCATGAACTGTAGTATCAACTCTGAAATCCTCTCCAGCAGTTTGTTCGCCCTGTCTATTAAGTGGAGTTTTCTCTCAAATAATTTGTCATCACTACTGGGAATCTTTTCTGCTATTTTCATTATGTTCTCCAGTTGACTTTTATAGTTTTCAAGTATCTTCCTCACTGTCTCGGCTTTGGCCTTTAAAGAAATCCTGTATTCCTCAAGAGCTATTCTCCTCTTTTCAACTTCAACGTAAAGCTTTTGAGCTTCTAAACTGAGCCTTTGAATCTCCTTGTAAGTGTATAAGATTTCTTTAATATCCTCCCTTGCCTCTATAATTCCTTGAAGAACTTTTACAATAGTTTCAACCTTTTCCGAATCTGAAAGTGTTTTCTTGGAGCTCTTAGGGAGAACTTTTATCTTTACTTCTTTTCCCTTGCTCTTAGTGTCTTTTTGGAGCTCAAACTTCTTCGTCTCCTCGTCCAAACGTTCCACCAAGTATTCTCCCACTTCTAAAACGTCAAGCCAGTATTTTTCATCTTTCATTCTCTCCCTCCCTTCAAAGTCTTATCCAGAGGTGAGAACCCCCAGAGGGACAACCTACTCCAGCTGGAGTCGTTGTGCAATAAACGATTTTCCCGCACTTCCTACACTGGTAAGCTTTGGTTCCGGATTTAGGAGCAACACCCCCTGAGCTACAAATCCGATACCAAAGGTGAGAACCTCCAGCGGGACAACCTACTCCAGAAGGGGTTGAAGTACTCTCTACCATAGAACCACACTTAGAACAGATGAAGACGGCCATTGTCCCAACCTCCCAAACTTTTTGTCTTTTTTAGTGTAAGAAGGGAATAACCCAAAATTTGGGCCATTTATAGGTTTTTAAAGAGTTTTTTCCTAACTTCAAAGAATCTACGGAGCTCCTTAAGAAAGACCCTGTAGCGAACAAGGTTTTTTGAAAGGTCAAGAGAAAGGTCAGGATAGATTCTTTTTAACCTTTTTTGTTTGGCTAACTCAATGTCCTCTTCACTTGGAGGGTAAAGAGCCTTAACCTCATCCAAAATGAGCCAGCTTACAAAGCGATAACTGGCATAACCAACAAGCCAGACCAGCGTTTTTTCCTTATCACTTTTCAAGTGGAACTGAGTAGGATAGAGGTATAGTTCGTGTTCAGGTCTACAATAGGCTGTATAGTCTGGAGGGAGCTCTACTTTAAAAATAAAGGGTTTCTCAGGAAAAGTAAAAAACGTGTCCTTGTAGCGTTTCCAGTAAAAGAGGGGATATGTTTCTTCCGTTAGTCCATAAGCTTTAAGCATCATAACAAGAAAAGTCCTTAGTTTTTTTGTCTTTCCATCTAAAGCTAAAAGGTAAAAAGTGCCATTGTAGTGAAAAATCTTTATGGGCAGAATTTTTATTTGTTTACTTTTGTAGGAAACAATGAGAGCCCTCCTCTGTATAATCGCTTTAAAAATCAGTTCAAGGGTTTCTTTTTCAACCCTGTTGTAACGTTCAACAGGGAGAGGCAGATAATCAAAGGACTCCTTGGCTATTTCTTTTTCTTCACTATCAAGAAACTTTCCGAACCTGTTTATGGCATTAAGGGCCGGCTCCAATATAGGAAGCTGCCTATACTTCTTAGGGACGAAAGAAACAAGAGTAAAGAGGGATATTAGCTCCTCTTCAGTGTAGGAAATGAGATAGGGAAAAGCTTCTATGTTGAGTTTCCAGTCCTGTGGTTTTTTGCCCCGAAGGTTATCAGATTTTTTCTCTACGTATCCTTCCTTGTAGAGGTCAGAAAGAGCTCTTTGAAGTCTTTTCCTTTCAGCTTTTCCTTCCCCTAAAACACCTCTTCTTTTAAGTTCTTTGTAAATATCGGTTGTGGAAAGAAATCTATCCCCGTTCTCCGAAAGTAATTTTAAAATTTCAAGGATAAGGGTTATCTTTTTCATCCTGTTCCTCTGAATGGTTTTAGATATAATCAGAATTAAGTCTTTGAAAGTCAAGAAGGAAAATATGAGGCTGATACTACCATCCCCAGCAAAGATAAACCTCTCCCTCTGGGTCAAAGGAAAGCGTCCAGACGGCTACCACGAGCTCGTAACCGTTATGCACACCGTTAACCTATTTGACGTTCTGTCTTTCCTTCCCTCAGACAGATTGGTCTTAAGCGTCAGGGGGAACAACTCTCTACCACTTGATAGGAGTAACCTCATAATAAAGGCTTGCAGGCTCTTTAAGGAAAAAACGGGGATAAACCCTAAGGTAAGCATAAAGCTGACAAAGAGAATACCCGTCGGCGCGGGACTTGGAGGCGGGAGCTCTAACGCAGCGGCGACACTGAAGGGGCTAAATACCATATACGGTAATCCGTTAAGCGAGGAGGAGCTCCACGAGTTAGCGGCCAAGCTCGGCAGTGACGTTCCCTTCTTCTTAAAAGGTGGGCTCGCCATAGCTTACGGAAGGGGTGAAAAGCTAAAGTTCTTTAGTCCGGCCAACTTTGAAATCCTACTGGTCTTCCCCGGCTTTCCCTGCTCAACGGCAGAGGTCTATCAGAACCTTCCCTCTATTAAGAGGGAGGTTGCCGTTGAAGACGCAGAAAGGCTCATAATATCTCCCCTCATAAACGAGAACTTTTCAGAGCTCATAGACAACATGGAAAACGACCTTGAAAAGTCAGAATCCCCCTGCGTGAAGGAGGTCCTCAGAGTCAAGGAAAAGCTAAAGGAAATAGGACTAAAGCCTTTAATGAGTGGAAGCGGCTCGTGCGTATTTGCCATCATAAAAGGTGAAAAACCTGACACTACCCCCTTGAAAAAAGAGGGCTGGTGGTTTAAATTTCTCTCTGCAGTGTAGAGCTGGGGCGTAGCCAAGCGGTAAGGCAGCGGACTTTGGATCCGCCATTCGCAGGTTCGAATCCTGCCGCCCCAGCCATTTTATTATGGTGGGAGTAGCTCAGTTGGTGGAGCGCCGGGTTGTGGCCCCGGCGGTCGCGGGTTCAAGTCCCGTCTCCCACCCCACATTCCGCCATGCGGGAGTGGCGGAACTGGCAGACGCGCTGGACTTAGGATCCAGTGCCCTCTGGGCGTGTGGGTTCGACTCCCACCTCCCGCACCATAAAGAGCGGGCGTAGCTCAGTAGGTAGAGCGAAGCCTTGCCAAGGCTTAGGTCGCGGGTTCAAGTCCCGTCGCCCGCTCCACTAATGGCGGCGTAGCCAAGTGGTAAGGCAGGGGACTGCAAATCCCTTATTCGGCGGTTCGATTCCGCCCGCCGCCTCCACTTATTTTTTAATCAAAATCAAAAAGAGAAAGATGCTAAAAACAGCAGAATCTATTGAACTTAAGAAAGAAGATATCCTTAGAATCTTGAAAGAACACAAAAATTACCTCAGAGAGAGCTTCGGAGTTAAAGAAATTGGGCTCTTTGGTTCTTTTGCAAGAGAAGAACAAACGAAAGATAGCGATATTGACATCTTGATTGAAGTTGAAAAGAATAAAATTGGACTTATAAGTTACATAAAGCTTAAACTTTTCCTTGAAGAGCTCTTTGGAAGAAAAGTTAACTTAGTCACCAAGAAAGCTCTCAGACCAGAGCTAAAGGAAACTATTCTAAGAGAAGTTGTTTATGTCTAAACATAATAGTTCTGAAATTAGGAACATTCTCTCTAACGAACTGTGAATTCGTCCTATTTGTTTCTTCCCCAGCCTCCGCCTCCGGGAGTTTCTATCCTTAAAAGGTCTCCAGCAGAAAGTTTCTCTGTAAACTTGGCAGGTTTTAGAACTTTCTTCCCGTTCTTTACAACCCAGTTTTCACCAACTTTACCGGGCTCTCCTCCAAAGAGGCCGTAAGGGGGAATTTTTCTCCTTTCGGAAACCACTGTTACTTCAACATCCGTAAGGAACTTAAACTCCCTGACAATTCCATCACCTCCGTTAAAAAGTCCCCTTCCTCCCGAACCTCTTCTAACGGAATACTCTGTAACCATAAATGGGTAAGCAAATTCAAGGGCTTCTATCGGAGTGTTGAGGGTGTTTGTCATGTGGGAGTGAACTGCGCTTTCTCCGTTGCCTTTAGCCCAAGCGCCCATTCCTCCGCCAATTGTTTCGTAGTAGGTAAAGGGAGTACCAGTTTCTGGATCAATTCCTCCTACGGTTACGTTGTTCATAGTTCCCTGAGAGGCAGAAGGAATGAAGTCGGGGAGGGCTTTTGATAGAGCTCCAAGCAATACATCAACAATCCTCTGAGACGTCTCAACGTTACCGGCAGAAACGGCACGGGGAAAGTTAGCGTCAACTATCGTCCCTTTTTTGGTTATCACCTTTATGGGTCTCATACAGCCGGCGTTTGTCGGAATGTCCTCCTTCACAAGACACCTAAAAACGTAGAGAACTGCTGAAAGTGTTATAGCCCTAACGCTGTTTATGCTTCCCTCAACTTCTTTATCTGAACCTGAAAAGTCAACTACGGCACTGTCTCCGCTTATTGTGATTTTTACCTTTATTTTTACGTCTTTTCTCCCAAGTCCGTCGTCTTCCATGAAATCTTCAAACTCGTAAACACCGTCTGGTATTGACTCTATGGTCTTTCTCATGATTTTTTCGGAGTAGTCAATGAGAGCTCTGCTGTAATCTTTAACCGTAGAAAGGGAGTATTTCTCTACGAGCTCTAAAAGCCTTTTTATGGCAACTCTATTTGCCATGATTTGGGCTGTAAAGTCTCCTTCTCTTTCTTCTGGAGTCCTGACGTTTGCTTTTATGAGGGCTAAGAACTCCTCGTTTATCCTTCCAGCCTCAACAATTTTTAGAGGAGGAATCCTTATACCTTCCTGAAAGAGGGAAGTTGCAAGGGGCATTGAGCCGGGGGAGATTCCCCCTATGTCTGCGTGGTGAGCTCTGTTTGCAACGTAAAAAACAGGTTTTCCGTCAACGTAAACGGGAGCAACTATCGTAACGTCTGGAAGGTGAGTTCCTCCCCTAAAAGGGTCGTTTAGAATTGCCATATCGCCTTCTTTAAGCTCTAAGCTCTCTATCACGGACTTAACAGACAGAGGCATTGAGCCAAGATGAACGGGAATGTGGGCAGCCTGAGCAACCATTTCACCGTTTTCGTCAAATATGGCACAGGAAAAGTCTTTCCTCTCCTTTATGTTCGGAGAAAAGGAAGTCCTCTGAAGGACGATTCCCATCTCTTCAGCAATAGAAGAAAACCTGTTCTTAAAGACTTCAAGGAGTATAGGATTAACTCCCATGAAACCGGCCTCCTTTTTTCAGTAGATGAAGCCAAACAACCATAGAGGAATTCTCTTTCCAGAGCCGATTTCTACTCCGTCAACTGCTAAATAAGCATTACTAAGACCTTTTACCTGTTCCAACTTTTTGTTCTTACCTCCTACTTCAAAGATGAACTTTTCGTCTACGAAGAAGTCTCCTCTATCAACGTAGTTTAATTTGTGCCTGTAAGAGGTTACAGAGGCAAAGAAGGTTTCTCTTTCTGTTCCCTTTTCTCTCTCTAAGCATAGTGCATTTAAAAGGTTTGTATTGGCAAGGAAGAGTTTATCTGGCTTTCTTACCGCCCGAAACCTTTTGGCTTCGTGCTGAACGTGAATAATAAGGTCAGCCCTTGAAAGATACTCTATGTATTTATAGAGGGTAGCTTTAGAAACTCCAACAAGGGACGCCACGTTTTCAACGGACAGTTCCATAGGTTTTGAAACGCATATCGTAACCAAGAGTTTTTTTATCGTTTGAACTTTCTCAGGATTAACAGAGTAGAGAAGAGCAATGTCAGAGGAGATTGCCAAATCCACAGAAGCTGCAAGCTTCTCAAGAAACTTTTCGGGGTCTTCAAAGTAGAAAGGGTAAGCTCCATGTAACTTGTATTCTTCAAATAGTTCAAGTATTTTCCTGTCGCTGAAAGTTCTAACTATCCCAAAGGCAATATCTTCGTGATTGTCTATGATATCTGTGAGGGTAAGAGGAGAAAAGTCTATTCCAGTAGAAAGTTCTATAAATTCTCTGAAAGAGAGAACTGGCAGTTTAAACATTGAAAAACGTCTTGCAAAGTCTGGGTTATTAAGGTATACAGCAGAAGAACCTGAAAAATAAACTTTTAGGTCAAGGAAATCGTAGACAGATTTTAGGTGAGACTGAAAGTCTTTCACTCTGTGAATCTCGTCTATAAAGACGTACTTTCCTCCTAAGGATGCGTATTCCTCTAAGAATTCAAATAACGAAAAACCAGAAAAGGCAGGATGGTCGCAGGATATAAAGAGAGCTTTTGATGGAGGAAGGTTCAGCTCTTTTAAAATTTGAACCATTAAGGTTGTCTTTCCAACGCCACGACCGCCGTATATACCAACCAGTTTAGAGGGACTATTCTTAACCTGACTGTAGAGAAACCTTTTATACTCCGGCACTTTTTGGGAAGTTTTAAGAACGGTCAGACGCTTGGCTACCTCAAGTAACCTTTCCATTAGTTCAGCCCATTAAACTAAAGTTGGTATTTTAAGTTTAACACATTAAACTAAACTTCATCCATCCTTGAACCTGAGCAAGGAAACAGCTTTAAGCATTGTAGAATCCTTAAACGATTGCCTGAAAGGTTCTTACTATGTTTCACTGCTTTAAACTATTGTTAATTAAAACTTTAAGGGAATAAATATTCAGTTCTTGAAGGTTACATTACAACGGCTTAACCCCTTGTGCTATAATTTTTAACAGCTTATACTAGATGGAAACTGCTAAGAAAAGGGGGGTAAAATGCCACCAAATGCCAGTATGGATTCAATTTTAAAAGCCTGTGTAAATGGAACAAAAAAGGCATGGAAAGAATACTATGAAATAAGTGGTGGAGAGTGGTTGTGGACAGCTCCCGAATATTTCATAACAGTAAAAATTTTTGAAGAACTTTCAAAACTCAACTTGTTATTGGAACTGGAAAGTAAGGTAGGAGAGACTATATTCAACGCTGATATACAGTATCCGGGTCGCTACCCAAGAGCACTAAAGCTAAATGGCAGATTTGACATAACATTATGGTGGAAAAATGGTTACCCGCGCGGAGTTATTGAAGTAAAGGTTATGAGAAACAATTCCTTAAATCCCATCAGAAACGACTTAGAGGAAATAACAGAATTTCTAAGGCTGGCAAGGAATAAGGATTCTAAGGTTCAGTTTGGAATTATTACAGTCTACACAGACTACTATGATGAGGGAGGCAAAGCGAACAAAGTAGTGGAACGGAGACTTAACAACATATTAGAAGAATGTAAATCCGTTTCTAGAAGAAACGATTTTGAGATTAAATGGAAGGATGTGATTAAAAAAGTTGAAAATGAAGAAAGTGCATATGGAATAATTGCCTGCTTACTTAAAGTCTGATTCTAAACCTCAATCACCAAGTTCCTAAACTCATCAACGAAGGCCTTAGCAAAGGGAGGGATAACTACGGTAGAGCTGTACTCAACGATTATTGCAGCTCCGTCTATCCTGTTACCGGGAAGGAGTTTTTCTCTGTCGTAAACGGGGGTGTCAAGCCACCTTCCTTCAAAGTGGACTTTTTTGACTTCAAGGAGAGCTCCCTCCGGTATCCTCTCTGAGAAGGTCTCAGCCCTCTTAATTTCAGGCTTTTCCGTTTCTCCTATCGCTCTTACCCTCACGTTTACAAGTTCTATTGGTCTACCCCTGTGGGCGTAACCGTAGAGCCTTTCGTGCTCCCTGTGGAAAGTTTCCACAAAGTTATCGCTAAAGGGGACTGTAATTTCAAATGACTGTCCCTTGTAACGTAGGTCAACGTATCTTTCTAACTTCTGTTTTTCTTCCGGAATTCCTTCTACGTTTAGTTCTTCTCTGGCTTTTTCTTCAAGGACTTTAAAGAACTTCTCAAGATTCTCCTTTTTAAAGGCTTTTCCGGAGAGCATGACTGTGAGGGAGTAGTCCCTTACTATGTCTGAAAGAACCATTCCGAGGGCTGAGAGAGTTCCGGGATTGGAAGGAACAATTACCCTTGGAATTCCAAGGAGTGCTGCTAAGTATGCAGCGTGGAGCCCTCCAGCTCCTCCAAAGGAAAAGAGGGAAAAGTCCTTCGGGTCGTATCCCCTTTCAATAGAGATAGCCCTTATAGCTTTTTCCATTTTTGTGTTTGCTACTTCCAGAATACCTTCTGCAAGCTCCAGCGGTGTAAGCTTTAGCTTCCTTGCCATTTCCTCAAAGAAGGGAAGGAGCTTCTTATCGTTCAGTTTCATCTTACCGCCAAGGAAGCGGTGAGGAATGAGGCGTCCGAGGAAGAGGTTAGCGTCGGTTATCGTTATTCTGTCTCCTCCCCTGTCGTAGCATATCGGACCGGGGTCAGCTCCGGCGCTTTCAGGGCCAACGGTGAGAGCTCCGCCTGCGTCAACCCTCGCTATTGAACCTCCACCAGCTCCAACGGTGTGAATGTCTATTACGGGAACTTTTATGGGATAGCCTTCTATTTTTGCCTCAGTCGTAACTATCGGCCTACCGTCTATGAGTGAAACGTCGGTTGACGTTCCTCCCATATCAAAGGTTATGAGCTTTTCATACCCTGCAAGTTTTCCTATCTTCCACGCCCCAGCCACGCCGCCGGCAGGCCCAGAGAGAATAGTTCTAACCGGCTGTTCCATTACCGTTTCGGCAGAGATAACCCCACCGTTTGACTGCATTATCCGGAACTTGTCTTTTTTCCCGAGGTTTTCTTTTAAGAAAGAAACGTAACTTTTCATTTTTGGCATGACAAAGGCGTTTATGACCGTTGTAGAAGCCCTTTCATATTCCCTGAATTCTGGAACTATTCTGCTTGAGATAGAAACGAAAAAGCCCTTCTCTTTTAAGACTTTCTCTACTAACTCTTCGTGCTCTGGATTTAAGAAGGAAAAGAGAAATGAAACGGCAACAGACTCTACGCCCTTTTCCTTTAGCTCTTCTGAAAGTTTTTCAACTTCCTCTAACTCAAGCTCCTGAACTATCTCCCCTTTAGCCGAAACCCTGCAGTTAAGTCCGAAGGAGAGCTCTGAAGGAACGAGAGGAGGTCTTTTCCTGTAGTGGAGGTTGTAGAGCTCCTCCCTGTTCTGCCTGCCTATGATGAGAATATCCTCAAAGCCCTTGTTTGTTACAAAGGCCGTTTTAGCTCCTTTCTTCTCAAGGACGGCGTTTGTTGCAACGGTCGTTCCGTGAACGATGTTTTTCTCCTCTTCACCGGCTATTATCTTTAATCCTTTAAGGACTGCCCTTGCCGGATTATCCGGGGTTGAAAGAACCTTTAAGACTCCCCACTCCTTTCCCTTCTTATAGACGAAATCTGTAAACGTTCCTCCAGTATCAACGCCGATTATAACCATACCGGACTCCTCAGGGCTTAGTGAACTTTACAGTTGTTCCAGCAAATTCTTAACTTTCTCTTCTATCTCGTCTCTCACTACCCGAAAAGCCTTTAGCCTTTCTTCTTTTTCTCCTTGAACCTTTGCAGGGTCTGGTAGTCCCCAGTGGATAACTTTTGCTCCGTCAACCACAGGACAGCTTTCGGCAGCGTCGCCACAGAGGGTAACCACAACGTTAAGGAAGTCAAAGGGGATATCCTCTAAGGACTTTGACTTCTGGTGGCTGATGTCTATGCCCCTTTCTTCCATTACCTTTACTGCCAACGGGTGAACGTAACCGGAAGGGTTTGAGCCTGCAGAGAAGACCTCTACCTTTTTACCAAACTTATCGGCGTAGTAACGGGCAAAACCTTCTGCCATTTGGCTTCTGGCTGAGTTTCC
Organism: Phorcysia thermohydrogeniphila; assembly: GCF_004339575.1. Classification (NCBI taxonomy): domain Bacteria; kingdom Pseudomonadati; phylum Aquificota; class Aquificia; order Desulfurobacteriales; family Desulfurobacteriaceae; genus Phorcysia; species Phorcysia thermohydrogeniphila. Next base: position 17,561 of record NZ_SMFV01000006.1, read on the forward strand.
CGTGCAGATGAATCCGACCTTTAACGACTTTCCCAACTTTACTACCTTAAAACTCGGCAGAGTATATGATTCTTAAGGGGCAGGCAGGTATGCAGTGGCCACAGCCGACACACTTATCCTTATCAAATTCAACTCTAAAGGTTTTCTTGTCTAAGTAAAAGGCGTTTGTCGGACAGGGGGCTATACAAGCGCCACAGTGAACACACTTTTCGTCTTCCCTGAAAATATCAAGCTCTAAGGGCTTTACCTTTATTTTGAGACTTCTTAAGAACCTGATGGCGTCTCCGAGCTTCTTCCTGTCTCCCCTCAGCTCAATAACGGCAGAACCTTCCATACGGGGGAGTATCTCTGCCCTGAGTATGTTTACTATCAGGTCGTAGTCTTTGACGAGCTTGTAGATTACCGGCTTATCCCACGTCTCCTTCGGGAAGTGCAGAACGAGCCTTGTGGAAGTCTCTTTCAATCTATCCACTCCTTAGGTTTATTTGCTCAAGGTATGAGAACCTCCAGAGCTCCTGGCTCATCGTAACTATATAAAGTAACTTCAAAGGAGGGATATTGCAAACTTCCTGCTTAACTTTTAACTATCTGGACAGGAATCCTTCTCCTAACAAAGACCTTTACAAAGTTCTGGAACTTTCCTGCCAGACCTTCCTCTCTGGAGATGAGGGCAAAGAGTAAGTCCTCGTCCTTCTTAACTCTAAAGAAGAAACTGTAGGAGTAGATTTTCCACGTCTTTTTATAGCCTGCAGCTGCAGCTTCTACCTTTTTCCAATCCAACCTTCTAACGACTTCTCCTTTTAAGTTCAGAACCTTAATCTCCTTAGGGGTTAAAAGGAGCTGATAGTTCCTGTAGATTGGCCTTGACTGCCAGAGGACAACCCCTGCAAAACCTAAGGAAAGGGCAATAAGTATCCACTTGAAGAAGCTGTCTATGAAGAGAGCTCCAACAAAAACTATGAGGTTAAGAACGAGAGGAATCACAACAAAGGCCAAATCCTGCTTAACCCTGAACTCTTTCATTTTTTCCCCTTTAACTTACTTCAAGCATTCTCTCTATTGCTGTGCGTGCTTTGTCGGCAACTTCTTCGGGAACAGTTATCTCAAACTGTTCAGTTTCTAAACACTTGAGAAGTCTCTCAACGGTTATCATCTTCATCTGGTCGCAGGTAAACTCACTGTAAGCCGGGATAAACTCAACGTCCGGACGCACCTTTTTAAGCTGGTGAATTATCCCCCTTTCAGTTCCAACTATTACCTTTTTGGCAGTTGTCTCTTTAACGAACTTAACGATTTTTGACGTGCTACCGACAAAGTCGGCCATATCCCTGACTTCTTTCCTACACTCTGGATGAGCTACAAAGACAGCGTCCGGATTTTCCTTCTTTCTACGTTCTGCCTCTTCAGGCGTTAACTTCTGGTGAACGGGACAGTACCCGTCCCAGAGTTTAATCTCCTTCCCTTTTACCTTCTCTGCTATATAACTTCCAAGGTTTTTATCGGGAACGAAGAGAATCTTATCCGACTCAACGGCCTCAATAACCTTAACGGCATTTGCAGAGGTACAGCAGATATCTGAAACGGCCTTAACGTCGGCAGAGCTGTTTACGTAGGTAACAACAACGTAGTCTGGGTTCTTCTCCTTAAACTCCTTAATTTCTTCTGCAATGGCCATGTCTGCCATGAGGCATCCGGCCTTGTAGTAGGGAATGAGAACCTTCCTCTCTGGGTTAAGAATCTTTGCCGTTTCGGCCATAAAGTAAACGCCACAGAGGACGATGATATCGCAGTCTACTTCCCTTGCCTTCCTTGCAAGCTCTAAGGAGTCCCCTACAAAGTCGGCTACGTCCTGTATTGCACCGTCAACGTAGTAGTGAGCCAAGATAACAGCGTTCTTGGACTCTTTAAGCTCCTTTATCCTCTCCAGCACTTTCTCCATTATCCTACTCCCACTCAATTGTTCCCGGAGGTTTTGAGGTGATGTCGTAAACCACCCTGTTTACGCCTTCTACCTCGTTTATTATCCTATTTGATATCCTCTCTAAGAGCTCGTAGGGAAGCTTAACCCAGTCGGCCGTCATTCCGTCTACACTTTCAACAGCTCTTATTGCAATAACGTAGTCGTAAGTTCTCTCATCTCCCATAACACCAACCGTCTGTATGGGAAGGAAAACTGCAAAGGACTGCCAAATTTTATCGTAGAGGCCTGCCTTCTTTATCTCTTCAAGGACTATGGCGTCGGCGTCCCTTAAAATCCTTAAGTACTCAGACTTTACCTCCCCGATGATTCTAATGGCAAGTCCGGGGCCGGGGAATGGCTGTCTCTTTATGATTTCCTCAGGAAGTCCAAGCTGTCTTCCGAGTTCCCTTACCTCGTCCTTAAAGAGCTCCCTAAGTGGCTCAATCAGCTTAAAGTTGAGCTTTTCGGGTAGTCCCCCTACGTTGTGGTGGGACTTGATAGTGGCGGAAGGCCCTTTAACTGAAACGCTCTCAATAACGTCGGGGTAGAGAGTCCCCTGTGCTAAGAACTCGGCATTTGGTATTTCTTTTGCAGCCTTTTCAAAGACCTCAATGAAGGTATGGCCAATTATCTTTCTCTTTTTCTCGGGGTCAACAACACCCTTTAGTCTCTCAAGGAAGAGGTCACTTGCATCTACAACCCTAAAGTTTTTCATGTTGAACTTTTCTTTGAATGTCCTCTCAACGGACTCCCTCTCTCCTTTCCTTAAAAGACCAGTGTCAACGAAGATTGGGTACAGCTGGTCTCCTATTGCCCTGTGAAGGAGGGCAGCAACGACTGAAGAATCAACACCACCGGAGAGGGCACATATAACGTTTTTATCGCCAACGGTTTCCCTTATCTTCTCTACTTCGTACTCAATGAAGTTTTCCATAGTCCATAAAGGCTCACAGCCACAGATTACCTTTGCAAAGTTCTCAAGAACCTTATCTCCAAACTGGGAGTGCTTTACCTCTGGGTGGAACTGGACGCCGTAAATTGGTTTTTCCTTGTGTCTTACAGCTGCAAAAGGAGCATTTTCCGTTTTTGCTATGGGCTCAAAACCTTCTGGGACTTCAAGGACTCTGTCGGCGTGGCTCATCCAGACGACAAACTTTTCTGGAAGCCCTTTAAAGAGGTCTGAAGAATCAAGAACTTGTAACTCTGCCCTTCCGTACTCGTGCTTTTCAGCCCTTACTACCTTGCCCCCAAAGAGGTGGGTTATAAGCTGCATTCCGTAGCAAATTCCGAGAACCGGAACGCCAAGCTCAAAGATTTCTTTGCTTACCTTGGGAGCTCCCTCCTCATAAACGCTTGCAGGGCCTCCAGAAAGGATTATTCCCTTTGGGTTGAACTCCTTTATATTTTCAATGGAAGTGTTAAAGGGGTGTATCTCACAGTATATATTCTTTTCCCTTAGCCTTCTGGCTATGAGCTGTGTGTACTGTGAGCCAAAGTCCAGAATTAGAACTTTACTCTCGTGAATGTCCCTCACCATGGAAATCTCCTACCAATTAAAGTTTCTTCAGGACAAAGTAGAGGAAAACCAAAGAGCCTACAAGCCCTACTGTAAACACCGCTATCAGCTGTAGAAGCTTAGCATCCATAAAGTTTCCCTTGAAAAGGTTGAAGGTATTTTACAGGAAAAATATGCGAGAAACCTCCTATTTCAAAGGAAAGATAAATAAGCACAACAAAGGCCAACACAGTTGACAAAAATCAATGTCAGAAGGTAGGAGCAATAAGAAAATTAAACTTTCAGGAGGGAACGGTGAAACTATCCACTCTCGCTGTAGTCCTTTTTTTTCTCTTTAGTTCTGCAAAGGCCATTACACTAAAAGAGGCAGAGGAGCTCGCAGTTAAAAACTACCCACAGCTTGAAGCCCTCAGCCTTAAATCGGAAGGTTTAAAGAAAAGAGCTCTCTCTACGAAACTCTTCCGCCTTGGAGAGGTTAACCTCATTTTAGACCTTCGCCACTTTGATAAGGAGTACCTCTTAGTCCCAATGTCCTCTATTCCGTTGCCCTTAAACCGGCCTCCCTTTGACAGGGACAAGCTCTCTTGGGGAATAGACTACTCCATTCCTCTATACCTCGGAGGAAATACGGCAAGACAGGTAAAGGTACTAAAGCTAAGGTCTGAAATTCTTGAAAACCTTAAAGAGTCTACAAAGTGGCAACTTAAGTTCAACGTGGACTCCGTCTTTTTAAGCTATCTTGCCCTTGATGAGGTGGAGAGAGCTCTCAAAGACTACAGGAAAAGCCTTGAGAGGCTAAAAGAGAGCATTGAGGCCGGAATCTCTGCAGGAAAGTTTGCAAAGGTTGACCTTTTAAAGGTGACTTCCCAGATAAAGAGCACAGAGGCAAGGATAGACGAGGTTAGGGCTAAAAAAGAGTCTTTAAAGACTGCTCTTGAAATCCTCATCGGTAAAGAGGTGGAAACCGTTGAAGCCTATGAAGTCTCCTACGCTCCGGTGGAACTCTCCTTAAACGAGCTATACAGAAAGCTCGTCAAAAACAACAGCCTCTTAAAGGCAAAGGAAAAGGAAGTAAGGGTATCCGAGAGGGAGAAGGAGATTGAGGAAGGAAAGTTTGGCCTGAAAGTTAAGGCCGAAATTTTTTACACCAGAAACTACGGGTTTAACTCCTCAGAGAACGAGGGCTACGGCTACGCAGGCGTTACCCTTTCCTACCCGGTCTTTGAGTTCGGGAGGAAGAGGTTAAGCGTTCTAAGTGCAAAACTTCAAAAACTTGCAAGGATAAAGGAGCTTGAGACGGAGAAGTTAAAGCTAAAGAAAGAGCTCTCTGAAAGCCTTTCAGACTTAAGGGCGATTCAGTCAAAGATAGGAGCTCTTAAGGAGAAGCTAAAACTTGCTGAAGAGGTTGAGAGGATAGAGGAGCTAAAGTACAAAAGTGGCAAAGGGGATATTAACCACCTCCTCCTTGCAAAGTCTGAAAGGTTTTTAACAGAGGCTGAGCTAAAAGAGGCCTACTACAGGTGGGAGATTGCAAGGAGAAGAATCAGAGCTCTCCTGGAGGAAAAATGAAAAGCAAAAGGGCTTGGATAATCTTTGGACTGATTCTTGTAGTCAGCGTAATCGTAGGGGTTAAGGCAGTAAAGAAGAGAAAACTTGAAATGGCAAAGACTCCACCTCCAAAAACCTACCCCATACCGGTTAACTACTCGGTTGTCAGTGAAGGAGAGTTAAGGAAAACCTTTAAATACGTCGGAACTGTAAAGCCCTACAGGGACGCAAGTATATCAACAAAAATCTCAGGAACAGTCCTACGGGTTTACAAGTCAGAAGGAGAATCCTTTAAAAAGGGAGAGCTCCTTCTAAAAATTGACGACTCAGAGATAAGGAAGGAGATAGGAGCTCTTGAAAGGGAGATAGAGGCAAGCGAGAAGGCACTTTCGGCACTAAGGGCAGAGCTCACATCTTCAAAAGTCCTCTTAAAGAACGCAAAGGAAAACTATGAGAGGGAAAAGTTCCTCTACGAAAAGGGTGCAGTTCCAAAAGTTTCACTTGAAGAGGCAGAAAACAGATTAGCTCTGGCAGAGTCAAAGGTTAAGTCCTTAAAGGCAAAGATAGAGGAAACGGAACTTAAAAAAGAAGCCCTAAAGGAAAGAAGAGAAGCCCTGTTATCAAGGCTTAAGTACACAGAGATAAGAGCTCCTCAAGACGGCGTAGTATCAGGGTTATTTGTCCACGAGGGAGATACGGCACTCCCCGGAAAGCCGTTAATGAAGGTGATTTACCCTCAGTTTGGGATGAGGGTTCTCTTAAACGTCCCCCCAGAAGAGGCAAAGGAGATACCTGTCGGAAGTCCGGTTAAGTTAAACGGCCTATCGGTCGGAAAGGTTGTGAAAGTCTATCCGGCTACAGAGAACTCCCTCTACGTTTTAGAGGTAAAGGTTGAAGGTGGAAACTTTAAGGCAGGAGAAAGGGTTATAGCCGAAGTAAATGGAAGGAGTTTCAGAGGAAAAATTGTCCCCGTCAGCTCCATCCTACACCTTAAGGACGGCGACTACGTCCTTGCAATTGAGAACGGAAACAGAGTAAAGCCGGTAAATGTAAAAGTTTTGAAGGTGGTTGAGGGGAGAGCTCTCATCTCCTCCGACATTCCCGTCGGCACGAAAGTTGTAACTGGAAGGGAGAGTAAGCTCCTTGAAGTTTACAGGAGAGGAGTTGTTCTACCTGTGGAGGTCATCAATGAATAGAGTAATAGAGTGGTACGTCAAAAAGCCCCACAGCGTTCTTGCGTTTCTATTCCTCTTCTGCGTTATAGGAATTATCGGTTTTAAGGAAATCCCCCGCAAGTTCTTCCCCGACGCAAACAGGCCTCAGGTTGCAGTAGTAACAGTTGAGCCGGGAGCTTCTGCAAGCGACATCGCCTCCCACGTTACCCGTCCTATTGAGCAAAGGATGAAAACCCTTGAACTTGTTAGGGAAGTAAGGTCTGTAACGAAAGATGAAGTTTCCGTTGTAACCGTTGAGTTTGAGTATGAAAAGAGCATAGACTCAGCTGCAACAGACGTATCCAACGAGCTCTCAAAGATTCTTCCCCAACTTCCAAAGGACATTCTCCCCCCTCAGGTTTACAAAGTTACAGACGCCACAAGACCTGTAATGATTATCTCTGTCTCTCCAAAGCCGGGCAGTCACCTCTCAATGGCTCAGGTAAGGGAGCTTGCAGAGAACGAGATAAAGGACAAGCTCCTATCCCTCCCCCACGTTTCAGACGTTGAAGTCTTTGGAGGTTATAAGAGGGAAATCAGGATACACCCCGACTACTTAAAGATGGCAAAGTACGGGGTAACCCTGCAGGAGCTCGTGAGAGCTCTTAAGGAGCAGAACAGCAACTTTCCCGTCGGAATGGTAATAAACAAGGAAGGTCTTGTAGTTTTAAAGCTGGAGGATGAGGCAAAAAGGATAGAAGAGCTTGAGAACATCTACGTAAAGCCAAACATTCGCTTAAAAGACGTAGCAGAAGTTAAGTGGGGATATAAAGAGAGGCTTTCTGCCTACCACGGAAACGGAAAGCCTGCCATTGGAATATCAATCCTTCGCTCCCCGTCAGGCTACGAGCTCCCTGCAATAGAGTCTGTAATGAAGTTCCTCCCGGAACTGAAAAAAGAGTATCCACAGCTTGAGTTTCAGATTCCCTACACGGAAGAGTGGCTGATAAAGCTCTCAAACAAGAACATGGTTGAGGCTCTAAGGGACGCCATTATTATGACCCTCCTTGTTATATTCCTTTTCCTTGCAAACGTAAGGATGCTCCTTGTTTCATTTTTCTCAATCCCTATTACCTACCTAATAACCGTAGGGTTAATGTGGCTCTTTGGCTTTAACTTCAACATTGTAACCCTTACGGCAGTGATATTAGCCCTCGGTATGCTGACAGACGACGCCGTCGTTATCCTTGAGAACATAGAAAGGCACTACTTTGAGCTTAAAAAGGACATCTGGAGAGCTACCGTTGAGGGAACAAGGGAGGTAATGGCCGCAGTTTTAAGTGGAACTTACACAACTATCGTTATGCTCCTTCCAATTGTCTTTATCGGAGGCTACGTTCAGAAAATCTTAGCACCGTTAGCCCTTACCCTCATAATCGCTCTCGTCGTTTCATACTTCGTCGCCGTCACCGTTATTCCTATCCTCGCTCCACGCCTCTTAAAGAAAGTTCCGGATAAAAACCTCCTTGAACAGAAAATTTACAGCTGGTTTGTAGAGGCAATCGTCAATAGGATAAGGAACTTCTACGTTGCCTTAGTAGAACCTCTCCTTGATAGGCCACTTTTAAAAGTCCTCTTTGTCATCTGCGGTTTTGCCCTCTTTGCCGTTACGATGAAAAACGTTGTCCCGGTTCTCGGAAGAGACCTCATGCCCCCTATGGACACAGGAGTAGTAATTGTTAGGGCAGAGACAGACGCAAACTCTTCCTTGGAGAAGACGGAAGAGATACTGAATGAGATGGAAAAAATTATTTATTCAATGCCGGGAGTTATCAGGGTGTCCTCTGTAATCGGTTCAGAGCCGGGAGTTCTCTCCTTTGGAAGTGGCAAACTGCCCCAGCAGATAGAGATGACCGTTCAGTTTATAGACCGTTTCCACAGGAAAGAGACGATATGGGAGATAGAGGAAAAACTCAGGGAAGCTTTCAGCAAAATTCCCGGACTTAGATACGTTAACGTGATGGAATTTGGGGCGACTCCCCTTTCATCAATAAAGGCAACGATAAACGAGGTAATCTACGGAAAAGACCCGGAAGTTCTTGACACTCTCGGCAACAAGCTCCTCTCTCTGCTTCAAAAGGTTAAAGGCATCACCTCCACATCAAGGGGCTGGTATATGGACAAGGAGGAGCTCCTTTTAGAGATAGACGAGAATAGAGCTCTCTCCTTTGGACTTACTCCCCTCAAGATTGCCGAATACGTCGGCGGTTTCCTAAGAGGTATTAATGCCTCCTCTTTTGTCGTTCCGATGGAAAACGGAATTTCTATCCGCGTCGTTCTGCCAGATAGCGAAAGGGACTCAGTAGAAAAGCTCAAGAACATCCCGATTCCAACAGAAAAAGGCTTAATTCCCCTTTCCTACTTTGCGAAAGTTAGCACTAAAAAGACACAGAACGTAATTACCCGTAAAGACCTCATGAACGTTTTAGACGTTGAAGGTTACAGGGCAAAAGTTCCGGTTACCTTCCTACAAATGCAGGTGAACAAGTTAGAGGAGGGGGTGGAGCTCCCCTCAGGCTACAAAATCTCCCACGAGGGAGAAATAAAGGAGATGAACGAAAGCTTTAAGAGGCTCATTCGCGCCCTTGCGATAGGCGTTATTCTCCTCTACTTCTCATTAGTTCCGGCCTTTTCCTCCTTCTCTTATCCAATTTCAATCATTGCAGCAATTCCCTTAGCCCTTATTGGTGCTGCCTTCTCAATGCTCATTACACACAAACCCCAATGCATGCCCTCTTTTATGGGAATGATTCTCCTTGCCGGAATAATCGTTAAAAACTCCATTCTCCTTATAGACTTCATAAAGGAAGCAAAAGAAAGTGGAAAAACAACAAAAGAGGCAATACTCGGCAGTATAAGGGTAAGAACCCGTCCCGTCCTAATGACGGCCTTTGGAACATCCGCCGGAATGCTCCCTATTGCCCTCGGTTTAGCCTTAGGACTTGAAAGACTTGCCCCCTTAGCCGTTGTAGCAATCGGCGGTCTAATAATAGGAACGTTTATGACACTTGTATTTGTTCCAATTTTTGTTTCCCTAGAAGATAATATAAGTCGCTAAAGTAAAATATAAGGTTAACCGCGGACAACTATCTCTATTCTTCTAAAAACTTTCGTAGTTCCTGAATTAACTTAACGCACATTGCAATAAAGACTACATTAGCGATGACAGTTGCTACGGTATTCTCTGTCATTTCTTCCTCCGAAATTTGAGTTTCGTTCTACTGCTTGTAATTCCTTAATTCTGATTTTATCCCCTTTTTATCCTTTTTTGTTAAAGGAAAGGGAAAATATGAAAAATAGCTTTCCTCAAAGGCTTGTCTTGAAATGATTTTAAAAAGTTGAAAATATTTTTAGACAAAGTGTGTTGTAATATTCTTTATGTCCCTAAGTAAAGTCAAATAGGAAAAAGGGGGCAGAAGCCCCCGGGATTAGAGCTCTCCCCTCTTTTGCTTTATCTTGGCCTGAGCGGCGGCAAGTCTTGCTATTGGAACTCTGAACGGAGATGGGCTTATGTACTTAACGCCAACTTTCTGGAAGAAGTCTATGGAGCGAGGGTCTCCTCCGTGCTCTCCACATATACCGGTCTTAATGCCTTCCCTTACCTTGTTACCTTTCTCTATGGCTATCCTTATGAGCTCTCCAACACCGCTTTCATCTATGTGGACAAATGGGTCTCCTTCAAGAATTCCACGCTCTATGTACTCTCCTATGAACTTGCCGGCATCGTCCCTTGAAAGTCCAAAGGCCATCTGTGTAAGGTCGTTTGTACCGAAAGAGAAATACTCGGCGTAACGGGCGAGCTTGTCTGCAATTAGAGCTGCACGGGGAATTTCAACCATCGTTCCAACTTGGTAAGGAACTTCTACGCCGGTCTCAAGGAATACTTCTGCAGCAACCTTGTCTATGAGCTTTTTGAGTTCCGCAAGCTCTTTGTCGTCTGCAATGAGTGGAAGCATTATCTCGGGGAATACTTCTATACCGTTCTTCTTGCAGTGGCAGGCAGCTTCAAGGATAGCTCTTACCTGCATCTCGTATATCTCAGGGTAAACGATTCCAAGCCTTGAACCCCTAAGACCGAGCATAGGGTTGACTTCTTGGAGCTCTTCAGCCCTCTTCTTAACCTCTTCAACCGGAAGCCCCATCTCCTTGGCCGTTCTCTCAAACTCCTCCTCTGTTCTTGGGAGGAACTCGTGGAGTGGTGGGTCAAGGAGTCTGATGTTTACGGGAAGGCCGTTCATAGCCTCAAAGATTGCAATGAAGTCAGCCCTCTGCATTGGAAGGAGCTTTTCAAGAGCTCTCTTCCTCTCCTCAGGTGTTTTAGCAAGAATCATCTCACGAACAACGGGGATTCTCTCTTCCTTAAAGAACATGTGCTCCGTTCTACAGAGTCCGATACCCTCTGCTCCGAACTCTCTACCCTGTCTTGCGTCCTCTGGAGTATCGGCGTTAACCCTGACCTGCATATCCCTTATCTCATCTGCCCACTTCATAAGCTCTTCAAACTCTCCGGATATGTGGGCAGGGATTGTCTTCACCTCACCGTGGAAGATTTCTCCCGTAGAGCCGTCTATGGTTATAACCTCACCTTCCTTGACGACAACGTCGCCAACGCGGAACTCCTTCTTGTCGTAGTCAATCTGGATGGACTCAGCTCCAGCGATACAGGTCTTACCCATTCCCCTTGCAACAACGGCAGCGTGGGATGTCATTCCACCGCGGGCGGTGAGGATACCCTCGGCTGCGTGCATTCCGTGGATGTCCTCAGGGGAAGTTTCGTGCCTTACGAGGATTACTTTTTCGCCCTTTTCGGCAAGCTCTACGGCGTCGTCAGCGTTAAATACAACTTTTCCGGAAACTGCTCCGGGAGCTGCAGGAAGACCTTTTGCAATGAGCCTCCCCTCTGCAATTGCCCTCTTCCTGTCCTCCTCGTCAATCATTGGGTGGAGGAGCTGGTTGATGAGGAGGGGGTCAACCCTCATAATGGCTTCTTCTTTTGTAATGAGACCTTCCTTAACCATATCAACGGCAATCTTTACAGCAGCCCTCGCCGTCCTCTTTCCTGCCCTTGTTTGGAGCATCCAGAGACGGCCGTTCTCTATGGTGAACTCAATGTCCTGCATGTCTCTATAGTGCTTTTCAAGTATCTCCCTTACCTCTAAGAGCTGTTTGTAAACCTCGGGAAACTCCTCCTCTAAGGAAGTCTGGCCTTCGGAGGTTTTCTGAGACTTTGTAAGGGGCTGTGGAGTTCTGATTCCGGCAACGACGTCCTCACCCTGAGCGTTCTTGAGGTATTCACCGTAGAACTCGTTCTCTCCCGTTGATGGGTTTCTCGTGAAGGCAACGCCAGTTCCGGAGGTGTCTCCCATGTTTCCAAAGACCATTGCAACGATGTTTACGGCCGTTCCGTAGTCTTCTGGGATGTTGTGAATTTCGCGGTACTTTATAGCCCTTGGGTTGTTCCATGAGTCAAATACAGCCCTTATGGCCATACGGAGCTGTTCGTAGGGGTCTTGAGGAAAGTCCTTACCGGTTTCCTTCTTGACGAGCTCTTTATACTTTTCTACAATATCCTTTAGGTCTTCTGCCGTTAGGTCTACGTCCTGCTTTGCTCCGACCTCCCTCTTTTTCTCCTCCAAGATGTGCTCAAACTTGTCGTGGGGAATTCCCATTACAACGTTTCCGAACATCTGGATGAAACGCCTGTAAGAGTCCCAAGCAAACCTTTCATTTCCGGTTGACTTTGCAAGTCCCTCAACGGTTTCGTCGTTGAGTCCGAGGTTTAGGATTGTGTCCATCATTCCGGGCATGGAGACTGGAGCTCCAGACCTAACAGAAACAAGGAGTGGATTTTCCTTATCGCCGAACTTTTTGCCCATTTCATCTTCAATCTTCTTGAGCCCTTCAAGAACCTGCTCCCACATACCTTCTGGGAACTGCTTTCCAAGGGCGTAGTACTCCCTACAAACCTCTGTTGTTATGGTTATACCCGGAGGAACTGGAAGACCGAGGTTGGTCATTTCGGCAAGGTTAGCTCCTTTACCACCTAAGAGAAGTTTCATATCTGCTCTACCTTCGGCCTTTCCACCGCCAAAGTAGTAAACCATCTTTTTGCCGGACATGCCGTGCCCCCCTTTAAAGTCCAATTTTTGAGAAGTCTGCGAGTTTGAGTAACTCGTCGGCTATGGTTTTAAGAAGGCTAAGCCTTCTATTTCTTACGTTTTCGTCCTTGTCCATAACCATAACGTTGTCAAAGAAGGCATCAACTGCCGGTTTTAGCTCCTTTATAAGGAGGAGAGCTCCCCTGTAATCTCCAGAGGATATGAGCTTTTGGAGCTCTTCCCTCTTTTCACTGAAGCTATTAAAGAGGTTAGTCTCGTACTCACCTTCAGGCTCAAGGTGCTCTATCTTAATAAAGCCTTCGGGAATGATGTTTATAACCCTTCTCATCGTTATGAGAACGTCGTCAAACTCCTCAGAATTCCTCAGGTCGTCTATCGCCTCAGCCCTTAAAAGGATGTCGTAGATGTCGTCGGTTACAGGAAGAACGGCCTCAATCGTGTCTGGCCTGTGTCCCTTCTCTCTGAGGAAGACCCTTAACCTTTCCTTGATGAATGAGAGGACTTCCTGAGACGTTCCCTCTGAAACGTCTATCCCAAGCTCCCTGTAGAGGTTTTCTGCCTTCTCAAGAATCTGAGAAAGACCTAAGGAGAGTTTATTTAAAACGAGAGTCTGGATTATACCGAGGGCGTTTCTCCTCAAAGAAAACGGGTCTGCAGAGCCTGTTGGCTTTATTCCGACGCCGAAGAAGCCAACTAAGTTGTCAACCTTTTCGGCAATCGCTAAGGAGATTCCCGCTTTAGTTTCTGCAACCTTATCGCCTGAAAACCTCGGGAAGTAGTGTTCCTCTATTGCAAGGGCTACCTCTTCCTCCTCTCCGTCAAGGAGGGCATAGTACTTACCCATAGTTCCCTGAAGTTCTGGGAACTCGTTAACCATCTCTGTTAAGAGGTCGGTTTTTGCAAGCTCTGCTGCCCTTTTTACTTTTTCATTTTCATCAAAGCCGAGCTTTTCTGAAACGAAAGGAGAGAGCTCTTTAATCCTTTCGGTTTTATCAAGCATCGTTCCGAGTTTTTCGTGGAAGACGATACCCTTTAAGGCAGGGACTCTCTCTTCAAGTTTCTTCTTCCTGTCCTCGTTAAAGAAGAAGAGGGCGTCTGATAGCCTTGCCCTTAGGACTTTTTCATACCCTCTACGGATAATATCCTCATCTACGGGCTTTATATTTGCAACGCCAATGAAGTAGTTCTTTAACTTACCTTCACCGTCAACGACTGAGAAGAACTTTTGATGGTCCTTCATAACGACGATGGGAACTTCTTTTGGAAGCTGTAGGAACTCCTCGCTGAAAGAGCCACGTATCGGATAGGGGTACTCAACGAGGTTTACAACTTCTTCAAGGAGCTCCTCGTCGGCTAAGAGCTCCCCACCTGCCTCTTCTGCCAACTTCCTTGCCGTATCAAGGATAATTGCCTTCCTCTTCTCTAAACTAGCAACAACAAAACGGCTCTCAAGCTCATCAATAAAGGAGTTTACGTTTTCTATTTCAAAAGGTTCAGGGGAGAGGAATCTATGGCCGAAAGAAGTTTTTCCACTTTTAATGCCGTCCACCTCAAAGGGCACAACCTCTTCACCGTAAACGGCTGCTATCCAGCGGATAGGTCTACCAAAGCGAACTTTTTTAGTTCCCCAGCGCATACTCTTTTTAAAGGGAATTGAGAGGATGAGCTCCGGCAAAACTTGAGAGAGAATCTGAACTGCCGGCTTACCCTTTACTGTTCTCCTGACGGCAACGTACTCCCCTTTCCTTCCGGGAGGATTCTCTACCCTGATGAGCTCCTCTACACTAACGCCCCTTGACCTTGCAAATCCGAGGGCGGCCTTTGTTGGGTTGCCATTTTCGTCAAAGGCAGCCCTTACAGATGGCCCAACTATGAGCTCTTCCCTATTTGGCTGAACCTCAGGAACGTCGTAGGCGATAACTATAAGCCTTCTTGGCGTTCCGTAGGTTTCTACGCCGGAAGGAGGAATGTATGCAGAAGAGAGCTTTTCCTGAATCTTCTCTTTAAGGAAGGAAAGTGCAGGTTTAATAAAAGATGCTGGAAGTTCTTCACAGCCTATTTCAAGAAGAAAGTTTTGCGTCTTCACCTCTACCCTCTTTTTCAAGGTACTTTTTGGCGCACTTAGAGGCGAGTCTTCTAACCCTTGCTATAAAGGCAGCCCTTTCGGCTACAGAGATAGCTCCGCGGGCGTCAAGAAGGTTAAAGACGTGGGAACACTTGAGACAGTAGTCGTAGGCCGGTAAAACAAGCCCCTCCTCAACGAGCCTTTCAGACTCTTTTTCGTACATGTTAAAGAGAGAAAAGAGCATTTCGGTATCTGCCTTCTCAAAGTTGTAAGTTGACCACTCCCTTTCGTTTTCCTTGTATAAATCCCCGTACTTGACCCCTTCTGTCCACTCTATATCGTAAACGCTGTCAACCCCTTGAATGTACATCGCAATTCTTTCAAGGCCGTAGGTAATCTCAACAGAAACGGGGTCAAGGGTTATCCCGCCGGCCTGCTGGAAGTAGGTAAATTGAGTTATCTCCATACCGTCAAGCCAGACTTCCCAGCCAAGTCCCCAAGCTCCAAGTGTCGGGGACTCCCAGTCGTCCTCAACAAAGCGGATGTCGTGCTCATTTAACTTTATCCCGAGGGCTTCAAGGCTACCCAAGTAAAGTTCCTGAGAGTTTTCTGGTGACGGCTTTAAGATTACCTGAAACTGGAAGTAGTGCTGGAGTCTGTTGGGGTTTTCACCGTAACGGCCGTCGGCAGGACGCCTGCAGGGCTGAACGTAGGCAACGTTCCAAGGCTCTTTTCCGAGGACTTTCAGGAAGGTAAACGGGTGCATCGTTCCTGCACCCTGTTCAACATCGTAGGGAGAAGCTATAATACATCCCTTTGAAGCCCAGTACTCCTGTAACGTGAAAATTATCTCCTGAAAGGTCAAGGTAGTTCTCCCTTACAAGAAGTGTTCTGCCTGCGTAATTTTAGTTTGATAATAAATTTCAGTCAAATTCTTTCGGAGGGGAAAGATGACTTCTGCCGTAGTTATCTTCTCAGGTGGTCTTGACTCCACAACGGCCCTCTACTGGGCAAAGAGGGAGTTTGACGAGGTTTACGCCATAACATTTTACTACGGTCAAAGGCACTCCTTAGAAGTTGAAATGGCAAAGATAACTGCAAAGAACGCTAAGGTAAAAGAACACCTCCTCTTTGAGGTTGACCTTTCTAAGGTAGGAGCTTCAGCCCTTACCGATAAAAGCATAGAAGTTCCCGAAACAAAGAGCGTTGAGGAGATAAAGGAGAGGGGAATCCCTGTAACCTACGTTCCTTTTAGGAACGGCGTGTTTATCTCAATTGCGGCGGCTTACGCAGAAAGCCTTGGAACTACACACCTTGTTGGAGGGTGGAACGCCGTTGACTACAGCGGTTATCCGGACTGTCGCCCGGAGTTCTTAAGGGCTATGGAGGAGACCCTTAACAGGGGAACAAAGCTCGGAGCCGAGGGAAGAAAGTGGCAGATTCACGCTCCGTTACTTTACCTTACTAAGGGAGAAATAATAAAGCTCGGACTTGAGCTTGGGGCAGACTACTCCTATTCCCTTTCGTGCTACAGGGGAAGTGAAGTTCCCTGTATGAAGTGCGATAGTTGCGTTCTAAGGGCAAAAGGTTGGGCAGAAGTCGGAGTTACAGACCACCTGATTGAGAGGCTGAAAAGAGAGGGGAAGATAGTAGAGTAGGTTAGTCAAAGAGGACACTGCAGAGCTTACCGATAACGGTGTTTGAGATAAAAAGTCCCGGAGTTCCCAAAGAGAGCTCCGGCTCTCTATAGACCAAATAACCTTCCTCAAGTAAAAGCTGAAGCGCCGGCTCTTTTTGAAGGGCTGATTCAAACTTTTCCTTTAAACCTAACTCATTAAGGTTAACGCCCCTCAAGAGCCTCATTCCCATTATGAGCCTTAACTCCTTTTCCTCTTCTTCGCTGTGGTCAACGGTTTCCTCTATAAAAGGCCTACCCTCTAAGAGAGCTCTCACGTACTCCTTAACGTCAGAGATGTTCTTTGTGTAACGGCCATTTACGTAGGAGGCTGCAGAAGGGCCAATCCCGATGTAGTTTCTTAACTCCCAGTAACTTAAGTTGTGCTTTGACTCAAACCCCGGTAGTGAGAAGTTTGAAATCTCGTAGTGCTTAAAGCCTGAAGACTCTAAGGATTCCTTTATAAGGTAGTACATCTCCCTGAGGAGCTCTTCTGGAGGTAACTCCTGTTTCCCCGATTTGACCAAGCTATAAAGAGGCGTTTCCTCGTAGACAGTTAGGGCGTAAGTAGAAACGTGCTTTACCGGAAAGGAGAGGAGTATTTCTAAGTCTTTCTGGAGTTCCTTTAAGCTCTGGCCGGGGACGCCGTAGATGATGTCAACTGAAACGTTTGAGAAGACGGAGAGGGTCTCTTCAAGGGCTTTTAGGTTTTCGCTGGAGCTCTGTCTTCTACCGAGGGTTTTAAGGGTTTTGTCTAAGAAACTCTGAATACCCAAGCTTACCCTGTTTACTCCGGCCTCTTTTAGAAGATTTAGGTAGTCCCTCTTTACATCCTCGGGGTTTATCTCAACTGTAACCTCTGAAAACTGCCCGACAGCTCTCAGTATTGACTCAAAAAACTCAACCCCCATAAGGGAGGGAGTTCCACCTCCAAAGTAGATAGTTGGAAACTGAACAAACTCTGGAGAGCGGTAGGAGAGTTCAAGAAGGACGGCTTTGGCGTAGGACTTTTTTAAATCAAGACGTGGAACGGAGTAGAAGTCGCAGTAGGGACACTTACTTCTGCAGAAAGGAACGTGAACGTAAAGGGAGCTAATCAGCTTGCCCTCTCAAGCTGGTTGATTTTCTCCTTTATGTCAGGGTCGTTTAAGACCCTGTCGGCTTCCCTGTACCAGAGGAGAGCTCTATCCTTTTCCCCCATCTCCTCGTATATCTCACCAATAGTTTCCTTGAGCCTTGCCCTCTCCTCTTCTGTAAGGCGGGAATCGTTGACGTAATCCATAAGGAAGGCAATGGCATCTCTAAACCTTCCCTTAAGCCTATAGGCGTTGGCAATTAGCTGAATAGCCTTAAAGAAGTGTTTATCAAAGTTCATCGCTTTCTTTGCGTTCTCTACAGCGCTGTCAAAGTTTCCAATACCCAACATGGCCTCAGCCATTGAGATATACTTCGTTCCGTCTTCTTCCAGTCTCCTTATTTCTGTGCTTATATCTTTTTCTTCCTTCGGTTCCTCAGAGCTCCTTACATACTCCTGAGCTACAGTCTCAAAGTTGCCCTCTATGACTTGGTCAAGAGCTCCCAGTATCTCGTCAACATCAGGTAGTTCTTCAGCAGAGAACGAGACGTGCATCTCTTCAAGATCTGGATACTTGGAGCTGACCGTTGTAAACAGAACTTTATACATGTTGCTGTCAAGGAGTTTGAGCTTCTCAAGGTACTCGTAACCCTCTTCTACCTCTCCCAGCTCAAAGTTTACTAAGGAAAGTAAAAAGTACTTAGCCTTTGGAGAGGTAACAGACTTAGCAATGTTTTTAAGGAAGTTCAGCCTGTGGGTAGCCTTGAAGACAGAAACGACAAACTTAAGGAAATCAGGGTTATCGTGGTACTCCTCTATTAGCTTGATAAGCAGGGTACTTACGTTACCGTCAGAAAGGTAAGAAAGGGTTTCCACTATTTGTCTATCTAAATTCTCAGTCTGTTTTATTTCACGGGCTTTAAGGAAAGCCCTAAGGGCGGCCTTGAAGTTGCCAAGGTTGGCATACATATTCCCCGTAAGAATGTAATTCGTGAACGCCTCTTCCTTCCTTCCCTCCTGCATAAGGATGTCTGCGTACTTCTCGTAAAAGAGAGGGTGAAACTGTTCCTGAAGGAACTTTTCAAAGAGGCTCGTTAGAATTTCTGTCTTTCCACCGCTCTTTTTAAACTCCCTGTAGGCCTCCTCTAAGACTTTAAAGGCTTCATAAAAGAGCTCTTTCTTTCTATAGGCCTGTATAAGAAGCTTAAGGGCCTGAACGTTAAGGGGGTCTATTTTGAGAACCTTCTTAAGTATAGGAATAGCAATATCGTAGTACTCCTCTTTAATTTTTTTCTCAGCAAAGCTAAGGAGTGCCTTAACTGCCTTCTCCTTCTTACCGAGCTTAACAAGGGCGTCTACGTAAGAGTTCAGTATAGAAACCGAATCTGGGTACTTTTTGATTAGCTTTTCTCCTATTTCTGCAACCGTCAAGTAGTCCCTACTACTTACGGCGCGACTGAACTCTTCCTCTTCAGAACGTTTCTTAAACAGGCCAAAGAAACCCAACTTCCCTCCGTAAGCTCCAAAGTTTATTTCAGTTCTACTCGTGTATTATAATACATCTTGGCTATCAATATGATAAACTGCATAAGTTTAAAATATTTTAAAACTCATAATTGCCTCTACACGTTCTAATGAACATTTTATTACAAAAAAGCAGTAAGGTGGATGCAAAATGAAAAGAGCCTTCACGCTCCTTGAGCTTGTAATAGTTCTGGTGATTATCTCTCTCGTTTCCATAGTAACACTACCGGCCTTCGTAAATAGAGGAAGTAACTCCTTAGAAGGATTTGAAAATCAGATAAAGAGCGTAATGGGAAGCTTATTCTCCTTCTCCTCAACTCCTGAAGTTTGTATAGATTTCAAAAACAGTACCGTAGAAGTTTCGGGGGATAAAGTACCCTTTCCGGATGGATTTGAGCTAACGAGCTTCGTTTCCCCCGGCAAAATAGTTTCGTCCCATAGTGTCTCTAAATACTGCTTCTCTGGAAATACCCCTACAGTTTTTGGGCTCATAGCGAAGGGAGATTCGGTATACTACACAGTAATGGTATTCATCCCCTCTGGGGAAACCCACATAATGCAACTAAATGAAGCAGAAGCAGAAACCTTCAAGGATAAGATTCTCAAGGGGAGGATAGCGGAGTGGTTCAGCTTTTACTCATCCTAATACTACTTGCTATAATGGGATTGTTCCTCTTTTCAATTAGGCTCTTTTTCTACATGAAAGAGCTATTTTTAAAGGTAGAAGAAGTAGAAGCTGAACTCGTAAAGCTTGACAAAAAAATCACTGAACTTGCAGACGAACTCGCAAGAAAAGAGGGCGAAATAAAGTTCCTTCAGAATCAGTACAAGGTATTCATAAAAGCCTTGGAGGAGCAGGAGAGATGAAGGATTTTATATCAATGCTTGATGCTGACATGCTCTTCATAGAGAACATCATCCACTTAAGCGCATTCTTAAAAGAAAAGCAGAAAAAAGGGGAAATTTACAGGCCTCTTGAAGGCTTTACGGCAGCCCTAATCTTTGAAAAACCCTCTACCAGAACCCGCGTCTCCTTTGAGGTGGGCGTGTACCAGCTTGGAGGACACGGGGTTTATATGGACACCCAAGGCTCACAGCTTGGTAGGGGAGAACCTATTAAAGACACAGCAAGAGTTCTCTCCCGCTACGTTGACCTAATAGTTATAAGGACATTCGGCCAAGAGAGAGTAGAGGAGCTGGCAAGGTACTCAGACGTTCCAGTTATAAACGCCCTCACGGACGAAGAGCATCCCTGTCAAGTTCTTGCAGACCTCTTTACAATTTGGGAGTACAAGAGGACACTAAAAGGTTTAAAGGTTGCCTTCATAGGCGACGGCAACAACATGTGTAACTCTTGGCTCATTGCAGCAGCCTTCACGGGAATGAAATTCTACGCTGCAACGCCTGAAGGTTTTGAACCTCTTGAACGCTACGTTAAGAAGGCTAAGGAAATTGCCTCAGAGACCGGCGCTGAGATTGTAGTTACAAACGACCCGGTAGAAGCAGCAAAGGATGCTGACGTTATTTACACAGATGTTTGGGCTTCAATGGGACAGGAAAAAGAGGCCGAGGAGAGAAAAGAGGTATTCATGCCCTATCAAGTTAACAGGGAGCTTGTAAAACACGCAAAGCCCGATTTCCTCTTTATGCACTGCCTCCCTGCCCACAGGGGAGAAGAGGTAACGGAGGAGATACTTGAAGGTGAAAGGTCTATCGTGTGGGATCAGGCAGAAAACAGGCTCCACACCCAGAAGGCCTTAATACTTAAGCTTGTAAGAAAGGCTACCCTCTAAGAGAACTACTGACAAAGAGAACAACCACTTCTCAGGGAATTTCGGGAGGAGGAAGGGAAAGGGGGATTAACCTGAAATTTTCTTATGCTTCCTTATACTCTTAACGTAGTTCTTAACAACCGTTGCTTCCTTTTCAAGGAGCTTTTTAATACCAAAGTAAGAGAGTACCGAGAATATCGTTCCGAGAAAGATTCCACCGACAAACATGGGAAGTATTATCTCTTTCCCTGCAGAAATAAGGCTACTTAATGAAGTGAAATCTACGTGGGGAGTACAGGCTTTCCTTCCTAAGAGGAAACAACCAACGTAGTAGTCAATTATTAAAACTGGAATCGTAGTCCAAGGGTTCGTTACGTGAGTTCCGATAGCAGCAGCCATTTTACTGACTCTTGTTAAGGCTGCAATGGTAACGGCAATGAGAACCTGAAATCCATTAATGGGAAGGAAACCAATAAAAACTCCAAGTGCAAGCCCCTTTGCCATCTCGTCGGGGCTTTCCTTCATCTCTAAAAGCTTGTTAAGGTAATACTTCAAGGATAAAGCTTTTTTTATCCTGTTTTTCATAACAGGCTTAATATTACAATATTGGAAAAGGAAGGGCAAGCCTGAAAGCTTGCAGTTTTCCCTTTATACCCCTCCGAGCTACTTTTTATTTTTATTAAAGGGGAGGAAAAACCTCCCCTTCTGTTTTTACCTTGTCTTTGAATGGCACTCCATACAGTCCATCTTCGTCTTCTGGAATCCTTTAATCTTTACAGGGACAAGCCTACCCTCGTGGTAGTCGTTGAGGAGTTCCACCGTCTTCCTCGCAACGCTTGCAGAGAGCCTTGCACACCTTTCAGACCTTTCCTTGCTGTTGTAGGCAATGTGTCTTCCAAAGTGGTTTGTCGCGGCCTTACACCACTTCATAACAGATACGTGACAGAGTGGAGAGTTGGAAACGCTCTTTGGATAGGCAACCTTCCCTTTAGGAACAAAGGTAGGGAGCTCCGTCTTCTCATACCAGCTAAAGAGAGTATCTATCAGCTTCCCGTAGTCCTTGCAGGTTAGGGTTATTATTCCGCAAGCACCGTTGAGAGTTCCACACACAGTTCCCCAGCCTACAATTCCGCCCTTACCGTAAACGTAGAGCTCTGAAGGTATGTAGGTATAGGGCTCTCCAACCTTCTCCTTAAGCTCATCAAGTATTGCAGCAAAGACTGCATAGGCGCAGTGTCCCTTGCGGTAGTAGTTGTAAGCCCTCTGAGCAACTCTTTCTGGGTCAAGTTTAACGTAAGGGTATGGTAGGTTGGTATTTTCTCCCCTGCTTGCAAGGGCAATACCACCTCCAGCCGCAACTCCAACAGCAACACCTAAACCAACCTTTAGGCCGTTCTTAAGGAAGTTTCTTCTATCCATGGCATCCTCCTTAACCACCATTTAGTGGTTAATATATCAGCTAAGTTGTCAAGTGTCAACTTAACCCTAATATTTAGCTCTGGTTACCTCTTGCAAAATACGCCTTTGGGAGATAGGATGAAAATCCAGCTTGACGAGGAAGTTATAAAGCTACTTAAGGAGTACAGCTTAAACAGCTACGAGGCAAAGGCCTACTACGTTCTGCTTCTACTTGGAGAGGCAACGGCAACATTAATAGCCCGAGAAGCCCAGATACCCCAGCAGAGGGTCTACGACGCCCTCAGGTCACTTGAAAGAAAAGGATTTGTACAAGTAAAAAACACAAACCCCAAAAGGTACATTCCAATTCCTCCCCGCAAGGCGCTCAACAACAGGATAAGGCAGCTAAGACTTGAATTTGAGATAAGAGAGGACAATCTAAAGAAGCTCGTAGACAAGATTGAGGAGAAAATACCTGAAGCCAAAAATAGCTCCTTTGACAACGGCTTTCAGGTATTCATCCTTGAAGGCAGGGAGTCCATCGTAAATCAGGCTATCTCAATGATAAGCTCTGCAAGGTCAACGGTAAAAATTGCTGGAATTAAGCCCCTGTTTACTCTGGGATGCAAAGGGAACCTCAAAAAGTACCTTAAGAGAAAGGTAAAAATCCTCGCAATGGGAGAGTTTGATAAACCTTGCAAGGAAGAGATTAAAAAGCTCGGAGGCGAGTACTGCGAAGCTGCTGCCTGCTGTCAGTACCTTCTGATAGTTGATGACAGTAAACTCCTAATCGTCTACTTTGATGAAAAAGGAGCTCCAAACGGCCTCTACACCGAGAATGAAGCGATAATAAAGCCGTTCATCCTATTCTTTGATCAGCAGTGGAAAAATTGTCCCTCAAAGGATTAGACTCTACCTGAAAATTTCCTCTCTTATCTCTTGACACTCTACTGGACAGTTACTATATTACTAATCAGCAAAGCTCCCCGGTAGCTCAGCTGGTAGAGCGGGTGGCTGTTAACCACCAGGTCGCTGGTTCGAGCCCGGCCCGGGGAGCCATTTTTATTTTACCCCTCCAAAAGATTCACTTCCTCAAGGATAAAATCCCGTGAAAAACCGAGCTGTTTTTTTAGACAGGGACAATACGCTTATTCATGACGATGGATTTATCCACGAGCCAGAAAAGGTAAAGCTCTTACCCGGAGTCCCTGAAGGCTTAAAGCTCCTTAAAGAAAGTGGTTACCTTCTAATAGTCACCAGCAACCAGTCCGGTATAGGCAGGGGATACTTTCAAGAAGATGACTTTCACGCAGTCAACAGGAAACTACAGGAGTTTCTCAAACCCTACGGCGTCCAAATTGACGACTTCTTCTTCTGTCCCCACAGACCAGAAGATGGATGTAACTGCAGAAAACCCAGAACAGGAATGGTTGAAAAAGCTGCTGAAAAATGGAATATTGACGTATCAGAAAGCTTTGTCATAGGAGATAGAGATTCCGATATTCAGCTTGCGGTAAATGCAGGCTGTAAAGGTGGAGTAAAGGTAAGAACTACTCTCTTCCCAGATTTTTTAAGCGCAGCCAAACATATTGTCTCTCTCGGGGATGAAAGTTGAAGCTCTACAACAAGATAAAGAGAAAACCAGAAGACTTTATTGTTGAAGAGGTTCCCCTTCTTGAGCCTCAAGAAAAAGGAAAGTTCCATCTATTAAAACTGGTAAAGTCAAATGTTTCTACCCTTGAAGCTCTAAGAGTTCTTTCGCGTTTCACCAAGATACCGTTAAAGGAAATCGGGTTTGCCGGCCTTAAAGATAAGTTTGCAGTAACGACTCAATACCTCACCGTTCCTGTTAACTACTCTGTTGAAAAAGTATGCTTCAAACCTGTTAGAAATCGCTGGACAGAAGTCTCCCACGTAGAAATCGGCAAGGAAATGGGTTTCTGCGTTGAACCCGTTGGTTACGTTAATAGGCCCTTAGGTCTTGGAGACCTTAAGGGTAATAAGTTCACCATCACGATTAGGGAGTTTGAAAAAAGCCTAAGAGAGCGTTTCTATAGAAATCTTGAGGTTGTCAGGAACTATGGCTTTCCCAACTACTTTGGAGAACAGAGGTTTGGAAGCGTTAAGAGCAGGGACGACTTCGTTCTCCGCTACATCCTGAAAGGGGACTTTGACGGAGCTCTGAGGAGCTACTTCTTTGGCAAGAGCTCCGTTGACTTCTGGGGAGACTGGAAAAAGCTCTACAGAACCTTAGCTCCAGCTCTTGAAGAGTACGAGAAGGACCTCATAAGAGGACTCATGAGGGGACTTTCCCCGGAAAAAGCTTTTAGAATCCTTCCAAAGAACGTAAGGCTCATGTTCAACTTCGCCTTTCAGAGTTTCCTCTGGAACGAGTACTTGAGGGAGTACATTGAGGCAAAGTACCCATTCGTAAGAGTCCCCTTCATTAACAACTGGAAACTTTCCTACTACCTTGAAGTTAGTGACTTTGACTACCTCAGAGAGCTTGAAGTTCCATATACAGGACACAAACACTTACCTGAAGATAAAATCCTCAGAAGGGCAATACACAAGGTTCAGGAGAGGTACGGCATTAAGAGGGAGTGGTTTGACAAGGAAGTTGCCGGTATGGTGGTAATGACCGACGGCCTGAGGAAAGCCGTCGTTTTCCCTGAAAATTTCAAAATCCTTGAAAAGACAAAAAGGAGAATGAAAATAACCTTTACTTTACCCTCAGGAGCTTACGCAACGGTTCTCTTAAGGTTCCTCCTTAAAGCGTAGAAAGTATAGCCTGAGCCCTTTTCTCAGACTCAAGACAGCCTTCAATAAGCTCTTCCTTCGTGAAAGCTGAAAACTCCTCAGGTAACTTAACATCCTCCTCAACGATTAAACTGTTGCAGAGCTCCATAAGCTTCTCCGCAAGTTCCTTCAGCTTTCCAAGTTTGCTGTCAGGGTTGAGAAGCCCGTTAACAACTTGTTCCGAAACGCCAGCCTTTACAAGTATCTCTCTTATCTCTTCTCCCACTTCCTTCTTTACAGGTTCAAGGATTCCTACCATAAAAGCCTCATCAGCATGCTCAGGCATAATCCTTTCAGCCATGTTCCTCATCAAGTAAGCAAACTTCAGAATCTCCTTTATCTCGTCCCTACTTTTACTTTTAAGGAAAGAGGAGGTCAGCAGGACAAAAACGTAATCTTTTAAGTTTTTATAACCTAAGTAAGCAATTGTCTGAACGATAGACTTAATTTCTTTCCTCAATCCAAAGAAAGGTGAGTTTATAAATTTAAGGAGCCTAGCCGATAGGTTAGGGTCCATGCTAATGATATTAGCAATCTCATCAAGTTCTTCTCCATCTATAAGAGCCTTTATTAACCTGAGCATTACTTCCCTATTTAACTCCAGCCTTTCAACATCTGCCATAGCTTCCTCCTCTCCTCACTCTATGACACTGTAAGGATTATAACCTCTCTTCTAAAGCAGTTCCAATATCTGATTTGTTACATTTTCAGAATCTATACAGCTTTTTACGACTGCAGATTTGAGGTTTTCAGGAGTTTTAACGGGAATCTCCTCTATTTCCCCTTCAATAAATTTTTTACACAGGGGCAACAACTTGGCGACTATTGATTTAAGCTTTCCAAGAGCTGAACGTTGGTTGTACAGTCCCTCTATGACGATATCGGAAACTCCCGCTTTAATTAATATTTCCTTCAGTTCATCCCCAAGCTCTTCCCTTATTGGTTCAAAGAGTCCTACCATAAATGCTTCATCTTCATACTTGGGGTAGAGTTTCCTCGCCAGAAACTTCATTAGGTAAGCAAACTGTAGAACTTTCTTAACCTCCTCCCTCGGCTTGTTCTGCAAGACAGAGGTAGTCAACAGGATAAAAGCAAACTCTTTAAGCTTCTTGTAGCCCAAATAGGCGACAGCGTGCTCTACAGACGTTATCTCTCTCCTAAGCCCAAAGTAGGGAGAGTTTACGTACTTTAAGACACGAGCCAACAAGTGGGGATCCATGGAAATAATCTGGGATATAACTTTCAGCTCCTCCTGATCTATTATTGCCTTTATCAGCCTTATCAAGACCTGACGGTTTAATTCCTGCTTCTCAAGCTCAGACATCAGGTTATCTCCTGAAGATTGCGTAGAAGAAACCGTCCATGTTGTTCCGGTGAGGGAATACTCTTAGGGTATTACCCTTTAAACCTGCTTTAAGCTCCTCAAAAAGGTTTGAAAACTCGTAAGGAGAGTAACCGAAGTTGAGCGCTGCTTTCGCGTTCTCCTCACCCTCTTCCTGTTCTAATGAACAGACGCTAAAGAGCAGGACTCCACCGGGTTTTAGGAGCTCATAGGCACTTTTAAGTAGCGCTCTCTGTACCTTCTGGTTGTGCCTTATAAGCTCAATAGACTTGTTCCACTTGCCCTCAGGGTGTCTCCGTATTACGCCGGTAGCGCTACAGGGAGCGTCTATTAAGATTCTATCAAAGGAGCTCCTGAACTTCTCCCTAAAGCTTCTATCCTTAGAGATATCCGTCAAAACGAAAGAAACGTTTTTTACGCCAAGCTTTTTGCAGTTGGCCTTTAGGAGCTCCATCCTCTTCTTATTCACGTCAACGGCCACAATTTTTGCTCTATTTTCCGTTATTGAAGCAATTGCTGTAGTTTTTCCACCGGGAGCTGCGCCAACGTCAAGTATCAGCTCAGAAGGCTTAGGGTCAAGGAGATAGGCAGCCAAGAAAGACGCGGGGTCCTGAATGTAAAAGTAACCTTCTTTATACCCGGGAAGGCTCTCTATGGGAACTCTTCCCTTTATCCTTAGTATATCCGGTATGAAGGGATGTCTTTCAACTTCTATTCCCTTACTCTCAAGTAAGGAGAAAAGCTTCTCGGGCGTCACCTTTATCCTGTTAACCCTTAAACAGAGGGGAGCTACCTTGTTGAGAGATTTAAGGAGCTCTTCAATTTCATCCTTACCGTAAAATCTCGCCCAGCGCCTTACCATCCATGTTTCAAAAGAGTAAAGGGTAGAAATCCTCTCAAAATAGGAGGGAATACGCTCTACCTCACGCCTATAGTTAAACCCGAGTAACTTTTTGGAAGCTGCGTTTACAAAGCCGGCCGGCTTCTTCCCTAAAAGCCTCTTAACAGCCTCTACCGTCTCATTTACCGCAGCGTAGGCCGGAACTCCTGTAAAGAAGAGCTGATAGGCTATGAGCCTAAGCGCATTTCTGACCGAAGGTTTCTGACCCTTTAGGTTTTTCTTAAGAGCTCTCTGCAGGGAAAAGTCAAGAAGTCTTAAATACCTGACAGTCCCTGAGGCTATTTCCCTTATAAAAGCCCTGTCAAGCGGAGAGAGATTAACGGTAAACTTTTCTACGTGCTCCCTTAACTTTTTGTCCTTCTCAAAAGCATTAAGGATTTTTATAGCTATTTCCCTGCTCTTCCAACCAATCAACGTCGTCAAAAACCTCTTCTCCTTCTATACACCTGAGGATTAACTGGACTACCTCTTCCGGAGTCCTGTTTGTCGTATCTATGTGAGCTATTCTCGGAGCTCTCGGGTTTTCAAAAGCTTCCGTAGCTATTACAGCAAGCCTCTCAGCCTCTACGTTCTCAGCCACTTTAAGAGGAGAGTACCCTCTGCCGGCGAGCCTTTTGGGGAGCTCTGAAGGGTGAACTCTCAAAATTATACACAGGTCAGAAGGTAGATAGTGGGCAACAAGCCCTTCGGCTATGAACTTCTCCTTTCCTTTAAAGAATTCCGTCAACTTTTCCACATCTGTAACGTAGGCGTCCCTTTCCTCGTCGTAGTCTGTATAGAAACCTTTCTCCCTAATAAGGTCAGAGAGGTGGAAAACTGGAATTCCCGTTAACTCCGATAGGAGCTTAGCCACCGTTGTCTTTCCAGACCCCGGCGTTCCGGTTATAGTAATCCTCAATCTCTATCTCCTTTTATCTTATCTTGGTCTTAAAGGTAGATATGATGTTGTTGAGCTCATCAATTTCCCTGTAGAGCTCCTTTATCTTCAAAAGTATTTCCTCAACGCTTTTAGCGTTTGATTCAGAAATCTCGTCTATCTCCTTTATGTTCTCAATCAAGCTTTCAACCTGCGCAATAAGCCCGTTGGAGCTCTCACTCAGCGTCCTTGATACAGTCCTTGTTTTCTCCATTACGTCGGTAACTTCCTTCATTTCACCTATCACATGCTCCGAGACAGATCTTAAGAACTCCATGTTCTCCGAGTTACTCTTTTCAATCTTCTGGGTCGTCTCCGATATAGAAAGGACAATACCATTGAGTATCCTGTTGATGTTTACCGTGTTCCTCTGAATCTGCTCGGCCAACTTCCTTATCTCCTCGGCAACGACGGCAAATCCTTTTCCGGTTTCTCCTGCCTTAGCAGCTTCTATAGAAGCGTTGAGAGCTAAGAGGTTAGTCTTATCGGCAATGTCCTCTATTATCTCTATGATGTTCTTTATGCTCTCTGCTTCCCTGTTGAGCTCTTTAAGCTCATGAATAGAGGCTAAGCTCTCTCTCTCCGTTTTCTCTATGGTTTTCTGGAGCTCCTCTATGCTGTTCATCGTTGATGTCAGCTTCCTGCTTGCCCTCTCAACCTCTTTCTCTGATGAGGATACAAGCTCCTTAAACTCTTTAATCGGTTCTGTTATAGCTGCTGCTGTTTCTGTTGCCTTATTTACCGTTTCTTTCTCCTCCGTTATCCTTCTTTTTACGTTCTCGGCGTTGTTTTTAAGAACCGTCGCTATCTTTACGTTCCTGCGGGCCGACTGTTTCGCCCTCTCAATTATCGTCCTGACCTTCTCTATGAAGGCGTTAAAGTATTTAGCCGCCCTTCCAAGTTCGTCGTTACGGTTGATAGAAAGTTCTCTCGTCAGGTCTCCTTCGCCCTCAGCTAAGTCCTTAGTTGTAAGGATAAGCTCGTTAAGGGGAGCAACGATACTCCTCTTAACAAAGATTAAAAAGGCAGCAACCATCATCAGGAGGAAAAGAAGGGTGAAGATGAGCATCTTGTTTTTCTTGGGAGAGGTGATACCTGAAAGTATCTCATCCTCCTCTATTTCTGCCACAATTGCCCACCTATTTCCGAAGACGTTAATCGGAGCGTAAGAGACTAAGACTCTCTTTCCGAAGAAGTTCTCGGAAATCGCCACTCCCTTTTCGCCTTTAAGGGCCTTCCTAACCGGTAGGGTATCTACCTTCAGTATCCCTATAGTGGTTCCCGCCTTCCTTACTATTGGGTCATCTATCTCCCTGAGAAACCTTATGTTGTTCTTAAGGGTGTAATCCGAGCCGGCAATATAGACTTCCCCGGTCTTACCGAGCCCTGCCTCCTTAAACCTGTAGTTAAAGTTGACTATCGCATCTATCTTGTCTATTGGAAGCTGGAAAATTAAGACCCCTACTTTCTCACTACCTTCGTAAACCGGCGTCGCTATGAAGGCTGCAGGCTGGTTGTAGCTTGGCTCATAGGGTTTAAAGTCTGAAAAAACTACCCTGCCGGGAGGGGAGCTTATGGCCTCCCTAAAGGCCTTAGCTATTCCTGTACCGCTGTAAGGGCCTGAGATGAGGTTTGTTGCAAAGTCTTTTTCCTTAAAGGTCGTGTAGACAATAGTCCCCCTCTTATCAACCAAAAATATGTCGTAGAGACCAAACTCCTTAAGGAGGTGATTAAAGTCTGGGTGGAACTTCTTGTGAACTTTCACGTATGAACAGGGGTACTTTTCGTTGTAGACGAGCCTGTTCTTTTTCCCTACAGGGTAGGGGTTCTCTACGATAAAGAGAAACTGCGCCAGTAGTCCGTTGGGATTTTTAGGAAGGTAGAACTCAACCTCCCGCCGTGGTGGAGCTCCGGGAATATCGTAGTTCACCAGATTAAGGTAGTGTCTTTCGTACTCCTCTTCTAAAGCTCTCTTAACATCATCAATATCAAGGTCTAACTCCTCTGAAAGCCTGTAGAAGGACTCCTCAAAGGCCCTTAAACTTTCCCTTGCGAGGCTACTGTTGGCAATTGAGGAAAGGAGGCTTTCCATGTAGGAGAAGTAGTCCTCAATGTGCTGGCTCTTTGCCTCCCTTACAACGGTTAACCTCTGGAAGGTTTCTGTAGTGAGGTTTTCTTTTGTAGCCCTGTAGGAGGAGAAGCCCAGAATGAGCGTTAGGACGAGGATTCCAACCAGTCCCCCGAGGGTTACTTTCTTCCCGAGGGACATGTCTTTAAGCAGCTTCATCGCGCCTTTACCCTTTATTCCGTTACCCTTTTAAATCTTAGCAAAACCCAATTCTACTTTTATCGTAAAATTTTCAAAACACTTTAAAGCTGGAGGCTCCTTTGCCGAAGAGAGAAGACATCAGGAAAATCCTCATAATCGGTTCTGGCCCTATAGTCATCGGTCAGGCCGCAGAGTTTGACTACTCCGGAACGCAGGCCTGTAAAGCTTTAAAGGAGGAAGGCTACGAGGTCATTCTCGTCAACTCCAACCCGGCAACGATTATGACAGACCCCGGCGTTGCCGATAGAACCTACATAGAGCCGTTAACAGTTGAGGTTCTTGAGAAAATCATTGAGAAGGAAAGGCCTGACGCCCTCCTCCCAACGGTCGGTGGACAGACAGCCCTCAACTTGGCTGTAGAGCTCCACGAGGCAGGAATCCTTGAGCGTTACGGCGTTGAGCTGATAGGTGCAAAGGTAGAGGCCATAAAGAAGGCAGAGGACAGGGAGCTCTTCAAAGAGGCAATGCTCAAAATAGGCCTTGAAGTTCCAAAGAGTGGCCTTGCCCGCTCCTTAGAGGAGGCCTTAGAGGTCGTTAAAGAAGTTGGCCTTCCTGCAATAATCAGGCCGGCCTTTACCCTCGGTGGAGAGGGAGGAGGCGTAGCCTACAACATAGAGGAGTTTAAGGAAATAGCAAAGAGAGGACTTGATGCAAGCCCCATAAACGAGATTCTCATAGAGGAGAGCGTTTTAGGCTGGAAGGAGTACGAGCTTGAGGTAATGAGGGACTTAAACGACAACGTTGTGATTATCTGTTCAATTGAAAACGTTGACCCGATGGGTGTTCACACCGGCGACTCCATAACTGTAGCTCCAGCCCAGACTCTAACGGACAAGGAATACCAGATACTAAGGGACGCTGCCATTGCCATCATCAGGGAAATTGGAGTTGAAACCGGAGGTTCAAACGTTCAGTTTGCAGTAAACCCCGAAAACGGAAGAGTAATCGTTATTGAAATGAACCCGAGGGTTTCCCGTTCCTCGGCATTGGCTTCTAAAGCTACCGGATTCCCAATTGCAAAAATAGCCGCGAAACTCGCCGTCGGATACACATTAGATGAGCTTCCAAACGACATAACAAAGAAAACGCCAGCCTCCTTTGAACCGGCAATTGACTACTGCGTCGTTAAGTTTCCAAGGTGGGCCTTTGAGAAGTTCCCGGAGGCCGACTCATCCCTCACCACGAGGATGAAGTCTGTCGGTGAGGTAATGGCCATAGGCAGAACTTTTAAGGAGGCACTCCTTAAGGCGATACGCTCCTTAGAGATTGGAAGGTACGGCCTCCTTATGAAAGGTACTGAAAAGGTATCTGACGATGAGCTTGAAAGCAAAATTGCAGTTCCAAACGCCGACCGTATCTGGTACATAGCAGAAGCTCTAAGGAGAGGCTGGAGCATTGAAAAGCTCTACGAGCTATCAAGGATAGACAGGTGGTTCCTCCACAACATAAGGCAGATAGTTGAGCTTGAAAAGGAGATAAAGAAGTACACCTTAGATACTCTTCCTTCCGATGTCCTGAAGTTTGCCAAAAAGTGGGGATTCTCTGATAGGTATATTGCGGAGCTCCTTGGTGTTTCAGAAAAAGAGGTCAGGGAAAAGAGGAAAAAGACCGTTCCTGTTCTATACAAGACCGTTGATACCTGTGCCGGAGAGTTTGAGGCCTACACCCCCTACTACTACTCAACATACGATGGAAAAGAGTGTGAGGCTAATCCGAGCAGTAAGAAAAAAGTTACCGTCTTTGGTTCAGGTCCAAACAGGATAGGTCAGGGTGTAGAGTTTGACTATTGCTGTGTCCACGCAGTCTGGGCTCTAAGGGAACTTGGGTATGAAGCCCACATGGTCAACTGTAACCCCGAAACCGTTTCAACAGACTACGATACTTCCGATAAGCTCTTCTTTGAGCCACTTACCTTAGAAGATGCCCTAAACATCGTAGAAAAGGAAAAGCCGGAAGGAGTAATCGTTCAGTTTGGTGGTCAGACACCACTAAAGCTTGCCGTTCCCCTTGAAAAGGAAGGGGTAAAAATACTTGGAACTTCCTCTGAGAGCATTGACATAGCAGAGGACAGGGAGAGGTTTAGGGAGCTCCTAAACAAACTTGGCCTAAAGCAACCTCCATCCGGTATTGCCCGCTCTTTAGAGGAGGCCGAGAAAGTTGCTCAGGAAATCGGCTTCCCCGTCCTCATGCGTCCCTCCTACGTCCTTGGTGGAAGGGCCATGAGGATTGTTTATAACTTGGAGGAGCTCCGTCAGTACATGGCCGAAGCCGTTGAGGTCTCAGAAGAAAAGCCCGTCCTCATAGACAAGTTCCTTGAAGACGCCGTTGAGTTTGACGTTGACGCCGTCTGTGACGGAAGGCGCGTCGTAATAGGTGGAGTAATGGAGCACATAGAGGAGGCGGGAATCCACTCCGGAGATAGCGCCTGCGTTCTTCCGACCTTCTCAGTTCCAAAGGAGATTGTTGAAGAAATCAAGGAAATAACGAGGAAGATAGCCTTAGAGCTGAACGTTAAAGGTCTCATAAACATCCAGTTTGCCGTTAAGGACGGAGAAATCTACATCATTGAGGTCAACCCGAGGGCTTCAAGAACCGTTCCTTTCGTCAGTAAAGCGATAGGACTACCCCTTGCAAAGATTGCAACAAAAGTTGCAATGGGTAAGACCCTTGACGAACTCGGAGTTGAGGAAGTAGAGCCGGACTACTACTCCGTAAAAGAGGCCGTCTTCCCCTTCAACCGCTTCCCGGAGGTTGACCCAATCTTAAGCCCCGAGATGAAGTCAACCGGCGAGGTTATGGGAATAGACAAGGACTTCGGCATTGCCTTCTATAAAGCCCAGCTTGCAGCCGGCTCAAGGCTTCCCCTTGACCCATCTAAGGGTAAGGTCTTCATAAGCGTTAAGGACAAGGATAAGCCGAGGGTTTACGGAATTGCCAAGAAGTTAGTGGAGATGGGCTTTAAGATTGTCTCCACGGAGGGAACGTACAGGTTCCTCAAAGAAAAGGGGCTACCCGTTGAGGTTGTCTACAAGATTCAGGAGGGAAGGCGTCCCAACGTAGAGGACCTCATAAAGAATGGAGAGGTAGCCCTGATAATAAATACTCCAACGGGAGCAAAATCTAAGAGGGACGCTAAGAGCATAAGGAGACTTGCAGTCAACTACGGTATCCCCTACTACACAACTATAAGGGGAGCTCAGGCTGCCGTTATGGCTATAGAGTCCATGAGAAAGGGACAGATGAGCGTTCGCTCACTTCAGGAATACTACGGAGGGAAAAATGGCTGACGAAAAGAAAGGACAGGAACAGAAACAGCCTCAGGTTATAGTTGGAAGTATGCCCTACAGGGTTTCAATGGCAGAGGTTGATGCTTACGGGGTTATGTACTACTCAAGAATTTTTGACGTCTTTGAGAGGGGAAGGACGGAGCTCTTCAGGGCCCTTGGCTTTGAGTACAAGAAAATATTCCAGCAAAGGCAAATCCTCATGCCGGTCGTTGAGGCCGCCTGCAGGTACATGGCTCCAATTGCCTACGATGACCTTTTAACCGTTGAAACCGCCATAACGAACATCGGTTCAAGGGGAATCAGGTTTGACTACAGAATCCTCAGGGACGATGTTGTCTTAGCTGTGGGCTTTACGCAGCACATCTTCATTGACCCACAGGGAAGGCCTGTAAGCTTTGGAAAGGAAATCTTTGAGGAGCTCAAGAAGAAGGGACTCATAAAAGAAGGACAACAGTTAGAACAGCAAGAACCAAAGCAGGCGCAGTCTCAGGAGGGAATTTCTGAAAAGCTCAGGAAGCTCGTAGTTGAAAGGGTTAAGGGAGAGGACAAACCCAACTAAATTTAAAATTTGCTAAAATCTTAATAACTTTATCCAACGGCCTTGTGGAGGTTACTATGGCTAAGAGCTTTAACGATGGCCTCGCAAAGGGTCTGGGTTTAGGGGCTACAATCGTTGGCTTTATGATGATGTCAATGTTTTCCTTGCTTCCACTTGGGATTTTCTCAAGTGTCCTTGACCTAAAGCACTACATGGGACTCAAATTATCCCTTGCCGCACTTTTTGCCCTTCTCACCTTTAGCTTCTACGTAAAGTACGTTAAAAACCTGAAACTTCCCCCAATCGTCTGGGGATTCGGAACTATGATTTCCCTCATAATGTCCGGCGTTCTCTTCTTTGTCACAGTTGACGTAGTTTTGAAGATTCTCGGCCTTGAATAGCAGTTAGATGGACATAAGGCAGTTAGAAGTTTTCACAAAAGTTTTTGAGCTAAAGAGCTTTTCAAAGGCTGCAGAGAAGCTGGGAATATCTCAGCCGACTGTTAGTGCCCACGTTCAGCACTTAGAGGACGCCCTCGGAAAGCGCCTCTTTGACCGCATAGGGAGGAAGGTTGTCCCAACGGTTGAGGCGAAGGTCCTCTACAGGTACGCAGTAGAGATTTTGAGGAAGAGAGATGAGGCAATCGCAGAGCTCCTCTCCTTAGACAGTAACTCAGAAGGAACTCTAAAAATTGCCGCCAGTAATATTCCGGGGGATTTCCTCATCCCCCACGCCATTCCGGAACTTAGGAAGCTTTTGCCTCAAACAGTCATAGTTGTTGAAATACTTGACTCAAGAAAAGTAGTTAAGCTACTCACCGAAAACATCCCGGACTTTGACGTTGGATTTGTAGGGATAGAAGTTTCCGACCCGAGGCTTGAGAAGAAAAAAATTATAGAGGATGAAATTATCCTTATAGCCCCTCCTAATTTCAAACGCCCTTCTATTTCTTTTAGCGAGCTTGTGGAGCTCCCACTCTTTTTAAGGGAAGCTGACTCTGGAACAAGAGCTTCAGTTGAGAGGGCACTCAAAAGTAGCGGTATAAACCCTGCCGAGCTAAAAATTGCAGGCGTTCTCGGGAGTAACACTGCAATAAAGGAAGCAGTCAAGCGTGGAGCTGGTTTTGGACTCGTCTCTAAATACTCCGTTAGCGAGGAAGTATCCTGTGGAAGGCTCAAGGCCGTGAAAATTAAAGGACTTGAAATAAAGAGGAGTTTCTACGCCATAAGGAGAAAAGATATCACCCCCGTCCCGGCAGCAAGAGTCCTCTGGGGAAACATAGACAAACTGTTTAAATCCCCAAGAACTTGAGCTTATTGATGGCGTCCCTGTATATGGGTTGGTCTATGAACTTTCCGTTGTAGGTAATTCCTCCTCTCCCTTCTTTGAGAGCCCTCTCGTAGAGCGCTACTATCCTCTTTGCTTCCTCAATCTCCTCTTCCGTTGGGGAAAAGACTCTATTGGCTATGCCGACCTGCTTTACAGAGATACACATCTTACCGGCAAAACCAAGCTCCTTCTCCTCAAGGGCTTCTTTCTCAAAACCTTCAAGGTCTGCATAGTCCTGATAGGCAGGAGCAATTGGAGAAACGTTAAAGGCTCTACAGGTAGAAACGAACTTTGACTTTAAGTAAGTGGCAAGGGGGGAAGATTTTGTGAGCTCTTGAGAAAGTCCTAAGTCTGCGAACAGGTCAAGAATTCCGAGGTAAGCAGCGTTTATCCTTTCTGATGCCGAAAGAATCTCAGAAAGCCTCTCTACAGCTTTTCCCGTTTCTATGGAAAGCTGGATTTTTATGGATTTTTCAGGAAGACCTGCCGAAAGCTCGTAGGCCTTCATAATTCCGTCAAGAACTACAACGTCTTCAGGCTTTTCAACCTTAGAAAGCCTTATAGCGTGAGGAACAACGGGAAGGAGCTCCAAAACGTCTTCCCAGAAGAACGCTGAATCAAGAGGGTTAATCCTTATTACAACTTCCTTGTTCCCGTCAAAAGGAACATTTTTTAAAAACTTCTTCAAGAGAAGACGGGCAAACTTCTTATTACTCTCAGCAACACCGTCTTCAACGTTAAAGATGATAACGTCGGCTTCCCTCAGAAAAACCTTTTTTAAGTGCCTTGGTCTATCACCAGAAACTATCAAAGCCGAACGCCTAAAGGGGTTTTCAAAGGGCTTCCTTAAAGGCTCTGCTTCCTCCGGAAACTTCTCAAGGCTCTCAATTCCCTCAACTCCTTCTACAACCTTTTCCGCAACGTCAA
This sequence comes from Phorcysia thermohydrogeniphila, assembly GCF_004339575.1. Taxonomy (NCBI): domain Bacteria; kingdom Pseudomonadati; phylum Aquificota; class Aquificia; order Desulfurobacteriales; family Desulfurobacteriaceae; genus Phorcysia; species Phorcysia thermohydrogeniphila. Next base: position 53,795 of record NZ_SMFV01000006.1, read on the forward strand.
AGAGCTCCTCCAAAACCACCTCTACCTCCACTGTGATAGAATTTCTCAAAACCAAGCAGTAGGTTATTTTAACAGGGGGAAAAGATGTTACTCCGAGTTCTCCTTGCTTTGGTTTTACTCGTTTCAAACGCTCTTGCGGAATCTCCGGAAGTTCAAAAAGCCATGACGGCCATGAAATCCGGTAACCTCAAGGAAGCCTACAAAATTTTGGAAGCTTCTTGTAAGACGGGAAATCAGGAAAGTTGCGCTTCACTTGGAGAATTCTACATGAATGGCTGGGAAGTTAAAAGGGACTTGGATAAAGCTTATCAGTTACTCTCAAAAGCCTGTTCAGAAGGAATTGCACTCGGATGTAGCGACATCGGCATCATGTACATGGAGGGTTTAAAGTTCTCTAAAGACCCTAAGAAAGCTTTAAAATTTTTTTTAAAAGCATGCAATAGAAATTCTTTTGGACAAGAAATAGGATGTTACAACTCCGGTTTGGCTTTCTTTCTTGGAAAAGGTGTAGATACGGACTATTCCAAAGCCCTCTCATTTTTCCTCAAGTCTTGCAATTTAGGCTATACTCCGGGATGCAACAATGTAGGGATTATTTATGAAAGAGGATTAGTAGCAAAAAAGGACATTAAGAAAGCTCTCAATTTCTACAATATAGCCTGTCTTTCTGACGATATAACGGCTAAAAAGGTGGGGTGCTACAACTTGGGAAAGCTTCTTTACAAAGTTGGTAAAAAGGATGAGGAAAGCTTAAAGAAAGTTACTGAACTCCTATCCACTTCCTGCAACTTAGGCTACCAAGCCGCCTGCGATGAACTTAAGAAAATCTCCCTTACCAAAGAGAGGCCTTCTCCTTTCGGTTTAACGGTAGGCGTTACAACTGAGGACGAGTTTAAAGAGATAGTCAAAAATAAGGGCTGGCAGATAGTTGAATCTGGTTACAGAGTCATAAAAAACGACATATCCAACCCCGATGTAACCGGCTATAAAGTTGCAGGCCTTCCGCTTGAAAAGCTTAAAAGCGCCTACTTCTGGTTTTTCAAAGGGAAGCTGATGAAAATTGACTATCGTCTTGAAGAGTTCATGGACAAATCCACATTCTACATGTACTACGACCTGCTCAAGAACAAGTACGGCACCCCTTTGAGCTATAAAAAGCCTCAGGTTTCAGAGGGAAGAGCCCTCTGGAAGATTGGCGGAGTGGAAATAGAACTCTACTGTCCATGGGTTACAACTACAACCTACTTATCTTACACAGACCCTGACCTTTATTCAAAAGCGGCTGAGTCTGACAGGGCTGTCTACGAAGAACAGACAAAGAAGAAGGCCAAGTCCCTTGAAGGTATCTAAGAGAAGGATAAGTTTAAGTCTTAGATTAAGGTTTATAAGGAAAGGAAATGGTATTCAGAGACAGGAGAGAAGCGGGGGAGCTCCTTGCAGAGGCAATTCTTAAGAAGTACAACGGAACGCTTGAAAACCCGGTAGTTGTCGCAATACCCCGTGGCGGTGTAGTTGTCGCAGAGCCGATAGCAGAAGCTTTAAACGCTCCCTTAGAACTCGCTATACCGAGGAAGATAGGAGCTCCCTTTAACGAGGAGTTTGCCGTCGCAGCAGTTACAGAGGACGGGACAATCTTAATGAACCCTTCCATTACTGGCGATGTAGCCTACAGGCTCGGAATCTCAGAAGATTACATAAGGAGGAAAGCTCTTCAAGAAATTGAAGAGATTAAACGCAGGAAAGAAAAATACCTCGGGAGTAGGGAAAAATTACCTCTAACAGGAAGAGAGGTCATCCTCGTTGATGACGGAATAGCCACAGGATTAACAGTTAAAGCAGCAATAGCTTCCTTGAGAAAGGAAAAACCGAAAAAAATTATCCTTGCCGTTCCCGTTATGCCTGCCGATAAAGTCCCTGAGTTTCAGGAGCTCGTTGACGACCTAATTGTCATTCACGCCCCTGAGTTTTTCAGCGCCGTAGGACAGTTCTACTATGACTTTTCACAAACTACCGACGAAGAAGTCATTGAGATAATGGAAAAATACAGGTAAGCAACACCTTTTTCCCCTCAAAGACGGGACTTTAGAACAAGCATTGGGTCCGCCCTTACGCTGCTTACGTAAAACCCAAAGTGAAGGTGGGGTCCCGTTGACCTGCCCGTAGAGCCAACCTTTCCTATGAGCTGGCCAGCTTTTACGAACTGCCCCTCTTTAACGGTTATCTTTGAAAGGTGAGCGTAGAGGGTATGAATCCCAAGTCCGTGGTCAATTATTACGGTTTTTCCGGTAAAGTAGAGCTCCCTCGCAAGAACCACCTTGCCAGAGAGCGCAGCGTAAACGGGAGCGCCGAGGGGAGCTCTAAAATCTGTTCCCCAATGAACGGAGCGCTTTTTACCGTTGATTATCCTCTTTGCCCCAAAAGGCGTTGAGACCCTTAGTTTTTTAAGAGGCCTCCTTAGAAAAGTCTCACTAAACTTTTTCGGAGTTACCTGAGAGAAGATAGTTCGTAAAAGTTTTTGCTCTTCTTTTATCCTTTTTAGGAGCTCTGGGGGATACTTCTTCGGCTCTTTTACCCAAATTCTTGAAACCCTGTACTTTTTACGAGCAACTTTTATAACTCTCCTATCCTTTTCCTTTCCATCCTCGTACAGAGTAACAAAAACCTTTCCTTTACTTCCGTAGGGAATTACAAAGTAAGCCTTTTCAGACAGAACGGGAAAGGTGTATTCTCTGTTTCCGGCCTTTACTACTACTTTAGCTTTTTTAGGTATTTCCTTAAGCTTAAAGAACCCTATAGAACCGGGATAAGTGTAAGAAAGATAAAAAGGCTCAGCTGCAAGGTTCACAGGAGCAACTAAGAAAGTAAAAACAAAAACGAAAACTCCAAAAAGTTTCTTAAACAGCTTAGCCGTCATCTCCTCTCTTCAACCTACCACTGGCTGACGGTAAGAAACAAGGAGCTCTACAAGCTGCTTTAGTTGAATCAATTTTTCCTGAGGGATAAACTTTGAATGTCTTTCAAGGTAGCTCAGAGCTCTAAGAGTCGCTCCTACATCAGAGTGAGTACCTTTAAGGAAACCTTCTAAGGTATCAACCGCATCTACAAATTTTTTACTTTCTTTCAACCCTTTTAAAGACTCAAGATATTTTAAAGCCTCAGCAACCCGCTCCTCTAAATCAAACTTTACCGTCGCATAAGCCGTTCCTGCCGTCTCCTCTACCTTCTCACTCCCGCAGGAAACCGAAAGCAAAAGCAAAATCACCAGAGTTCCTATCTTCCTCATCCCTATAAGCCTCCACTTCTCAACTCACTAACAGGTATGTTACCATCACCCTCATCCCACAACAAGTGTTGACCCACATCCTTATCTGAAGCTATTCTAATAGCAATTTCTTTACTAACACTAAAAATTCCAAAATACTTACCTACCTTTAATTCCTGCTCTTCTTGGTAGAATCTGTAAGCTTCCTTTTGTACTTCTTTATAAATCTCCTTCTTTCTTATTAACTTCTTAACCACAGACGTTAAACCCTTATCAGTTTCCTTAGTACTTAACCGGCAAAGGACCTTAAACATAATCTTTGAAACTTGCTTTCCTACTTTAAAAGAATATTCCTTAGTTGCCTCTCTAAACTCTTTCTCCTTCCTCAACATTAGTTTCTTTTCCAATTCTCCTCCTGACGTACACTTTAAACCTCACTAACAATTTGCCTCAGGCAACCATCTGTTTTACTACCTCTTTAGATTAAGTCTAGAAAAATTTTCATAGTTCCGTTTTTTACCCTCTGTGATTGAGGGTTTCGGTCTTTTCCCCAGGAGATTAGTTTACTTTCTCTAGCTACACAAAATATCGTACACTATTTTCATCATTTCTCCTATTTGAGATTACAGGATAATGCGTGTATAATTATGTGGAAGTTTTACAATAAACTTCCACATATAGAATAGAGGTAACAGTGGGTAATTCCTACTATGTATTTCCTGCTGTCAGAGGTATTCAAGCAGGAAGAGAATTTTACACAGCAATGTGCCCTCTAAAGTTAATACCTGAGCTTTTTAAAGAAATTAATATTCCTTTAGTTCCTCCTAGATTAAGAGCACAAAGGATTCTTAATAAAAGGAGAATTCCTGAAATTAAAAGGTATATATTAGAAAATCCATATACCTATGTTTTTTCATCAATCACTATTTCCATTGATGGAAACATAGAATTTGAACCCGTTAGTGAAGACGACTATCAAATAGGAAAGCTCAAGATAGATAAAAGCTCAAGGGTTATAATAAATGATGGACAACATCGTATTGAAGCTATTAAGCAAGCTCTACAGGAAAATCCACGATTAGCATACGAAACCATTTCAGTCGTCATCTTCGTTGATTTAGGACTGGAAAGAAGTCAGCAGATATTTACAGATCTCAATAGATATTCTGTAAAACCCACCCCTTCCATTAGCATTCTCTATGATTATAGAGATCAAATGGCAGAGTTAGCTAGGTATTTATCAGAAAATGTCTATTACTTTAAAGGCCTTGTTGAATATGAAAGAAGCTCTATATCCAATAGATCTCACAAACTCTTTACACTCAGTAGCATTTATCATGCTACTAAGGAACTTTTAGGTAAGAAGGGAAATAAGATAGAAATAAGCGATGAAGACAGAATATTGTCCTTCGAGTTTTGGGAAGAAGTAGGTAGGAACATCCCTGAATGGGAAAAGATAAAGAAAGGAGAGTTAGCGGCTTACAAAGCAAGACAAGAATATATCCATTCTCATGGGCTTTTCCTTAACGCCATTGCCATGGTAGGCCGCGTAATTATTAGTAACCACTTAAGCTTGCAGGAAACTCTTTCCAAGTTGAGAGATATTAACTGGCATAGAAATAATCCCGAATGGGAAGGGATAGCTTTAAACAAAGGCAGATTAAATAAAGCTAATGTAAATATAAAGGCTACAGCAAATTTCATTCTAAAGAAAATCCTAGGAGAAAAATATGTCTTCCAGATCTAAGAAGATTTTCCTACTTGGAGGAAAAACTTTAGAGGATATTTACAAAGAAATTGAAAGTATTTATTTCTCAAATAGTTATCCTTGGATAGTAGGGTACAGCGGAGGAAAGGACTCTACAGCAACATTACAATTAGTTTGGGAAGCTTTAGAAAGATTACCAAGAAACAAACTAAAGAAGCCTATATATGTACTTTCATCTGATACATTGATAGAAATTCCTAAGGTCATAAATTACGTTGATAAAAACTTAAGTCTTATCAACAAAACTGCTAAAGAAAAAGGGTTACCTATTCAGGCAGTAAAAGTTTATCCTCGGATTTCAGATACTTTCTGGGTTAATCTGATAGGAAGGGGATATCCTGCCCCCACCAAAGAGTTTAGATGGTGCACTGATAGATTAAAAATAGAGCCTTCAAATAGATTTGTAGTGGAAACCGTAAGTAAGTACGGGGAAGTAGTTGTTGTTTTAGGCGTTAGGAAATCCGAAAGTCTCAACAGGGAAAGGACAATAAATGAACATAAAATAGAAAACCATAGGCTATCAAGACATTCAACCCTTCCTGGAGCTCTAGTTTATACACCTATAGAAGACTGGACCGTTGAAGATGTCTGGAACTACCTACTTAACTTTGAATCTCCATGGGGAGGAGATAACCAAGAACTATTTGAAATGTACAAACAAGCAAATGCAGGAGAACCGCCTATTATAGTTGGAGATTTAGTCGCAGCTAACGAACAAAGTGGAGGTAACAGTAGGTTTGGTTGTTGGGTTTGCACTGTTGTAAAAAATGAAAAATCCCTCAGTTCCCTCATTGAAAGCGGAGAAATTTGGCTAAAACCTCTTCAAAAGTTTAGAGAGATGCTTGTTGAAACTCAGGATCCAGAGAAAAAGCATATTTACCGCGATTACAAAAGAAGAGATGGGAGTATATATTTCCTAAGAAATAGCTGCGGAGATGGCTCTAAAAAACTTGGAAGAGGTCCTTATAAGTTTGAGTACAGAAAGCTTTTTCTAGAAAAGCTTTTAGAAACTGAGAAAGAGGTAAATAAGAATAATCCTTACGAAGAAGAGATTAAATTGATATCCTTAGAGGAGCTTTTAGAAATTAGAAGAATTTGGAAGCTAGAAGAGGGAGATTGGGAAGATAGTGTTGCGAAAATTTACAAAAAGGTTTATGGAAAAGAATTAGAAATACCAAAGGAAGATGTTGGTATTTTCTCTGCAGAAGATAAGAGGCTAATAGAGTTATTAGCAGCAGAAGAAGAGATAGATCCGAGATTGATAATCAAATTGCTTAATACCTGTCAATATAACGCTTTTTCTTCAAGAAAAAGTTCCCTACTTAGGAAACTCGAAAAAATTCTTAATGAGGAGTGGAGAACAGAAGAAGAAATCTTGAGAGAGGTCAACGGGCAATGATCCTAACTTCTTTAACATTAGAAAATGTAGGTCTCTATAAAGGAAAAAATGTTTTAGATCTAAGACCAAAAGAAGGGAAAAATATTGTCTTATTTGGTGGAAAAAACGGAACTGGCAAGACTACCTTACTCGAATCTGTAAAGTTATGCTTGTACGGCAACAATATCTACGGATATACAAAAAAACAGTATGAAGAGTTTATTAAAAAGCTTATACACAAAGGAGAAAAAAGCGCTCAAGTCACTCTTGAATTTATTTACTTTTCTTTGGAATCTCATGACACCTACAAAGTAGTTAGAAAGTGGGATCTCGGCAAGCGTTTTAAAGAGGAATTCCTTCTTTACAAAAATGGTGAAATCTATAAAGAAATACCTAGGGAACAGTGGCAAGAGTTTATTTCTGACATTATTCCTCCTAGCTTAGTTAACTTTTTCTTTTTCGACGGAGAGAAAATAGAAAAACTCGCAGAAGATTTCTCAGAAGTTGAGTTTGTAAATGATGTTAAATCTCTCTTAGGAGTTACAGTGATAGATACTTTAAGAACAAGTTTAGATATATTGAGAAAAAGATATATTAACCAAGAAGATGTATCCGAAGAAATAAGTCAAAAGCTTCAAGAGTTAGAGGAAAAGAGAAAAACTTTGGAGAAAGAATTAGAGAAAAAACTTCAGAGTCTTGCCGATATAGAAAATAAGAAACAAGTGTTAGAGAGGAAACTAAAAACGGCCGAAAGGGAATTTATAGAAAAAGGCGGAGAAGCTTTTAGAAGTTATGAAAGAAATAAAACAAGAAAAGAATTCTTAGAAAGTGAAATTGAAAAGATCAAGAATGAGATTAGAGAACTAGCTTCCAAAGATTTGCCTCTCGCGACAGGTATGGATCTAGTGGAGGAACTCCTTGTACAGTTAGAGATGGAAAAAGAAATAAAAAGAATAAATTTTGAAAAAGAAATTTTGCAAAACAAGCTCAAGGAGCTTGAGAACATTTTGACTCCTCTCTCTTTGGACAAGGAAGTATTAGAGAAAATACGAAACTTATTCTCAGTCAATAAAGAAATTAAATCAGATATTATTCTCGATCTCTCTGAAAAAGAAAACAAGACGGTAGAAGTAGTTATTCAAAATCTGAAAACTAATACTTTGGGCAAAGCTAAAAATTTATTTCTCAAGTTAGAGAATCTAGAAGAAGAACTACTTGAAGTTGAAAGTGCTTTACAGAATGTTCCAGAGGAGGAATTTATTAAACCATATTTAGAAAAACTTTCACGGCTAGAAAGGAAAAGAATGGAATATGAAACTATAAGGAAATGCTTAGAAGAAGAAATTAGAAAACTGGAAAAAGAAAAAAACAAAGTAGAGAAGGAAATTGAAAAATTAGAAAGCTTTATCAAACAAAAGATGAAAAAGAGAATGGTTATTCATATAATAGAGAAATCCCAAAAGGTCATTGATAGATTTAGGAAAGAGTTCGTAAAGAGGAAAATAAAAATTCTCGAAAAAGAGATCCTAGATGCCTTTTACAAACTTAAAAGAAAAGAAAACTTCATAAGAGATTTACATATTAATCCAGAAACTTTTGAAATCACTCTTTTTGATGTAAACAATAGAAAAATTCCCATCGATAGACTCTCTTCAGGAGAAAGACAGATATTTGCAATATCATTCTTATGGGGACTTGCAAGAGCTTCTGGTAAAAAATTACCAGTAATCATAGATACCCCTTTGGGTAGATTAGATAATGAACATAGAGAGAACCTCGCTAAGAACTATTTCCCACATATTAGTCATCAAGTTATTATCCTATCCACAGATGTAGAAGTAGACAAAGAACTTTTTGAGATGTTAAGAACACATATATCACACTCATACCAATTGGTCTACGACGAAGATTGTATGTGCACCAAAGTGCACAAAGGATATTTTTGGAATTAGTAGTTTTAGGAGAGAGAAAATGAAGTTTAACAGGATTATCCTGGATAAGAAAATTAGCCAAAAACTCTTCATACTAAAAGGAAGAACAGGTCTTACCCCTAATATCCTTTGCAGATTTGGCCTAATCCTTTCTTTGAAAGATCCAACAGTACCAGATCCGAAGTGGTATAAGCAAGATGGTCAAGAGTTAATGAGACATGTATTACTTGGCGACTTAGATACTATTCTAATTTGCCTTTTTAAACAAAGAGCTTATAGGGATGGAGTAAATCTGAAAGATGAAAAACTTCTTCTTGAACTCTTTAGAGCTCATATAAACAGAGGAGCAGAGCTCCTCTATAATAGGATTAAGAATCTTAGTAGCATAAAAGAATTAATTGACTTATAATTCCAATACTTCTTAATCAAAATAGGAAAGCTTAAAATTACTACCATTATTATCTATTAAAATGAATTTTAAAAGACCCTTGAAAGCTTTAGATCTATTTTCAATTGCCTCTTTTCCCCACATTTCTTCTTCACCTAAAGGTCTAAAAAATTCATGGAACTTTTGTCTATAGACTCTATATTCATGCGTTCCGTCAACAATTTCTTCTTTTATTGAGCGGGTAATATATATATTTTGATTACTCTTTAGGGCATTTATTTTCTCTTCAAAACAACTATTTCTACTGGAAGAATTAAAAGATCTATCCACTAAAGTTAAATTTCCTATTCTATGAACATAGTTTTTATAATTTTCCTCTGTAATATCCGAATATCTACATTCCCCAAAGTTAGGAGTCTGAGGTAAGATATGCTCAACCGAAATATTGTTACTATCTACCTTTGTACCTTCAAGATGATAGTTTGCAATACTCAGTAGTAACTTAGTTAACTTCTTCTTCTTTCTATACAGGGGTAAAACTTCTATATTTGTCTCAAAATCACTTAGGTAAGAATCTATCTTCTCAGAAATCCAACTATTTACCTTTTCTATGTTTCCACTTTCAGTTACAATGGTTTTACAAAGTTCAGGTACAATTTCACTAAGCTTTTTGGTCTTATCTGCAATCATGTAGACAACAGCTAATCTTAGTATCATTAAGAGAATCCTTTTCTTATGGAACTCAAAATCTCCTTCTCCTAAAACCTCGTAAAAAGACAAAAGTATCTTAAAACCTAAATTGAAATTTATCAAATTTAGATATTTCTGCACAAGAGTATCTCTCTTGAGCTCCTTATATTTGGCAGCAACCCTAATTAAATCACCTAATAAACTCAGAGAGTCTTCATAATTTTCTGTCCTTAACGCCTTGAAAGTAGTAAAAATCGGGTTATTTCCTCTAGATACTATCTCTATACCTTTTATAGTTAAGTAATCCTCTAAAAACTCCCTTGGCTGGATCTTAGTTCTAGAAGGATTAATATTGTTAATGATTTCTAATAACCTTTCCCATTCAGTAGAAAGAGTACTATACTCTGTTTCATTAGCAGAAAAAAACAAAAAGTTCTTCAAAAGATCCTCAGGCTTTAAAGTAATTCCACTATCATTTAGTTTTTCAAAAACAAGAAAACCAGTATCCACATCATTAGTTTTCGTTACAACAAGCTTAGTATTATTTAAAAATTGATCACAAAAGTCCAAAAGAGTCCCCTCATCTTTATCAGAAAAGAAAGAGTCTATTTCGCACACTATATTAAGTAAGTTCTTCTGATATTCATTCAAAGGAAAGTCAAAAACATCCTCCAAACTTTTATTAGAGCACAAATCACACCTATTCTCACCATCTAACAGTAAATTAATTACCCTTTCAAAGACAGGTGCCAGCGAATCATTCCGCTCAACAATATAGCTACGTTCAACATTACGCTCAATCCTTCCATTTCTATTGATTCTTTTGATATTTTCTCTAATTAATAGACTCTTCAATCTATTTTTGTATCTTTCCAATATATCAGTAGGAATATTCTGAAACGACTCTCTCCTACATTCTATATGTTTATACAACACAGCTATGATAAGAACTATAGTTGTTAATCTTTGCTGTCCATCTATAACTTCTAGAGATTTTCTACTTCTTTCTTCTCCCTCAATAGAATTTCTAGAAAGAACAATTCCCCCTATAAAGTAGTCTTTAAAACCATCCTCCCCCTGTCTTTCAAGAATCTCCATAATATCGCTAATTAGCTTCGTAACATGTTCCGTCGTCCACACATATCTCCTCTGATATCTTGGAATATAATAGTTCTTCCCTCTATCTTGAGAATCCTTTTCATTCTTTAGTAACTCCTCCACGGAATAAAGCTGTGAAGAAAAATTCTCTCCCATAGTAAGATTCCCCCCTACTTTAGAATCTCCACCAAGTGGACATCAAATCCATTACTGACCATCTTGTTCCAAAACTCAGGAATCCTTAATCCCCTTTCATCACTCATTCTGCTCCCTGAATCATCTTGCCATTTTTCAGTTATCATAACAAACCTTCTTCTCCTGAAATAAAAATCTCCCTACCTCCATAAATTCTTTCGAACCACTATACTCCTAAACCCCTCAACTTAACCTCACTGCTCCTAGGATGTGATTTCTAACATCAGATCTATTTCTTTCCTCGGAGGAATAATCATTGGTATCACTTATTTATCAGGATTATATCAGAATATCTGACAAGAGCCAAAACCCCAAACTTCTTTTTTAAGAACGCCACCAAGTTTACTTTTGCTAATTCAACTTCTTTGTTGATATCCAAAAAATATCACAACCATTATCTCTCCTAATAACTAGCAACTGGACAAATGTGGCGGTAGTCGCACCATTTGCAGTTGAGTTCACAGGGAGAAGGAACGAGCTCTTCAAAGGTTTTGCCGTTAAATTCTTCCTCTACCATCTCTATGATTGGAAGTAGGCGAATTTTAAAGGACTCTAAGTCCCTTTGGGTGAAAATAAACCTGTTCACAGTTCCGTAGCGGACGTTGTGAACTTCTAAGGCGAATCTTTCAAATTCTGGAAACTTCACGCTGGCTAAAAGGGCATACCAGCGGAGCTGAGTTTTTATTTTGTTGTTAAAGTCCCTGCTTTTGTTGGTCTTGTGGTCAACAATGTAAAGGGTTTCTCCTTTTGAAAAAATAAAGTCAAGCTTTCCCCTTAAAAATACGCGGGACGAGTCAAATTCGCTAACAGGTCTTAGCTCTCCATCAACGGCTATTTCAAGCTCCGAGGCAATCAGACTGCTGCCGGCAGCTCTTTTAAGCTGGCCGTTTACGTAGCGGAGGATATTGGGAAAGAACTCTGCTATTTTGTTAACGTCTGCTAAGGGCTCTTCTTTCTTAAAGTTTTCGGCAAAGTAGTAAAGGAGCTCCCTGTTTAAAGGCCTCTCCCTCTTAAAGGCAACGTTTAGGGCATTCTCAAGGACAAAGTGAACGCCACTACCAAGAACGAGGAACTCCGGCTTTTCAAGGGGCTCTACTTTTGCCACGTAACGCCAGAAGAACTCGTATTGGCACTTTTTGGCCTTCTGAACCTTTGAGAAGGACCAAGGGCGAAGGTGAGAGAGCTTTATCCTTAACCCCGTTTTTCCCTCAATCACTCTTTAAAACCTCTCTAAAGCGATAAGATACCGACTTCATCAAATTTAAATAGCTCTTAAGCTTTGGCAGAACAGATTCTACAACTTCACGACGATAGACGTGAGAAAGTAAGTTCCTATCCTCAAGCATAGAAAGACAGACTTCAAGCTCCTCATAGGTAAGATAACCAAGCTGAAATAGCGATTTAAAGACCCTACGAGGAGAACCTGCGTCAACGCCTTCAAGCCTTGCAAGGAGCTCCTTCCCAACTTTCCAGAAAAGTTCATAACTCATCTCAAACTTTTGAACTTGCCCACTCTCTAAAACGTCCTTTATAAAAGAAGGAAATTTAGAAAGGTCTATTTCTAAGGAGTCCTCAAAGTTTTTAAGAGCTTTTTCAAGCTCTTCCAGCCTTTTTATTTCCATTCAATACCCTCTTTTAGAACCACTTCTTTTAGACTATCAGAAGCTCTACTGAGGTCAACAACGTCAACTGTAAAAGGAATGAAACTCTCCTCAACCAACTCATCAAGAGAACGCTTAAATCTTTTAAACTCCTCTTCTGATAACCCTTCTACTGCAATATCGGCGTCGGAGGAGCGACGGTAGTCGCCCCTCGCCCTTGAGCCAAAGAGGAAAACTTTACAGTCCTTTCCGTTAAGAAGGTCTAAAACGATACGGCGGAGCTCCTCTAAGAAACGCTCCTCTTTCTCTCTATCAATAGAAAGGTCAAGTGGCACGTTAACCTCCAAGGAGTTCCCTGATTTTCTTAACTACCTCTTTAACGGGAACTTCAAACCTTTCACCGCTCTTCCTGACCTTTATCTCAACAATTCCCTCTGAGGCCTTTTTACCGACGATAACTTGGAAAGGAATTCCTATTAGGTCAGCGTCCTTGAACTTAAATCCGGGACGGGCGTTTCTATCGTCAATTATGACGTCAAAGCCTTCTCTCTGGAGGGTCTCATAAATCTCCTCTGCCGTATTCCTTATCTCCTCCTTCTTAACGTTAACAGGAATAACGATAACGTGGAAGGGGGCAATCTCGTAAGGCCAGATGATTCCGTCATCATCGTGGTTCTGCTCAACTGCTGCAGCCATAACCCTTGTAACGCCTATACCGTAACAGCCCATTACCATTGGCTTTTCAACGCCGTTTTCGTCAACGAATGTTGCGTTCATTGCCTCGCTGTACTTTGTCCCAAGCTTAAAGATGTGGCCTACTTCTATTCCTCTCTTTTCTATGAGGGGAGCTCCACAGTTTGGACAGGAGTCTCCTCCTCTTACTTCGGCAACGTCAATAAACTCCTTAACCACAAAGTCCCTTCCCCAGTTAACGTTCTGTAAGTGGTAGTCCTTCTCTCCAGCGCCGGCCACAAAGTTGACCATTGGAATTACGGAGTAGTCGGCATAAACGGGAATAGAAAGTCCAATCGGAGAGAGGAATCCTTTCGGCTGGCCTGTGAATTTTTCAATTTCCTCGTCCGTTGCAAGCCTTACCTCTTTGCCCCTAAAGACCTGCTTAAATTTTGTTTCCTCAACTTCCCTATCGCCCCTTACAGCAACGGCAACTGCCTCTCCGTCAACGATGTAGACGAGGAGCTTAAGTATCCTCTCAGGAGGAACGCTTAAGTATTCAGAAACTTCCTCTATTCTCTTTACGTTTGGAGTATGGACTTTCTGACACTCCTTAAACTCAGACTCTCTATTTTCAGGAACTTCTGGCTTTCTCTGAGCAGCTTTTTCTGTGCTTGCGGCGTAGCCACACTTTTCACAGTAAACGAGTTTGCTCTCACCTGTATCGGCTATAACCATAAACTCGTGGGAGAACTTTCCTCCTATCTCTCCCGTATCTGCCTCAACGGCCTTAAACTCAAGCCCCATTCTCTTAAAGATTCGGCTGTAAGTCTCGTACATGTTCCAGTATTCCCTTTCTGCGTCCTCATCGTTTACGTGGAAGGAGTAGGCGTCCTTCATGATGAACTCTCTGGCCCTCATGAGGCCAAAGCGGGGACGAATCTCGTCTCTGAACTTCCTTCCTATCTGGTAGAGGTTAAGGGGTAAATCCTTGTAGGACTTGACCTCTTTTCTAACGAGGTCTGTTATCATCTCCTCGGCGGTAGGCCCGAGGGCATAGTCCCTTTCGTGTCTGTCCTTGAACTTAATCATTTCTTTTCCGTAAACGTCCCACCTTCCGCTCTCTATCCAGAGCTCCGCCGGGTGCATTATTGGAAGTAAAACCTCTTGAGCACCGGCTCTGTCCATCTCCTCCCTTATTATCCTCTCTATCTTGTGGAGAACCCTTACTCCTAAGGGCAGGATATCGTAAAGCCCTGAGGCCTTTTTCCTGATAAAGCCAGCCCTTATGAGGAGCTTGTGGCTTGGGATTTCAGCATCTGCAGGGGACTCCTTCATTGTCGGTATAAAGGCCCTTGAAAACCTCATATCTCCTCCGCTAAATTTTCTGTGTTTGGAGGGAAATCATCATGAGAATTCTACACGTTGATACGGAAAAGGGGTGGCGGGGTGGAGAGCAACAGCTCTTCTACCTCGTAAAAGGACTTAAAGAGAGGGGTGTTGAAGTAGCAGTAGCCTGCAGGGTAGGAGACGAGCTTGAAAGGCGTTGCAGGGAAGAGGGAATAACAGTTTATCCTCTAAAGGGAAACCAAACCGGAGATATACTAAGGGTTGGAGCTCTTGGAAAAAATTATGACATTATCCATGCCCACGCTGCCAAAGCTCACACAATTGCTGCCTTTTCAAAGAAATTCCATAAAAAACCGGTTATCTACACAAGGAGAGTTGACTATCCACCGAAAAAGAATCCTTTAACAGAGCTAAAGTACAAGCTGACAGACAAAGTTGTCGCTATAACAGAATTCGTAGCAGACGTTTTAAAGAAAGAACTTAATTTGAAGGGAATAGAGGTAATCTACTCTGCCGTTGACGAAAATCTCCCAGAAAAGATTGAAACGAATAAAGTCAAAACTTTTAGAGAAAAGTTTAAAGGAAAAAAAATCATCGGTTCTGTTGCAGCATTAACGGAACAAAAGAACATTCCCAACTTGATAGAGGCAGCAAGAATTCTCTTAAAAGAAAGAAACGACCTTGCCTTTGTAGTTTTTGGAGAGGGGAAACTTAAAAGCTACCTTCAAAGTTTAATCAAAGAGAAAGGGCTTGAAGGCTCATTTTTATTGGCAGGCTTTAAAGAGGACGTTTACAACTACGTGAAGGGGTTTGACGTCTTCGTCCTCCCGTCCGACTATGAGGGGTTGGGGAGTTCCCTTCTCATAGCCATGCTTCTCAACGTGCCCGTTGTGGCCACTAAGGTAGGGGGTGTCCCGGAAGTAATAAAAGACGGGGAAACGGGACTCCTCGTTGAGAGGAGAAATCCTGTAAAATTGGCCGACGCAATTTTAAGGCTCTTAGATGGCTCCAAACTCCGAAAACGCATTACTACAAAGGCCTACAGCGTGGTTGTGGATAACTTTTCAGTTGGTAGAATGGTAGATGCATACCTCAGGCTCTACGGGGAGGTAGTAGGTGTTTGAACATTTATGGGAAAGGTGCTTAAATGAGCTCAAGAAAAAGGTAAAACCCCACCTCTTTAAAACGTGGTTCAAGGAACTAAAAGTTATATCTGTTGAGGGAAATACTCTTAAATTAAAAGCGAAAGATAGAATAGTTAAAGAATACCTTGAGAAAAACTACCTCCCCCTCTTAAAGGAAATCGTCTTCCGAGAATTTGGAAGGCATATGGAAATAGAACTGCTCCTCCCCGAAGAGGTCTCAAAACCTCTCCAGCTTGAGCTTAACCTCTTTCAGAACAAAGAAAAGAAAAAGAACGTAGAATCAAATTTAAACCCAAAATACACCTTTGAGAACTTTGTCGTAGGAGCAAGCAACCAGTTTGCCCATGCCGCGGCTGTAGCCGTTGCAGAGAACCCGGGGAAAGCCTACAACCCGCTCTTTATATACGGGGGAGTAGGACTCGGAAAAACCCACCTTATGCAGGCAATAGGAAACTACGTAAAGAAAAAAATGCCTGAAAAAACCGTTGTTTACACGACAACAGAAAGCTTCATGAACGAGCTTATAGAAGCTCTCAGAAAAGACACTGTAACGGAATTTAGGGAAAAGTACAGAACTGTTGACGTTCTCCTCGTTGACGATATTCAGTTTATAAGTGGTAAGGACAGAACACAGATAGAGTTCTTCCACACCTTTAACGCCCTCTACGATGCAGGTAAACAGATAGTCCTCACAAGTGACCGTCCCCCTAAGGACATTCCCACCTTAACCGACAGGTTGAGAAACCGCTTTGAGTGGGGACTAATTGCAGACATACAGCCTCCAGACTTTGAAACGAGAATAGCTATCTTGAGGAGAAAGGCAGAAGCCGAAAAGATAGAGGTGGACGATAACGTCCTAAAGCTAATAGCAACGATAATAAAGTCAAACATCAGACAGCTTGAGGGAGCTCTCATAAAGTTAAAAGCAAAGGCCATACTTGAAAATAGACCGATAGACGAGGAATTGGTTCGCTCCATGTTTGGAATCGGGAGCTCTGTCAAAGTAGAAAATCCTTCCCGTTCAGACATTTCAATAGACGAGATAAAACAGGTAGTGTGCGAAATGTTTGGAATAACCTTAGAACAAATAGATAGCTCAACGAGAAAAAAGCAGATAGCCCTTGCAAGACAGATAGCCATGTATTTATCAAGGAAATTTGGGAACTTCTCATTCCCCAAAATTGCAGCCGCATTCCATAAGAACGACCATACAACCGTTATGCACGCGGTTACAAAAATAGAAGAACTAAGAAATGAAAATGAAGAAATAAACCACATAATCCTTGAGCTTGAGAAACGCCTAAACCTTTTAGTCGGAGAGGTGAAAGTAGAAGAGTGAGAATGTCCACAAGCCTGTGGATAAACCTGTGGATAACATTGTGGATAAGTATGTGGATAACGTTGTGGACAAAACTGTGGATAACTCAAAACTGTGGATAACTCCGACTCCCTTCTTTCACTTATCCACAAGAATCTGGTTAATTGTGGATAACTTTAAAGTTATCCACAGGGTTATCCACAGGAGTTATCCACAGGTTGCGAAAAAATGTTGTAGAATATCAAGGGCTTGAGCCATCTGTGCACAAAATTTGTGCACTCTAATACTATTACTACTATATATGCTTTAAGTAGATAGATACAAGGATACAAGGAGGTATAAGAATATGGAAGTAAGGATTAGTAAGAATAAAATAAAGGAGGCCGTAAAAAAAGTTGCATCCGCAGCCGACAAAAAGGGGAACATCCCTATCCTATCAAACATCCTGATAGAGGCTGAGGACAACGTTCTTAGATTAACGGCCACGAACCTTGAAGTTGGTATCTCTACACTTGTAGACTGTGAGGTTATAGAACCGGGGAAAACTACCGTAAACGCTGCAAAAGCTGCAAAGCTTTTTTCCAGCCTTACAGGTGAAGAGTTCGTCCTTGAAACTGATGACAGTAAGCTCGTCATTAAGTCTGTAAACTCCCGTTTCTCCCTTGCAACGTTGCCTCCAGAAGAGTTTCCAGAGGTAGAAATACCAGAAACTTACAGCGTAAGGCTCCTGTCTGCAGAGGTTGATAGGGCGATAAAGAAAGTTTCATACGCGGTTAGCAGGGATGAAGCCCGTTACATCCTTACAGGGGTTCTTCTAAGGTCCTTCGGAGACAAGGTTCACGCTGTTGCCACCGATGGACACAGGCTTGCCCTTTACGAGATGAAAGCTGAGGCGGAGGAGTTCTCTGCCATAGTTCCTAAGAAATCCCTTGCTGAGCTGAAGAAGCTTCTAAAGGAAAGTGAAGAGGTGGAGCTCCTTCTGAAGGAGAACAGGCTCTACTTTAGGGTTGGCGATACGGTAATGTGGACCTCCGTCATAGAGGGTGAGTATCCAGACTACCTTGCGGTTATTCCTGAAAACAATCCCTTACAGTGCATCACCGGTAAGGAGGAGCTTGTCGGAGCTCTCAAGGAAGTTTCTGTGATTTACGACAAAGAGGAAGTTAGGGCCGTTATCATCAACATTACACCGGGGAACATGAAGCTAACGGCAAGGAAGGTGGATGTAGAATCGGCCTCTGAAGAGGCGGAGGTAAACATACCTGTAGAATACACGGGTGAGGAATTTGAGATAGGCTTTAACATAAACCACCTCCTTGAGTCCGTTTCCTCCTTTGACGGTGATACGGTGAAGATACTAATGGATCAGCCCATATCTCCGGTTCTTATAGTTTCTGAGGAAGAGCCTGAACTTAAGAACGTCATAATGCCGATGAAAGTGTAATGGGTAGGATAAAGACGGTTCCGAATTTCCTAACGCTTGTAAGGATACTTCTACTTCCCCTTCTAGTGGTTCTGATCATAAAGGAGCGGTTCACGGCCGCTCTTTTTCTTTTTATCGTGTGTGCCGTTACCGATTTTCTTGACGGCTACGTGGCAAGGAAATTTAAGAGCATAACGAGTCTCGGAATGTTACTTGATCCTGTGGCTGATAAATTGCTTACCTCTTCAACTCTGATATCCCTTGCCTACGTGAAGCTCTGTGACCCTTACTCCGTTATAGCCATAGTCGGAAGAGAAGAAGCCGTTACAGGGATGAGGGCCATAGCTGCCTCACGGGGACTCGTCATTCCTGCTTCCAGAGGAGGAAAACTCAAAACTGCACTAATTATGACATCTGTCGTTTTTCTCCTATCTGGGTGGAGAGCTCTGGGAGAAGGCTTACTTATTCTCTCTGCCTTTGTGGCTATATACACCGGTGCTGTTTACTTTTACAGATTCTTTAAAGTTCTCCGAGAGGAATAAAATGGATGGCGTTTTCATCTTGGCTTGCATTCTTGCGTTTGTTTTTGGTTCCATTCCCTTTGGGTTTGTGATAGGTAAGCTTAAAGGGGTTGACGTTCGCCAGTACGGAAGTGGAAACATAGGGGCTACCAACGTATCAAGGGTTCTTGGGAAAAAGTACGGGGCTTTAGTTCTCCTCCTTGATGCTCTAAAGGGAGCTCTGCCCGTTCTTTTCCTGAAAGTATCTGGTTATTCCATAGAGTATCAGGTGGTTGCCGGCCTTTCTGCGATTTTAGGCCACTGCTTTTCTCCCTTCCTCAAGTTTAGAGGAGGAAAAGGAGTAGCTACGGGACTTGGAGTCTTCCTTGTAGTTTCCCCGAAGGTTACGCTGATTGCCTTCCTCGTGTTCCTTTCGGTGTTTCTCACTACCCGTTACGTATCACTTTCTTCAATAACAGCTGCTCTTTCGTTTCCCCTTGTTTTCAGGTTTCTTGAGAAGCCTTCAGATTTCACATCCTTGATTCTCTTCATTACAGCTTTTGTCGTTGTTGGTAAGCACTACCAGAACATCATCAGACTCCTTAAGGGGGAGGAGAAAAAGTTTAAGTAAACCTTTGAGGAGTGGAAAATGGAGCTTAAAGAGTACTTAAAAGAGAGGAAGGAGATTATAGACAGGGAGATACTCAATTACCTCCCTGAGGACCCTCCTTTTGGAAAAAGACTCTACGAGGCAGTTCGTTACTCCCTCACAGTTGGAGGGAAACGTTTAAGGCCTATCCTCTGTATGGCTGGCTGTGAGGCTGTTGGGGAGGATTATAGGCTTGCTATCTTACCGGCCTGTGCAATAGAGATGATTCATACTTACTCCCTCGTCCACGACGACCTTCCTGCTATGGACAACGATACTCTAAGGAGAGGACATCCTACTACTTGGTGTAAGTTTGATGAGGCAACGGCTATCTTAGCGGGGGATGCCCTTTTAAACAGGGCTTTTGAGGTGCTGTCTGAGTGGGAGTTTGACTGTGAGAGAAAGGTTAGAGTAATTCAGGAGATAGCGAAGGCTTCCGGAATGCTTGGGATGGTTCTGGGACAGCAGTGCGATATGGACGCTGAGGGTAGGGAGGACGTTACCTTAGAGGAGCTCCTCTTTATGCACCGCCACAAGACGGGAAGGCTGATAACGGCCTCTGTCGTTTCTGGAGGTATAACCGGAGGAGGAAGTAAGGAGGAAATAGAGGCCCTCAGGAAGTATGGCGACGGTATAGGACTTGCCTTTCAGATTGTTGACGACGTTCTGGATGTTGTAGGAGACCAAGAAAAGCTCGGAAAAAACGTAGGTTCTGACGTTGAAAAAGGAAAGGTAACCTTTGTTACGTTCTTTGGAGTTGACGGCGCTAAGAAGAGGGCAGAAGAAGAGGTTGAGAAGGCCATATCTGCCCTTGACATCTTTCCAAAAAGTAGAGTTGAGCCCCTCATTGGTATTGCACGATTTATTGTGGAGAGGGAGTATTGAGCTATACGCTGTATTTCTTGAAATTTCCTGAGGTGGAGATAATCTTTTAGGATTAGTGAGGGAGAGAAAGTAAAAGGAGGCACTTTGCTTTTAGAGCAGGTTAACTCGCCGGAAGATTTAAAAAAGCTAAGCGTAGAGGAGCTTAAAAAGCTTGCAGAGGAAGTAAGGGAGTTCATTATTGAAATTGTTGATAAAACTGGTGGACACTTGGCCTCTTCTTTGGGAGTTGTTGAGCTGACGATTGCCCTCCTGAAAGTTTTTTCTCCCCCTCGGGACGAAATAGTCTGGGATGTGGGTCACCAGTCTTACCCTTACAAGATACTAACTGACAGGAAGGAGAGGTTTCACACTTTACGCCAGTTTGGGGGGATATCCGGCTTTCCTTCCATAAAGGAGAGCCCTTACGACGCTTTTGGAACAGGTCACAGTTCAACTTCAATATCTGCGGCACTGGGGATAAGGATAGGGAAAAAGTTAAAGGGAGAAGAGGGACACGTAATTGCCGTTATAGGTGATGGAGCTCTAACTGCCGGAGAGGCTTACGAGGGTCTTAATAACGCCGGCCAACTTGGTGAAGACCTGATAGTAATTCTCAACGATAATGAGATGTCAATAGCAAAGAACATAGGTGCTATTTCAAACTACCTTACAAAGGTGGCCACCGGGGAGAACTTTAGGAGGGCAAAAAAGAGACTAGAAGAGGTAACTAAAAAGGTCTTTGGAGAGAGAGTATACAAGAGGTTAAAGAGGGTTGAAGACCTGATAGTAAAGGGGCTCTTCTCTCCCGGAATGCTCTTTGAGGAGCTCGGGTTTAGGTATGTTGGACCAATAGACGGTCACGATTTGGATACCCTCATCGTTACGCTAAAAAACGTTTCAAAAATGAAAGGGCCAACCTTAGTTCACGTTGTAACCAAAAAGGGGAAGGGCTACGAGCCTGCAGAGAAAAAGCCTGAAAAGTTTCACGGAGTCCCGCCGAAAAAGAAGAAAAAAGAAAACCTTCCTCCGACCTACACGGAGGTTTTCTCAAAAACCCTTGTTGAAATAGCAGGAGAAAATAGGGACGTTGTGGCCATAACAGCTGCAATGCCCTCTGGGACAGGGCTTGATAGATTTAAGGAGCACTTTCCGGAGCGTTACTTTGACGTCGGAATAGCCGAACAGCACGCCGTAACCTTTGCCGCCGGAATGGCTAAGAAAGGCCTAAAGCCCGTTGTTGCTATATATTCAACCTTCCTTCAGAGGGCTTACGACCAGATTGTTCACGACGTTGCTCTTCAAGAACTTCCTGTAGTCTTTGCCATAGACAGGGCAGGACTTGTTGGCGAGGATGGAGCTACCCACCACGGCGCTTTTGACCTCTCTTACTTAAGGCACATTCCAAATATGATTGTTGCAGCACCGAAAGACGAAGAGGAGCTCCGTCACCTCCTCTTTACTGCAATTAGATCCGGTAAACCCTTTGCTGTTCGCTATCCCCGCGGCAGAGGCTATGGAGTTCCTTTAAGGGAGCCGTTAAAAGAGATTCCAATTGGAAACTGGGAGCTCCTAAGGGAAGGAAAAGAGATTGCCATCCTTGCAACCGGCTGGACTGTCTATCAGGCCTTAAAGGCTGCTGAAAGCCTTGAAAAGAAAGGAATATCCGTAACTGTTGTAAACGCCCGTTTTATAAAGCCGATGGACGAGGAACTCCTTAAAAGAATCGCCTCTGAGCATTCAGTAATCGTTACGGTTGAGGAGAATGTCGTTAAAGGAGGATTTGGCTCTGGTGTTGACGAGTTCCTATCCCCTTGGTACTCCGGAAGGGTCTTTAACTTGGGACTTCCAGACAGGTTCATAGAACACGGGGAGCAGAACCTCCTTCGCTGTATTGTCGGAATTGACGCAGAAAGGATTGAGAAGAAAATCCTTGAGCTTGTTGGTGAAAAGCCTTCCCCTGCAAAAAGCACTTGAGGGGATTTCAGTTGGACACGCTCTTTTCCTCCTCAATAAAAAGACCGCTTCCCTTTAGGCTCTTTCCAGAAAGCTTTGAGCAGTTTGTTGGACAGAGGCACATAGTTGGGGAGGGAAAACCTTTAAGGAAACTCCTTGAAAAGGGAAAGCTCTTTTCATCTATCTTCTGGGGGCCTCCGGGAACAGGGAAGACAGCCCTTGCTCGCCTCATTTCAAAGTTAACAAGCTCAGAGTTTATAGAGCTCAACGCCGTTACATCTACCATTCAGGACGTAAGGAAGGCCTTGGAAAGAGGGAGAAAAAAACTTTGAAATTGGAAAAAGGACGGTTCTCTTCATAGACGAGATTCACCGTTTTAACAAGGCTCAACAGGACGCACTCCTACCGGACGTAGAGGCTGGGAACGTGATACTTATCGGTGCGTCAACGGAAAACCCTTACTTTTCGCTAACTCCGGCCTTACGCTCAAGGGTAAAGATTTACGAGTTTAAGCCACTTTCGTCTGAGGAGCTTAGAGAGCTCTACAGGCTCGCTGTAACAGATAGAAGGGGACTTCCGGGATTTAAGGTTCCTTCAGAAGTTCTTGACCACCTGATAAGGTGCTCTTCCGGCGATGGAAGGAAGTTCCTCACTTACTTAGAAGAACTCTACGAGCTTACAGGTGGGAAAGAGCCAGACATTGCCCTTGCAGAGGAGCTTACCGAAAAGGCTTCTATTCGCTACGGAAAAGGCGACGACCACTACGACGTCATCTCTGCCTTCATAAAGTCCATACGGGGTAGCGACCCCGATGCAGCCCTCTACTACCTTGCAAAAATGCTCGTTGGTGGAGAAGACCCTGTATTTATCGCGAGGAGGCTCGTTATTCTTGCCTCTGAGGATATAGGCAACGCAAACCCAGAAGCTCTACTTGTGGCTACTGCTGCGTTACAGGCTGTAGAAAAAGTTGGAATGCCTGAGGCGGCCATTAACCTTGCCCAGGCCGTTATTTACCTTTCAATGTCCTTAAAGTCTAACGCCGTATATAAAGCTATAAAAAAAGCTATTGAGGACGTTGAGTCGGGTGTGGAGCTCCCCGTTCCTGACCACCTTAGGTCCGGATTTAAAAACAGGGGATACAGGTATCCCCACGACTATCCACGCCACTGGGTAGAGCAGGATTACCTTGTGGAGAAGAGGAAGTACTACGAGAGCTCCGGCATCGGTTTTGAGAAACAGCTTGAGGAGTGGCTAAAGTGGATGAAAGGGGAAGGTTAAGAGGCTTGAGAGTAAGAAATTTTTTTCTCATTTCCCTTTTTCTCTTTCTCCTCCTTTCTCCCCGTGAAGCTTTTCCTTTACAGGACGAAGGAGGAATTCTTTCCCTCTTCAGGGAGGAGATAGAGTCAGAAAGAGCTAACCTGCGCTTTGAGATACTTGACTCCTCTTACGCTGAATTTGACTTTGTTGGCGGTTTTGCCGATGGAAGGTATAGGCTAAAGTCTTACAGGGTAAAACCCTTAAAAGAAAACATTTATAGGCTGGAGCTCCTCTTTGAGAAGAAGAGAGGTTCTTTCAGGTATAGCCAGAGGGTAGTCTTCTACTTCTGGCAGGGAAGGAACAGGCTTGTTTTCTTAACGAAGGAGGGAAAAAAGTCCTTTGAGCTACCAGATGTAGAAATCAACATAGAGAAGACACCTTCCGGTTACAGGATTGTTAAGCTCTTTAAGGAGAAGGTTTTAAGGTTACCCGTTGAAGGTGGAACTGTCTATTTGAAGATTCGCAGGTTGAAATAAGAAGTATGTCAAGAATTTTATGTAAGCCATGAGATGCAATTTTTACAACTTGAAAGGAGAGCTTTTCAAGAATTATCTAAATCCAACTCTTTTTCTAAAACAATCTTTGCCATTTCTTCCTTTACCTTTTCGGCATCTTTACTAAAATGAGCCCTCCTGTGACAGTTAGGACACAGGGCGATTACCCATCTTGGATCATCAGGTCCACCATCTGATAGCCTATAAATATGGTGAACTTCTAAGTATGGTCTTAAATTTTTGGTGTAAAAAGGAGCTTCTGAACCGCAATACTCACAATGTCCTTCTGCGCGTTTTAGAGCGTATTCTCTTATGATTTTACTTCTCTTTATATACTCTCTCTTGGTACTTCTTTTTTCAGGATCTATATTAGCTTTTCCGTAAGCTAACTCCCTGATTTTCTTAAAATCCATTTCTTTAAAGTCTTCAGAAGTTTCGGAAAATTCGTGATTATTTTGAATTCCTTGATCAACAAATTCTATGTATTCTTCGTAAGGCATTAGCTTGAAAATTATTGCTTTCCTTTTTTTTCCTTCTCGGTCATACCCCTCTTTGATTTCATAGCCTACACATACAAATTGTCCAATGTATTCAACAAAACCTTTTTCCTCAGGTACACTTTTAAACAAATGTAGACTGTAACCCTCTATTTGATGGTCTCTGATTGCTTTGTTACCTCTTACGAACTCCATATCTCCACTCTGTCCTTCTCCACAATAAAGAAAGAACCCCTCTTTCCAACCATCTTCATAGCCAAACTCTTTTCCTCTTTCGCTTGTGAAAAGCATAATTATTTTGTACTTGCGAGACTTACTTATTCCACTTTGTCTATTACCTCCGTATTTGTCATGAAGTTCTTTTCTAAGATAGCGTTTACCCTTTTCAAACATTGAAGTTACCCCTCTAAATTTTTTGTGTTTAACGGTAAGCCATGACTTGCTAATGTTTTTTTTCTGCTTACGAGCTTTTGCTATAAAATATATCCATCAAAATCATCAGCTCCAATAAAAAAGCAGATGGCTTTCTCTAATTTCTTCATTTCTTCCCTCGTTAGAGATGCTATCCTTTCAGGAACGACTCTTGATAAGTCAATAGCTCTTATCTGGTCTATCATGACTGCTGAGTCTTTTTCTAAACGTTCCCTTGCCTTTATGAAGAGTCTCATGGGATATTTACCTTTCAGGTTAGAGGTTATAGGAGCTACAAGGACTGTTGGATAGTTTTCTAAGATCTCCTGTCTCTGAATAATCACTACTGGCCTTACCTTTCCCGGTTCTGCTCCCTTCGTTGGACTGAGCTTTGCAAGATATATGTTGCCTCTAACTAATTCCATCTGATATCGTTCCTTCAAGCTCTTCTATGTCTTTAAGGTTTTGAGGATCTTCAGCCAGTTCTTTTGCAGACTCAAGTAAGTTTTTAAGCATTTCCTGTTTTTCAATTTCTCTTTTGTAGAGAAGGAGAGCTTTCTTAACAACAAGGCTTTTGGGACTTCTGGTTTTCTTAGACAGGTTTTCCAGCAGCTCAAAAAATTGGTTGTCTAACCTGATTGTATATGTCTTCAATGTCTCCTCCATATGACCTTAAAAAGTATTCTATTACTTCAGGCGCAAATTAACAAGTTAATTAACAAAAGATAGTAGTAATTACCTGTAAGACATGGGAAGTGAGGTACTACGATTTTTCACCTTTTCCGAATATTGCGCATTGTCTCCAAGTCTCTAATTCCTGACATTTCAAGGTAACTACTATGTAGTAGATTCTGACAATGGGATTGACACCCGTAGGATTGTTTCCTATATTTCCTATCGTCAAAGTGGGCGGAT
Organism: Phorcysia thermohydrogeniphila; assembly: GCF_004339575.1. Classification (NCBI taxonomy): domain Bacteria; kingdom Pseudomonadati; phylum Aquificota; class Aquificia; order Desulfurobacteriales; family Desulfurobacteriaceae; genus Phorcysia; species Phorcysia thermohydrogeniphila. The sequence goes on from NZ_SMFV01000006.1 coordinate 79,614, forward strand.
AGCTCAGCTGGGAGAGCGCCAGCCTTACAAGCTGGAGGTCACAGGTTCGATCCCTGTTCCGCCCACCACTTAGCGGGGACGTAGTTCAGTTCTGGTTAGAACGCCGGCCTGTCACGCCGGAGGTCGCGGGTTCGAGTCCCGTCGTCCCCGCCATTTTTATTTTAAGGCCAAAAATTCCCGCCACTCTCACTCCCGTTATAATTTCTTAAGTATCCCAAGAATAAAGGGGTTGTCATGAAACTTTCAGGAAAAACGGAAGTTTACGGAGTTATCGGTTACCCCGTTAAACACTCCCTTTCCCCTCCAATGCAGACAAAGGCCTTTCAGTCCCTCGGGATTGATGCAGTTTACGTTCCTTTTGAGGTAAAGCCCGAAAGGATAAAGGAGGCGGCAGAGGGTTTAAGGGCCTTAAACATCAAGGGAGTTAACGTTACAGTTCCCCATAAGGAGAAAATAGCCGAGCTCGTTGATTATTTAAGCGAGGATGCTGAGTTCTTAGGGGCTGTTAACGTTGTGAAGAACGTTGACGGGGAGCTCCACGGCTACAACACCGACGTTGACGGCTTCCTTCAGTCCCTCCTTGACGAGGGCGTTGAGATTGAAGGAAAAAGAGTAACGATGTTCGGTGCTGGAGGAGCTGCAAGGGCGGTAGGCTACGCCGTTTTAAAGGCCGGAGCTAAGTTCTTAAACATCGTTAATAGGAACTTTTCAAGGGGAAAGGAAGTAGGGGAGCTCTTAGGGAAGAGAGGAAATGTCCTTGTATTCCCACTAAAAGACGGAACTGTATCTACCCTCCTGAAGGACACTGACATTATCATAAACACCACCTCTGTCGGTATGAAGCCCGACGACCCGCCACTTTTTGACTACTCCCTTATTCCAGAGGGAATTACCGTAGTTGATATCATCTACAACCCGCCCGAAACTCCACTACTTGAAGCTGCTAAAAAGAAGGGGTGTAAGACGATAAACGGTCTTGGAATGCTACTCTGGCAGGGAGCTTTTGCCTTTGAGATATGGACGGGAAGGAGAGCTCCTGTTGACGTTATGAGGAAGGTGCTGGAAGAGGAGCTCTATGGTTGATTTTTTAAAGGAGCTGGTGAACTCTGAAGTCTGGAGGCTTTACGAGCCTTACCTCATATCAATAGTTCTGGGCGGGTTAGTCGGGATAGAGAGGGAGTATAAGAAGCAGAAGGAGGGAACACCATCCTTTGGAGGAATAAGAACCTTTATGCTCATAGCCCTTACGGGAACTATCTCAGCCCATTTAGCTTCTGTTTACGGAAGCCCTCTACTCTACGCCGTTTTAGCTGCTGTAACGGCGCTCCTCGTTGTAGCTCAGTTCTTTGAGAGGCTTCCCGGCCTTACGTCAGAAATCGCAGCAATTGTGACCTTTCTGGTCGGTGTTCTCTGTTACAGAACAGAATTTCAATTGGCCTCTGCAATTGCTGTTGCTACCCTCTTCCTCCTCTCCTTTAAGGAACAGATGCACGACTTTGTGAAGCACCTAAAGCTTGAGGACCTCTTTGCCCTCCTTAAGTTTACGGCAGTTACCGTTATTATCTACCCCCTACTGCCGGATATTTCCATCGGTGGCGTCAATCCCCGGGAAGTCTGGACGATGGTCGTGGTAATCTCAACGGTTGACTTTGTCGGCTACATACTGACAAAGCTTGTAGGAGAAAGGGGAATCCTGATAACTGGGCTCATAGGGGGGATTGTCTCAAGCACGGCCGTAACTGCGACTTTTTCTTCCCTTGCAAAGGTAAATCAAAGGTTAATGTCAGAGTACGGGGCTGGAATAGTAGGTGCTTCGGCAATTATGTTTCCCCGTATGGCTTTGCTTGCAAGCATTGTTGATGTAAAGTTTGCCAAGTTTCTCTTTGTGCCGGCTCTATTTGCCTTTGCACTGGGAATTTTCTTTGCGTACAGGTTGTCAAGCAGGGATAAGAAGAGCAGGGCTGACGTTGAGGTGAAAAACCCTTACGAGCTCTCAACGGCAATTAAGTTTGGGCTTCTCTACGCTTTTGTTCTCTTCTTTTCTGTAAACGCTTTAAAGGTTCTCGGTGACTATGGCCTCTACGCCGTTGCAGCTGTTTCTGGGCTTTCAGACGTTGATGCTATTACACTATCGGTTTCAAAGCTCTTTTCTGCTGGAGAGCTCTCAATCGTTCCCGGCGTTATTGCAATACTCCTTGCAGCAGCGGCAAATACCCTCTTTAAGTGGTTCTTGACTTTTTCAATGGGAGGGAAGGAGCTCTTTAAAGTCGTTACTCCGGGATTTATAGCCCTAATTGCTGGAGAGGTTATGGGGATTGCTATTCTTATTATGATGGGATAAGTAAGGAGGGGAAAACCCCGCAGGAGCGGGGCAGGAGTTATTGTATGGGATATACGCTTACAACCTTCTTTCCACGTCTTCTTTCGTACCTTACAACTCCGTCAATGAGGGCAAAGAGGGTGTAGTCCCTACCCATTCCAACGTTGAGGCCGGGGTGGATGGAAGTTCCCCTCTGCCTAACAAGGATGTTTCCGGCCTTTACGATTTGACCGTCGTGCCTTTTAAGGCCAAGCCTTTTACCTATGGAGTCCCTACCGTTTTTCGTAGAACCCATTCCTTTTTTATGAGCCATGACGAACCCCCGATTAGCTTACGATTTCGTTAATCTGGATTTCTGTAAAGTGCTGGCGGTGGCCGTACTTCCTCTGGTAGTGCTTCTTGGCCTTGTACTTGAATACGATGATTTTCTTACCCTTACCGTGTCTTACAACGGTAGCCTTTACCTTTGCTCCCTTAGCTTCCTCTCCTACCTTTACGCCGTTCTCGTCCCTTACCATGAGCGCTTCAAATTCTACCTCAGAGCCCTCAGGTAGGTTGAGTTTCTCAACCTTTAAAACCTGACCGGGCTCTACAACGTACTGCTTGCCGCCTGTCTTAATAACAGCGTACATCCCAAGACCTCCCTACGTGGTTAAAGTGAGGTGTTAATTTATAGCAATATAAATAATCTGGTCAAGCGTTAACGGAAAATATCCCTGAATTTAGCGAAGGCCTCCTCAAGGGCTGTTAAGTTACGGACACCTCCTTGTGCTAAGTCCGGCCTTCCGCCTCCTCTGCCCTCTAAGAGGGGCGCTACCTGATTGATGATGTCCCTTGCGTTGTACTTAGAGGTAAGGTCTTTGCTCAGAGCGATTAAGAGGCCGGCTTTTCCGTCCTTAATTCCGACGAGCATAACGGCAGAAGTTCCCGCTTTGTTTCTGATTACGTCTGCAATTTCTGCAAGCTCCTTACCTCCAAAACCGTCAAGCTTGGCGGTTACGACTTTCACGCCGTTTATGACGGGAGCTCCCTCAACTACCTTGTCAATCTCAGCCGTTGCAAGCTTCTTCTTGACCCTCTCAAGCTCCCTCTCCTTCTCTTTGAGCTCCTCCTTTAGCTTCTCTACCTTCTGGAGGAGCTGTTCCTCTGGAGACTGGAGGGAGACCTTGAGCTTAGAGATGAGCTCCTCCTTCTTCCTTACGTAGTTCATTGCCTCCTTACCGACTACTGCCTCTATCCTCCTCGTTCCGGAGGCTACAGATGACTCAGAAACTATCTTGAAGAGGCCTATGTCTCCACTCCTTTCAGCGTGAGTTCCTCCGCAGAGTTCCACACTCACGCCACCAACGTCAACGACCCTAACGACGTCACCGTACTTTTCTCCAAAGAGGGCTATGGCACCCCTTTCGATGGCCTCATCGTAGGGCATCTCTTCCACGCTGACCGGGTAGTTGTTGAGTATCCACTCGTAAACTGTATCCTCAACGGCCCTTATTTCCTCAGGTGTTGGCGCGTCAAAGTGGGTAAAGTCAAACCTTAACCTGTCTGGAAGAACTAAGGAACCTGCCTGTTTAACGTGGTTACCGAGAACTTCCCTTAAGGCCTTGTGGAGGAGGTGGGTGGCAGTGTGGGCCCTCATTATAGCCCTTCTTCTCTCTTCGTTGACTACGGCGTTGACAACGTCACCTACTTTGAGAGCTCCCCTCTTTACTTTAGCCTTGTGGCCTATGAGCCTTTCTGTTACGTGCTGTGTGTCTATTACCTCACAGGTGCAGTTGCTACTCTCTATTACTCCTGTGTCGCCGACCTGACCACCCTTTTCTGCGTAGAAGGGCGTTCTATCAAGGATTATCTCAACCTCTTCACCTTCCTTGGCCTCATCTACAAGCTTTCCATCCTTTAGGATTCCGACGACCCTCGCTATGCTCTGTAAGCTCTCGTAGCCGATAAATTCTGTTGGGCTTTTCTCTGAGAGCTCCTGAATCTCGGCAGAGACAACTTTCTGGAGTCCGCCTTTCCAAGCTTTCCTTGCGCGCTCCTTCTGCTCTCTTAAAAGCTCTTCAAACTTTATAGTGTCAACCTTCAGGTTTTCGTCGTTTGCAACTTCTAAGATAAGGTCTAAGGGGAATCCAAATGTATCGTAGAGCTTAAAGACCTCATCTCCCGGTATTGTCTCCTTTCCTTCCTTCCTGACCTTTTCAATTACCTCCTGAAGGATGAAAAGTCCCCTTTCTAAGGTCTTTGTGAACCTTTCCTCTTCCTTTAGAGTTACTTTCCTAATGAGCTCTCTATTTTCAACAATCTCAGGGTAGGCATCTCCCATTATCTCTATAACTTGGTCAATTCCTTCATAGAGAAATGGTTTCTCTATTCCGAGAAGTCTTCCGTGGCGGGAGGCCCTCCTAATGATTCTCCTTAGGACGTATCCCCTTCCCTCGTTTGATGGGAGGACGCCGTCTGCTATGAGGAAAGTTAAAGCCCTTAAGTGGTCTGCTATAACCCTCATGGAGGTGTCGCTCTTTTCGCTCTTTCCGTAGGGGATTTTTGAGAGCTCTGAAGCCCACTTAACTAAGGGGAAGAGTAGGTCTGTCTCGTAGTTACTCGGGACGTTCTGGAGGACGGAGGCTATCCTCTCAAGCCCCATTCCCGTATCTATTGATGGGTTCTTTAGTGGCGTCAGGTTGCCTTTTTCGTCCCTTTCGTACTGCATAAAGACCAGATTCCATATTTCAAGGTATCTATCGCAGTCACACTTCCCTATTCCGCAGTTTTCACCGCAGGCAAACTCCTCTCCCCTGTCGTAGTAGATTTCACTACAAGGGCCACAGGGCCCGGTGTCCCCCATCGCCCAGAAGTTGTCCTTTTCTCCAAGGCGGTAGATTTTGTTTTCTGGAACTCCTACGAGCTTGTTCCATATCTCAAAGGCCTCATCGTCCTTTTCGTAAACGGAAACAAAAAGCCTCTCTTCTGGTAGCTTAAAGACTTCTGTAACGAGCTCCCACGCAAAGAGAATGGCCTCTTTCTTGAAGTAGTCTCCAAATGAGAAGTTACCCAGCATCTCAAAGAAGGTGTGGTGACGGCCGGTTTTCCCGACGTTCTCAAGGTCGTTGTGCTTTCCTCCGGCCCTCATACACTTCTGGCAGGAGGTAGCCCTTTTAAAGGGGGGCTTTTCCCTGCCCAAGAAGTAGTCCTTAAACTGAACCATTCCGGCGTTTGTAAACAGGAGAGTAGGGTCGTTCTGGGGAATGAGGGGAGAGCTCTTTACCCTTACGTGTCCTTTTTCCTCAAAAAACTTTAAAAAAGCTTCCCTTATCTCTTTACCGGTCCACTTGCTCATATCTGCTCCATGTTAGAAGTTTGCGAAATTTTAGCAGAGCCCTTTTCTCCCCTCTTTTTTTATGCCTCAAAACCGCCTGAGAAGATTCCCTCCATCTTGAGTCTAAGGTCATCAGGTCTTGTCGCGTACTTGAGGGCATCCTCTTTTGTGATGAGTCCCTTTCTCCAGAGCTCGTATAGGGACTGGTCAAAGGTCTGAGAACCGTAAATCTCCCTGCCCTTCTCTATGAACTCTGGAATCTCGTCAGTCATTTCGGGATTCATGATTCTTTCTCTGATGGCGTCTGTGACAATCATAACCTCAACGGCAGGAACTCTTCCCTTACCGTCGGCCCTTGGCAGGAGTCTCTGGGAAATTGTGGCCTTTAGGACGGAAGCAAGCTGGAACCTTATGGCCTGCTGGTGGTGGGGAGGGAAGAAGGAGATTATCCTGTTTATCGTCTCCTTTGCATCAAGTGTGTGGAGTGTAGAAAAGACCATGTGACCCGTTTCGGCAGCGTCTAAGGCTGTCCTTACCGTTTCCGGGTCCCTCATCTCACCGACGAGTATAACGTCTGGGTCTTCACGGAGAGCTGCTCTAAGGGCTGTAAAGAAGTCGTCAGCGTCGTCTCCAACCTCACGCTGGTAGAAGATACACTTCTTGTCCCTGTGGAGGTACTCTATCGGGTCCTCAATTGTTATGACGACCCTTGAGTCGTGATTGTTGAGCTCCTCAAGCATTGCGGCTAAGGTGGTTGACTTACCAGAACCTGTAGCACCGGTTACAAGGACGAGACCCCTCTGGTAGAGGGCTATCTTCTTTAAAACGCTTGGCAGGTTCAGCTTGTCAATGGTTGGTATTTCTGAGGGGATTGCACGCATTACAATCGCAAAAGTTCCCCTCTGCTTAAAGATGTTTACCCTAAAGCGACAGACTCCCGGGATACTGTAGGCGAGGTCTAAGTTCTTTATGTAGGGAAGGTCCTTCTTCTTATCCACAGGCAGTATCTCTTTCACGTAGGCGTGAATATCGCTAACCTCAAGTATTGGGAGGTCGGTTCTGACGAGTTTTCCGTTTATCCTAAAGTAGGGTGGAAGTTTTGCCCTTAAGTGAACGTCAGATGCTCCAAGCTTGAAAGCTTGGGTTAAAAGAGCTTTTAAATCTATCTTAGCCACTGATAACCTCCATTATCCTTTTTTCAAGCTCGGAGGCGATTTCTGGGTTCTCCTTTAGGAAGATCCTTGCGTTCTCTTTGCCCTGACCGAGCCTTACATCACCGAAGGCATACCAAGAACCGCTCTTCTTTACGATTCCAAGCTCCTCTCCAAGGTTCAGTAAGTCCGCCTCCCTTGAAATCCCCTCTCCGTAGTAGATTTCAACAATCGCCTCTCTAAAGGGAGGAGCTAATTTGTTCTTTACGATTTTCACCTTGGCCTTGTGGCCTATCCTCTCGTCGGCTTTGCCCTTTATCTGGCCGATGCTCCTTATGTCAATTCTCATTGACGCGTAGAACTTGAGAGCTCTACCGCCGGTTGTCGTCTCCTGAGGGCCTCCGTAGCCCATTCCTCCTATCTTTTCCCTCACCTGATTGATGAATATCAAGGCACAGTTGCTCTTGCTCGTTGCGGCTGTTAGCTTCCTTAGAGCCTGAGACATTAACCTTGCCTGAAGTCCAACGTGGGCCTGTCCCATGTCTCCCTTTATCTCGTCCTCAGGAACGAGGGCTGCAACGGAGTCAACGACAATTACGTCAACTGCCCCGCTCCTTACTAAGGTCTCTGCAATCTCAAGGGCCTGCTCTCCGCTGTCTGGCTGGGATACCAAGAGCTCATCAAGGTTTATTCCGAGCTTTCTGGCGTAAGTTGGGTCAAGGGCGTGCTCTGCGTCTATAAAGGCTGCAACTCCGCCCTCTTTCTGGACGTTGGCTATAACGTGAAGTGCAAGGGTTGTTTTACCTGAGGACTCTGGGCCGTAAATCTCTGTTATCCTTCCACGGGGAATTCCACCAATTCCCGTTGCCCTGTCTATGGCAATAGAGCCTGTTGAAATTGTCGGCACGCTCTCTACAGGCTTTTCGCCTAAGAACATTACAGAGCCTTCGCCGAACTCCTTCTTAATTCTCCTTAGCGCGTCTTCTAAGACTTTTCTCCTTTCCTCTTCCATGAACGCTCCTTTAACAAATAAGGGTTTAAGGAAAAAAATGGCGGAGAGGGCGGGATTTGAACCCGCGGTGCGGGGGTTACCCGCACACCCGATTTCGAGTCGGGCCCGTTAAGCCAGGCTCCGGCACCTCTCCCTTAAAGCCTTAAAGAACTCCTTGAGGAGCTCCTCTGCTTCAGGCAGGTATATTCTATTAACTTCTGGTCTATGGTTAATCCTTTCATCTGCGAGTATTGAATAGAGGCTCTCTACTCCCCCAAATTTTGGGTCAGGCAAAGAGTAAACAACCCTTTTGACCCTTGCTTGAATTATAACACCGCAACACATTATGCACGGTTCAACGGTTGAGTAGAGGGTGCAGTCGGTTAAACGCCAAGAATTAAGTTTCCTTGATGCTTCTCTTATGGCTAAAACTTCTGCGTGGGCGGTTGGGTCCTGAAGGAACTCTTTACGGTTGAAGGCGCGGGCTACGATTTCCCCATCCCTTACGATTACAGCTCCTATTGGAACTTCGCCAAGCTCGTAGGCCTTTTTGGCCTCTTTAAGAGCCTCTCTCAGGAACTTCAGGTCTTCCATCTAAGAGCCTTAAAAAGTGGCGCGCCCGGCAGGAGTCGAACCTGCAACCTTGGGATCCGTAGTCCCACGCTCTATCCAGTTGAGCTACGGGCGCGTATTTTCTGCTATAAATTTATCCCGAACTTTTTTCTTTTCAATTCCTGAGTCCATAACTTCTTAGGGAGGAATAGAATGGAGTTAGCTCCGACTTACAATCCTGCTCTCTTTGAGGATAAATGGTATCGCTTCTGGCTTGAGAAAGGTTACTTCCACGCCGACGAGAAGAAGGTTCTCTCCGGCGAAAAGAAAAAGTTCAGCGTTGTTCTCCCTCCTCCAAATGTAACCGGAGTTCTCCACGTCGGGCACGCCCTTAACTCTACTTTGCAGGACATTATCTGCCGCTGGAAGAGGATGAAGGGCTATGAGGTCTGCTGGATTCCGGGAACAGACCACGCAGGGATAGCTACCCAGTGGGTTGTTGAGAAAGAGCTTGCGAAGGAAGGTTTAACCCGCCACGACGTAGGAAGAGAGGAGTTTGTAAAGAGGGTATGGAAGTGGAAGGAGGAGTACGGTAGCAGGATAATCAACCAGCTTAAAAAGCTTGGAACTTCCTGCGACTGGGACAGAGAACGCTTTACAATGGACGAAGGCTTTTCAAAGGCGGTAAGGAAGGCTTTTGTAAAGCTCTATAGGGAAGGACTCATCTACAGGGGTAAAAGGCTAATCAACTGGTGTCCAAGGTGTCACACGGCACTTTCAGACCTTGAAGTTGAGCACGAGGAGGTTCAGGGTAACCTCTGGTACATCCGCTACCCTCTTGTTGACGGGGACGGTTACGTTGTTGTGGCCACGACAAGACCTGAAACGATGCTTGGAGACGTTGCCGTTGCTGTAAACCCGGAAGATGAGAGGTATAAGGACTTAGTTGGCAAAAAGGTAAGGCTACCGATTGTAAACAGGGAGATACCGATAATTGCCGACGAGTACGTTGACCCAGAGTTTGGAACGGGCGTTGTGAAGATTACTCCTGCCCACGACTTTAACGACTTTGAAATAGGCCAGAGGCACGGACTACCTGCCATCTCTGTAATGGACGACTGGGGCAGAATAACGGTAGAGCCCTTTAAAGGTGTAGACAGGTTTGAGGCAAGGGAGGCGATAGTTTCTCTCCTTAAAGAGGAGGGACTCCTTGAAAAGGTTGAGCCCCACGTTCACGCCGTTGGACACTGCTACAGGTGTAAGACAGTCGTTGAGCCTTACCTCTCTGACCAGTGGTTCGTAAAGACGAAGCCCTTAGCCGAAAAGCCCATAGAGGCCGTTAAGACGGGAGAGATAAAGTTCATTCCAAAGCAGTGGGAAAACACCTTCTTTGACTGGATGTACAACATCAGGGACTGGTGTATCTCCCGTCAGATATGGTGGGGACATAGGATTCCCGCTTGGTACTGTGAGGAGTGTGGACACATAAACGTTGCAGAGGAGACTCCTAAGAGGTGTGAAAGCTGTGGAAGCGAGAAGTTAAGGCAGGACGAGGACGTCCTTGATACGTGGTTTAGTTCAGCTCTTTGGCCTTTTGGAACTCTTGGCTGGCCTGAAGAAACTGACGACTTAAAGGCCTTCTACCCGACAGACCTTTTAGTGACAGGTTTTGACATCATCTTCTTCTGGGTATCCCGTATGATGATGATGGGATACCACTTCACCGGTAAAAAACCCTTCTCTGACGTTTACGTTCACGCTTTAGTCCGCGACGAGCACGGCCAGAAGATGAGTAAGACCAAGGGGAACGTCATAGACCCCCTTGAGATGGTAGAAAAGTACGGGGCTGACACTTTAAGGTTTACTCTGGCAGCGTTGGCAGCTCAGGGAAGGGACATTAGGCTCTCTGAAAAAATCATTGAAGGCTACAAGCACTTTGCTAACAAGGTGTGGAACATTGCAAGGTTTGTTCTTTCGGCTACCGAGCAGGTGGAATTTGAGGGAGCTGTTGCCTACCAGCCGGAGGACAGGTGGATACTTACAAAGCTCTCAGAAACCGTTGAGGCCGTTGACAGAGAGCTTGAAAACTACAGGTTCAACGAGGCTGCAAAGGCCATCTACCAGTTCCTGTGGCACGAGTTTGCCGACTGGTACATTGAGTTCTCAAAACAGAGAATCTTTAAGGGAAGTGACGAGGAGAAGAGAACTGCCGTTCACGTTCTCCTAAGTGTCCTGAGGGATTCTTTGAAGCTCCTTCATCCAATAATGCCCTTCCTTACGGAGGAGATTTACCAGAAGCTACCAAATAAGGATGCAGAGTCTATCGTTATAGCTCCGTGGCCTTCACCTGAGTTTAAGTTTGAGGAGTCTGTTGAGCCTGTGGAGACCGTTAAGGAGATAATAAGGGGAATAAGGAACACAAAGGCAGAGCTTAACATTCCTCCTTCTACTAAGGTTGAGGTCTTTGTTAAGAGTAGCGATGAGGAGCTCCTTAAAACAATTTCCATCATGGTTCCTTCCATTAAACAACTTGCAAAGGTTTCGGAGCTCCAGAGGACGGAAGAAGCTCCTTCTGGCTGTGTATCCTTCTTCCTTCCGGGAGTTGAGGTTTACGTTAAAGTCGGCGAGCTGATAGACGTTGCCAAGGAGATAGAGAGGATTAAGAAGAAACTTTCCGGCGTAGAAAAAGACATCAAGAAGCTTGAGAAGAAGCTTTCAAACGAGAACTTCTTGAAGAGAGCTCCAAAGGAAGTTGTTGAGAAGAACCGTAATGAACTTGAGGAACTAAGAGAGATTTACGAAAAACTGAACAATACCCTCAAGCAACTGGAAAATATCCTTTCTTAAGGAGTGTTTCCCCTCCCTTTAAAGAGGGAGGGGATTTTTATTTATCATTTTTCTAATACTTCTCTTTCAAACTCCTTCATTATGTGTTTCCACCATTCAAAGGTATCTTCTAAGTTTTCCTCAGTTACGCCGTACCTGAGGTTAACTGCCATCTCTAAGTTGATGGTGTTGTCTTTATCTATGTAAGCCTTACCAAAGCGTTTATCCCTATTCCACTTGTTTATTTTTTCAAGGGAAATTTTCTTACCCTCCCAAGCGGCGTTAAAAAGGATATCTTTGCAGTTTTTCCCGTTACTGCACCCGTAGAAAGAAATAGTGTATTTTGTTCCTTCTATTCTTCCAACGATTAGAGGGTCTCCGGTGGAGTCCTTTTTAAGCTTGGCGCTTCCAAATCCCTTTGCTATGTTGAGAATAGCTTGAGGATTTTCTGCTGAAATGATTTCAACTGCGTAGCTTGGTGCTGTAAAAGCAAAGGAACTACATAAAGACGCTGCTATCATTAGAGTTTTTAGTTTGACTTTTTTCATAACGGTTCTCCTTTCAATTCGGGTTGGGCACTTAAATCCATCCTAATACACCTCTTGAACCTTGTCAAGAATTTAGTCTGCGTAGGAAAAGATTTAAAAACTTTAAAAACATTGGAGAAGATATGTTTTATGAAAGGTAGTCTATTTAGACAGGAGGAAGGGGAAACGGTGGGATATTTTGTGTAAGCTATAAAAAAGGGAGACTCCATTTTCTCACTTTGCGTAAAATGTTACTACCACAAGATGGAGAGAGGTATAAAGTGAGTGTGTTTGATGAGCTTGCAAAAAACTGGGATGAAAAACCTTTAAGGGTAGAAAATGCAAGGAGAATAGGACAGGGTATTATTGATAATATTCCTGTAGATAAAAACTGGAAAGTTATGGATTTTGGAGCAGGGACGGGGCTTTTGACGTTTTATATTCAACCCTACGTTAAAGAAATAGACGCTATAGATAACTCAAAGGGAATGCTTGAGGTTTTACAGGAAAAAGTAAGAAAAGCAGGAGTTTCAAATATAAATCCTGTTTTTAAAGACCTTGAAAAGGATGAACTTGGAAGTGAAGAGTATGACCTTGTTGTAAGTAGTATGACACTTCACCATATAAAAGATGTAGAGTCTTTATTACGAAAATTAAAAAAATCTTTGAAAGAAGGTGGATATATAGCTATTGCAGATTTAGAGGAAGAAGAAGGAGATTTTCATTCTGATAATAAAGGTGTTTATCATTTCGGTTTTTCCAAAGAAAAAATGAGGGGATATTTTGAAAAATTAGGATTTAAGGATATAAGGCTCTTTACCGTTAATATAATAAACAAAAACAACAAGGAATACCCTGTATTTCTCGCAATAGGAAGGAAATGAATTTCACACTACAGGTAAAGAGGATGGACACGTAAAGAGGAGGTCTAACGTCTGGAAAAGATACGAAGCCAAACGTCGGCATTCAGATTTAGTTATTTCTTTTGGAGTAACAGACGGAACTGAAATGCTTATTCAATGTGGATTAATTGAGTTCCTTTTTATCGTGGCAGTTAGAAGGAGGGTTAGGAGGTAAGAAGTTCTGCAAAAATATAAAAAGGCCTGGCACCGCCCTACTTTCCCGCCCCGTCTCCAGGGCAGTATCATCGGCGCTGGCGGGCTTAACTTCCGTGTTCGGAATGGGAACGGGTGTTT
>NZ_SMFV01000007.1 GCF_004339575.1 Phorcysia thermohydrogeniphila
ACAGTCAACGTGGGCGTAGTGGTACTTGTCGGATTCGTACTCCACGTGGGCAGTAGCGATTGTGATACCCCTTTCCCTCTCTTCTGGAGCTTTGTCAATCTGGTCGTAGGCTACTTCCTGAGCGAGACCTTTGAGGGCGAGACAGTGGGTGATAGCAGCAGTGAGGGTTGTTTTACCGTGGTCTACGTGTCCGATTGTTCCCACGTTCTTGTGGGGCTTCTTCCTTTCAAATTTCTGCTTTGCCATTTTATTCCTCCTATAAATCCCTTATTGGTTTGTTAAAGACCAAGCGGCGTAGAATTATATTCCTTTTCGGAAAAATGTAAAGGGGGAATCGGCCGATTCCCCCTTTATTTGCAGGCGTTTTAGAACTTACTGCGTCCTCTCTCCGATAATCTGTTCAGCCACGTTAGGCGGAACTTCCTCGTAGTGGCTAAACTTCATGATGTAGGTTGCCCTACCCTGAGTCATAGAACGGAGGTCTGTAGCGTAACCGAACATCTCAGCAAGGGGAACGAGAGCTCTTATCACCTGAGCGTTACCCCTTGCCTCCATTCCTTGAACTCTACCGCGACGCCTGTTGAGGTCACCGATAACGTCTCCCATGAACTCTTCAGGAGTTGTAACCTCAACTTCCATAATTGGCTCAAGGAGAACTGGGTCAGCTTTCTTAGCACCTTCCTTAAAGGCTATGGAAGCAGCAATCTTAAAGGCCAGCTCTGAAGAGTCAACCTCGTGGTATGAACCGTCAAAGAGGGTAACCTTGATGTCAACCATTGGATAACCAGCAACGACACCGGTTTCCATAGCCTCTTTTACGCCGGCCTCAACTGCAGGAATGTACTCTTTTGGAACGACACCACCCTTAATGGTCTCGTAGAACTCAAACCCTTTACCGCGCTCAAGGGGCTCAATCTTGAGCCATACGTGACCGTACTGACCTCTACCACCGGTCTGCTTGATGAACTTACCTTCAGAGGTAACCTCTTTCCTGATTGTCTCCCTGTAGGCAACCTGAGGCTTACCGACGTTAACGTCAACGCCGAATTCACGCTTCAGACGGTCAATGATAATTTCAAGGTGGAGCTCTCCCATACCGGCGATAATTGTCTGGCCGGTCTCGTGGTCCATAGAGACCCTAAAGGATGGGTCTTCCTTTGCAAGCTTCTGGAGAGCTATGGAAAGTTTCTCTTGGTCAGCCTTTGTCTTAGGCTCAACGGCAATGGAGATAACAGGCTCTGGGAACTCCATTGCCTCAAGGAGAATTGGGTGCTCTGGATCACAAAGAGTATCTCCGGTAAAGGTCTCCCTAAGACCTACAGCAGCAGCGATGTCTCCAGCACCAAGAACTGGGATTTCCTCCCTCTTATTTGCGTGCATACGGAGGATTCTCGCAAGCCTTTCCTTCTTATCCCTTGTAGCGTTGTAAACGTAAGAACCGGACTCCATAAGACCGGAGTAAACCCTAATGAACGTAAGCTGTCCAACGTATGGGTCTGTGAGAATCTTAAAGGCAAGGGCTGAGAATGGAGCATCGTAGGATGCGGGTCTTTCTTCTTCCTCTCCAGTCTTTGGGTTAACGCCCTTAACTGGAGGAATGTCAAGTGGAGATGGTAAGTAATCTACAACTGCGTCAAGGAGTGGCTGAACACCCTTGTTTTTGAAAGCAGCACCGCAGAGCATTGGGAAGAACTTAAGTCCAATAGTTCCTTCCCTTAGAACCTTCTTAATCTCTTCCTCTGTAATCTCCTCTCCCTCAAGGTACTTCATCATTATCTCTTCATCAACATCGGCAAGAGCTTCAAGCATCTTTTCGCGCCACTCTTCGGCAAGGTCCCTCAGGTCCTCAGGAATTTCCTCGTAGTGGTACTTAGCTCCGAGGGTCTCATCTTCCCAGATGATGGCCTTCATTGTAATGAGGTCAACAACGCCCTTAAACTCGTCCTCAGCTCCAATTGGTATCTGAATTGGAACGGGCTTTGCACCAAGCTTTTCTTCAACATCGTTAACAACCTTAAAGAAGTCAGCTCCTATTCTGTCCATCTTGTTGACGAAGATAATCCTTGGAACGCGGTACTTGTCCGCCTGTCTCCAGACCGTCTCTGTCTGAGGCTGAACACCACCAACGGAACACAGTATTGTTACTGCACCGTCAAGAACGCGGAGGGAACGCTCAACCTCAATCGTGAAGTCAACGTGTCCGGGAGTGTCAACGATGTTAATCCTGTGGTCGCGCCAGAAGCAGGTAGTTGTAGCGGAAGTAATCGTAATACCCCTTTCCTTCTCCTGCTCCATCCAGTCCATCTCGGCCGCACCCTCGTGAACCTCACCTATCTTGTGGATACGGCCGGTGTAGTAGAGGATACGCTCCGTGGTGGTTGTCTTACCGGCGTCAATGTGGGCTATGATTCCAATGTTCCTAACCTTTTCAAGGGGAACTTTTATCTGCTTAATGAGTGCCTGTTGCTTACTCAACTTCGCCTCCCGATATAGAGTTCCTTAGATTACCACCTGTAGTGGGCAAACGCCTTGTTGGCCTCTGCCATCCTGTGAACTTCTTCCTTCTTCTTGTAAGCTCCACCCCTTTCGTTGTAGGCGTCAATAAGCTCGTTGGCGAGCTTGTTGACCATTCCGCGCTCAGAACGAGCGCGTGCAGCGTCCACGATCCACTTGAGGGCAAGGTGAATCTGCCTTCTCTCATTCACTTCCATAGGTACTTGGTATGTAGCACCACCTACACGGCGTGGACGTACTTCCATTATTGGTTTTACGTTTTCAACAGCCTTGTGGAATACTTTGAGAGGATCTTCCCCGAGCTTTTCCCTGATGAGGTCAAAAGCTCCGTAAACAATCTTTTCAGCTTTGCTCTTCTTACCGTCCTTCATAACCTTGTTAATGAGCTTTGCAACGAGCTTATCGCCGTAAACCGGGTCGGGTGGAATCTCCCTTGGTGGAACTGGTCCTCTCCTCGGCATGTCCTTCCTCTCCTAATGGTTATTTTTTCTGGTCTTTTGGTCTCTTTGTTCCGTACTTGGAACGGGACTGTCTTCTACCCTCAACGCCTGCGGCGTCAAGAGCTCCACGGATAATCTTGTAACGAACACCCGGAAGGTCCTTAACCCTTCCACCCCTTACAAGAACAACGGAGTGTTCCTGTAAGTTGTGTCCGATTCCCGGAATGTAGGCAGTAACCTCAATTCCGTTTGAGAGCCTTACCCTTGCAACCTTACGGAGAGCAGAGTTCGGCTTCTTTGGCGTAGTCGTGAAAACCCTTATACAGACGCCCCTTTTCTGGGGACATCCTTGAAGGGCAGGGGCTTTAGAGCGCTTAACTTTCTTCTCGCGCCCCTTCCTTACGAGCTGGTTAATTGTGGGCATACTACTCCTCCCATAGAAAGTTTGGCGGTTGAATATAAGCAAAGAGAAAAGAATTTGTCAAGGAAAGATGATAGTCAGGAAAACAGCAAAATCAAGCTAACTAAACACTCAAATGTCAAGATTGTTATTCTCTCCTCTTCCTCCTTTCAAGTCTATCAAGAACATCAAGGAAAGCAAGAGCAGAGGCTTTGACAATGTCAGAGTCAACACCTCTACCGCTTACTCTTATGCCGTCAGCTTCAACTGTTAGGTAAACTTCCGCTAAAGCATCTGTACCGGCGGTTAGAGCTCTTATCTTAAAGTCCTTGAGCTTTACTTCCTCTCCTATTCCAAGGGCATTCTTTATCGCCTTATAAGTAGCATCAACAGGACCGTTACCTATCGCAAGACCAAGTTTTTCTCCTTCTGGAGTTTTCACCTTAACAGTAGCAGAGGGTATTATCCCCTCTCCGCTAACTGCTTGGTTGTGGAGGAGCTCGTAGAGTCTCTCTTTTGCCCCCTCAAGGTTTTCTATGAGGAGCTCTATATCAACGTCGTAAATTTCTTTCTTACGGGAAGCAAGCTCTTTAAACTTCTTGAAGGCTTCTTCAAATTGTTCTTCGGAGAGCTCCACCCCCATCTCTTCAAGTTTCTTCTTAAAGGCGTGCCTACCAGAGTGTTTTCCAAGAACAATCTTTGACTCCTTAAGGCCGATATCCTCAGGCTTCATTATCTCGTAGGTCTCACGGCAGGCAAGGACGCCGTGCTGGTGGATTCCGGACTCGTGGGCAAAGGCGTTATCCCCAACTATAGGCTTTGTCCTTGAAATCATTACGCCTGTGAGCCTGCTAACGAGCTGGGAGGTCTTGTATATCTGAGTCGTATCTATCTCAGTATAGACAGGAAACTGGTCGGAACGAACCTTTATGGCCATTACTATCTCTTCCATTGCGGCGTTGCCAGCTCTCTCACCTATGCCGTTGATGGTGCACTCTACCTGACGAGCTCCGGCTTTAACGGCCACTAAAGAGTTAGCAGTCGCAAGGCCAAGGTCGTTGTGGCAGTGAACGCTGATTATTGCCCTGTCTATGTTTGGAACGTTTTCTTTTATTGCCAGAATCCTCTCGTACCACTCATCAGGAACAGCGTAACCGACGGTATCGGGAATGTTTACTACTTTAGCACCGGCCTCAATTACGGCCTCTATAACTTCAAAGAGGTACTTAAGGTCGGTCCTTCCGGCATCCTCTGCAGAAAACTCTACCTCTGCCTTTCCTTCGCTTACGTCCTGAATGAGTTTAACCGCTTCAACGGCCCTCTTTAAAGCCTCATCCCTTGACATACGGAGCTTATACTTAAGGTGAATGTCAGAAGTAGCAATAAAGGTGTGAATCCTTACCCTGTGCCCCTCTTTCAGGGCATCCCAAGCCGTCCTTATATCAAGTTCTACTGCCCTTGCAAGGGAGCAGACGGTTGAGTTTTTAACCTCCCTCGCTATTCTCCTTATGGCCTCAAAGTCTGCCGGAGAGCTAACGGCAAAACCTGCCTCTATTACGTCAACCCCAAGCCTTTCAAGTTGCTTAGCTATCTGAACCTTCTCCTCAACTGTCAGATTAACTCCCGGCGTCTGCTCTCCGTCCCTTAAAGTCGTATCAAATATGTACAGTTTCTCCTTAGCCAAATCCAACCTCCTTGCAGAAAGTTCAACCTTTTAAATTATTTCTATTTTCATCAACTTGCTCCTATAATTCTTCCACAGACTATCGGTAGTTAACACTTTTTTGCAACCTGCCAGCTTAAAAGAAGCCAATATAATAGAATCCACTGTCGCCAACTTCAATCCATAAGACAACCTTGCCGCCTCAACAACCAAATCGGCATTAACTTCCACCACTAAACAGTTCAGAAAAATGGCCTCTCTCAAAGCTTCAAGAGCTTCACAGTTTATCAGTCCTTTCAACTTCAACCTTTCAAGTTCAAACAGTGTCAGAACGGAAACAACCGCTTTTTCCTTTCCTCCAACCACACTAAGCCATACACCTTTAAGGTTTGCCTGTCCCTGCAGGAGTTTGATGAAAAAACCCGTATCAAGACCAATCACGGTCAGCTCTCCTTCTTTCGGCTTCAAGCTCTTTCAAAGCATCTTCAGAAACTGAACCAACAAACTCTAAAAGTCTCATTCCTGCCTGCCGTCTCTTCCTATCCGTAAGCCACTCCCTAAGAGATGACCTAACAAACTCACTCACACTTTTCCCTTCCTTCTTTGCAAGTTTCTTTATTTCCTTTAAGAGCTCCTCCTCAATACTTATGGTAAGCCTTGCAGACATCATTTCCTCCTACCAACAGTATGCACCTTTCTTATGATAAATACTTCATAAAACATTTCAACCTCCAAGCATCAACTTTTCAACTTATAGGTCGCATTCTGTCCTTTTTCAGCTCTACTCTTCTTTTCACAAAAGTCATTTGGAGGGAAGATGATTATTCAGACAAAAGATCCTTACTCCGGCAAAGGAAAAATCTGGCTCAAGTTTGTCATCGGCGAAGAGGAATTTGAAAGGTTCTTTAAAGTCACTTTTCAAGGAATACAGAAGGGAAAATTTTTCTACGAGGTTGAAGACGGGTTTCCAAAGGAGATGGTAAAGCTAATATTCGGGCTCGACGCCGTAATAGTTAGGTGAACAGAGGACAAAACAATGGCAAAAATAGGAGTCTTCTGGGTAATAGACGGTGAAAAGATTGACGGCTATAGAGAGCCTCTTGAAAGTGGAGAAAGCTACGGCGATACTATCCAGCCAACCTTTGACCATTTTAGTTACTGGAAAAAATTAATACTACGCTACCCCAAACTCAAACTTCTTGAGTATGACGATACACCAAGAGGTAGGGTAGTCTATAACAAGAAAGAGAAACGTTTCTTAATACTTTCCTCAAAAGAAGTACTGGAAAACAAAAACCTTATTAAGGCAATATCTCATTTCTTTGAAATATCAGGAGCTCCTAAACTCGTATGGGACGAACACTATGAAATTAACAGGCCACCCACAGAGGGCGACCGATCTTAACTTAGCGACCTAAACTATTCTAAACTTTCCATCTATTTAGCACGAACTCTGTAATTCTCTTTGTCCTCCTATCTATTTCTCCTTTATTCCAATTTCTGTTAGTTAATGCAAGTAAGTAAAGTTCACAGTTCTTATTCTCATCACTCTTATAACAGTCGTCCAAATATTTACCCTCCGAAGAGGGTAAACGATTCTTGCACCTTTGATTCAAATTGCTCTTCAGCAAAGATAAATTCCCAATTTTGTTAACTCCAGCCTCATATTCTATCCTGTCGCTAAATCCAAAACTTGAAGGATCAATATCTAAGCTTCTTGGTAATATGTGTTCCACCTCAAGCTCTTCAAATTCTTTAATGCTACATTCCTTAAATTTTCTATCAGGATATCTTTGACAGTCCTCTACTTCTTGAAAATTCCTCACGTATTCCCAAAGGATATATTTAGTAGCAGGATTTCCATACATATGACCGTTCAAAACGGCTACTATCCTGTAATCGTTCGCAACTCTCCTTATAAAGTCTTTAAGTTTTGTCTCCAGCCTTTTACTTAATGTTTCATTTTTGAGTTTTATTATTATATCCAAGTATAAGTCTCTTCTAACCTGAGAGCCCACAAGCTTATAAACTCTTAAGTCTAAGGTTTCCAAGAGTAAGATCCACTTATCGTCCAGCCAACCTTTTAGTTTCAGCAAAATTAGCAAAATCCAGCTATGTCTAATAGGTCCTAAAAATCTTACTAGCTTACAAAGCCTTGGATTAAATTCAACCTCGTGTTCTCCAAAAGATTCCAAAATCCCCTCTCTTTCTGTTGGTATTAAAACTGAAAGTAGAATTTCCAGTACTGACCTCAAGACTCCCTTCATTGTAATCAGAAGTTCTTTTAGAAATTCTTCAAGTAAAGACTTTGAATGGCTTAAGTCATCAATTCTTTGCTTTATAGCATTAAAAATGCTTTCCAAAGAAGCATCGTAAGGATATTCCGGAACGTAACCGTATAATCCTTCTCCTAAGTAGTGAAACACAAAACGAAGTAAGTCATCTTCAGATAATCCCCTAAAGTAAGACACATCCGTAATCCTTGCAAGTTCTCTAAGATACTCAAAATTCCTAAATAGTTGCGAAAATGTAAGATTTATCTCTTCATTGAACTTCCCAGCTAAATGTTTAGTAGAAACAAACATTAAAAAACTTTTAAGTTTATCAATGTATGTTAAAGGTCTTCCTCTATCATTAATAGTCTCAAAAATCTTTATTGATATCTTTTCATCCTCAACTTCCGTCTTTACAACAAAAAGTTTTTTATAGAGAAAATCAATAAATCCTCCAATATCATCAAGTTCGCCAAGTTTTGCTTTAAAATACTCGTAAGCATCCCTTATTAACCTGTTAGTTAAAAATCTCAAATCTTCGCGTGAAAAGCTTTCTCCTCCTAAGAATTTTCTAAAAAATTCTTCATTTAAATTTCCAAGCTCTAAAACGAAGCAATTCCCTCTTTTTAAGCTAAACACTTCATCACCTAAAAGATCATTTATAGCTTTAAGCATAATAATCAAAGTCGTAAGTCTTTGCTGACCATCTATCACCTCGTAAACAGTATATACAGAAAAGCCACCACACTTTTTATCTCTCGCTCTTCTTAAGATTATAGAACCTAAATAATGAGGCATGTTATTTTTAAAAGCATCTATCAGATCTCTTAAAAATTCTTTCCAATTTCTCTCTCCCCAAGAATAAAGTCTTTGATAATCAGGAACCTTAAACAAGTAGTGTCCCTGAATAAGCTCCATCAAATTTTGTTCTTTCGCATCAAAGGGCTTACCTGCCATGGTTACCTCCCCAATTTATTATTTATTCTCGGCAATTATATCACTTAAGTAACTCATAATACGAGATTCTATCTTAGTCAGGACTCATACTCCTAATAAGATTAAAGTCAGAAGCTAGGAAATTATCCGTTTGTTCTTTATTTCCCTTCACACTCTGAAAAACACCAAAAGATCCAAAGAAAGAAAGCTTTTTTTCGTAAGACTTCCTTTCTCTGTTATAGGAATTTTTTAGACCTTCAAAAAACCTATTTAGCGATTCAAGATAAGAGCTGACCTCCCATTCATACCAATCTCCTCTTTAGATTTACGTCGTAGAAACATTAGAAGTTTTATTAGTCAATAGGCGTCCTAAATCCCCTCCTTTTCCAGCTTTTCAAGTGCTCTCTTTCTCTGTTTCAGAAAGTAACGGAGCTCTTCCACAAAAAGCGAGAATTTCTTTCTATTCTCTTCAAGACTAAAAGAGAGATTAGAATACTTTTCCTTCAACTTTCGCTCTTTAGCCATTGCTATCATATCTTGTGAGGGAGGAATTATCTCCAGAACCTCTTCTACCAGAAAACGACTCGTAAACCGTGAACCTAAGAAACCAACAAGGTAGATGAGGTAACTTTCTTTCTCTTTCTTGAAGAAAAACTGTGTAGAAAACACTTGAGGCTCAGAGAAGTAGTCCATTCCCCCTTTTAAAGCAACTCTCATTCCAAAAAGAAAAGGCTCTTCATCCTTCATACCAAAGGTAATGTTTCTAAACTGCTTACGATAAAACTTTGATAACGTCTCATTCAGCTCCTCAAGGACTTTCAAACCAGCTAAGTAGTAGGTTCTATAACTCTTATCTTCCTTATCCTCTTTTAGAGCTCCAACGTAAAGGACTCCGTTGTAAACGAAAATCTTTAACGGAAAAATCTTAAAGACCTCTGAACCCTTGTATTTAACCCTTAGAGCTCTGTTTTCTATTATAGCTCTGTGAACCTGTATAAGCACTTCTTGGTCAAAAGAAACAAACTTTTCTAAGAACTGAGTCTCATAGACAAAAGAATCCTCTATCAGTTCTTTCTTACTTCCATCTAACCGTTTACTCAAACGGCAAAGAAGCTCTAAGAAGGGAGAAAATATCGGTAGATTCCTGTAAGTTTCTGGAACAAAAGTAGCAAAGGTTAAAAGCGACACCATTTCCTCATCAGAAATAGATACCAAGTAAGGCAAAGCCTTTTCATTAACTCGCCACCTTTGAGGTTTTCTCCCCCGTAAATCAGCTCTTTCAGATTCTATATAGCCTGTAGACTCAAGAAAGGAAAGAAGCCTATTTAGTTTTCTCCTATCTTTTCCGGCAGGTGAAACACTTTCCAGAAGCCCCAAAGAGAATAAATGCTTCTGAATCTCTGGGGTTGAAACAAAATCTCCTTTCTGAAGAAGAAAGTTTAAAATCTCAACAGCAAGTTTAAACCTTATAACTTCCCATCTCATTTTCTTTTGGTGCAAAGAACTTAGCTAAGATTACGCCAGCGAGGAATCCCCCGATGTGGGCAAACCAAGCAACTCCTCCCATTGAAAGGTGGTTTACTGAAAGAAGGGCACTAACAAACTGCATTAAGAACCAAACGGATATCCAAAGAGCAGCAGGAAGGACAATGATGTCTATGAGGAAGAAAATAAAAATGAGCGTTACTATTTGTGCCCTCGGGAAAAATACCATATAAGCACCGAGAACGCCACTTATAGCGCCAGAAGCTCCTATTAGTGGAATTTTTGAGTCGGGATAAACCCAAACTTGCAGGAGAGCTGCGAATATCCCACAGATAGTATAGAAGAGGAAGAACCTAAACCTTCCCAGCCTGTCTTCAACGTTGTCCCCAAAAACCCACAAAAAGAGCATATTGCCCAAGATGTGGAAAAGCCCACCGTGGAGGTACTGGTGGGAAATGAGGTTACCGTAAGGGGCTACGGGACTTGGTGGGGGGATATCTACACCGTGAGAAATCTCGTAAGGTATAACGCCGAACATTTTTACGAAGATGTGGTTAAAAGCCCCAAGGTAGAGCTCGTAGAGAAAAACAGCAGTGCAGATAACTATTAGTGCTATGGTAACAACAGGAGTTCTGCGGCTTGGGTTTATGTCCTTTATCGGTATCACACCATCCCCCTATCCTGTGCTTCCGAATCCCCCCTCTCCCCTTAGTGTCTGGTCAAGGGAAGGAGCTTCTTTAGCCTCTAAGGGGAAGAAACGCCTCGGGATGAGCTGAACGGCTCTCCAAGGGAGCTCCGGGTCGGGCTTCTCTGGGTCAACTTTTATAAGGGGAACTTTAATAGTTCCCCTGTAGGTCATGTCTATGATTCCGACAGAGTTTGCAAGGATGAATCCGCTCTTATAGATGGAGGAACGGGGAACAAGGTCAAAGTAAAAGCCGGGAGGAGGAGAAACTCTTACGCCAGTGTCAAAAAAGTAGAGGTTACCTTCCTTCTTTAGGAGTTTTATAAGGTGTAAGTCCCAACCGCTGTCAGAAATTCTCTTTTTAAAGGGTGGTAGAGCTCCTTCCTCAAGAGAAAACTTAAAGGCCTTCCTCTCCCAGATTTCACCGGTCAGCATTGAGAGGAACTTTTCAAAGAAAAACTCTGAACGCTCTTCCGTCTCCTCGTCGTAGAGAGCGTGAATAAGGAGCTCCGCCCCGTCGGTAACGAAAAAGCCAATTTCTGTTTTAAGAGGTGAAAAGGGTGAAAGGAACTCCTCCATCTCTTTTGAAAACTTTTTAACTATCGGGATAAAGAGCGTCTTTGAACCCCAAGTTCCACCGGCCTCAAAGACTCCTCTTATAAAGGAAAGGTCAACCTCTTTAACTTCTGGATAGGAAGAAAGTGAAAAGATAAAGGAGCTCCCCTCCTTCTCCAACTTTCCGCCAAGGAAGGAGTGGAGCTTAACGGCTACGTCAAGAAACCTATCCTCAAACTCTATCCTTAAACCTTTTGTATAGATCCATCCACAAGCCCAGTTACTCATCTGTCTTCTCCGGTTCAGCGTAGAATCCACCCTGCTGTCTTAACCTCTTTTCCTCTTCGGGAGTAACATCTATACGGCTGAGCTTAGGTCTTCCGAGCTGGTCAAACTCAACGATTTTAACGGGAATGATGTCGGAAACCTTTATGTGCTCAAAGATGTTCTCCCTCATTTCAGGAGGAAGCTTAGAGATGTGAACAAGTCCGATTTTACCGGGAGCAAGCTCTACAAAAGCTCCGTAGTTTTCTACCCTTGTAACTTTACCAAGGTAAGTTCCACCAATCTCTAAATCCTTCGTCACGTCCTCAATCATCTTGAGGGCTTGAGCTGCAGCATCTTCAGATGGGGCAGAGACGAGAACAGTTCCGTCCTCTTTAATGGTTATCTTAACGCCGGTTCTGTCTATGATTGTCTTAATCGTCCTACCGGAAGGTCCTATAAGGTCTCTACTCTTTTCTGGCTCTATCTTGGTTGTAACAATTCTCGGAGCGTAAGGTGAAATGGCAGTTCTTGGTTTGGATATAACCTCATCCATCTTGTCAAGGATGTAGAGCCTTCCCTCCCTTGCCTGAGCAAGTGCCTTAGAGAGGACTTCTCTGCTTATTCCTTTAACTTTTAGGTCCATCTGAATGGCAGTTACTCCCTTCCTCGTTCCTGCAACCTTAAAGTCCATGTCTCCCAAGTGGTCTTCGTCCCCTAAGATGTCAGAGAGGACGACGAACTTGTCCTCCTCCATAATGAGTCCCATTGCGATGCCGGCAACCTGTGCCTTTATGGGAACTCCGGCGTCCATGAGGGAGAGAGAACCACCGCAAACTGTTGCCATTGATGAAGAGCCGTTTGATTCAAGGATGTCCGAAACTACCCTTATAACGTATGGGAACTCTTCCTCCGGTGGAATAACCGGAGCAAGGGCTCTTTCTGCGAGAGCTCCGTGTCCAATTTCCCTCCTTCCGGGCCTTTTTAGGGGAGATATCTCTCCAACGCAGAAGGGTGGGAAGTTGTAGTGGAGCATAAAGCGTTTTTGCTCTTCAGGCATTAAACCTTCTACGAGCTGGTACTCTTCCGGCGTTCCAAGGGTGGTAGTAACGAGGGCCTGAGTCTGTCCACGGGTAAAGAGGGCAGAACCGTGAGCCCTCGGAAGGAGTCCAACCTCTATAGTGATAGGACGGATTTCGTCGGGCTTCCTTCCATCAATTCTGACGCCCTTCTCAAGAACCATCTTCCTGACGAACTTCTTCTCGGCCTCGTCAAAGGCCTCCTCTGCAAGCTTTTGCTCCTCTTCCGGAATGTTAAGCTCAACGAGCATGAGCTCTTTGAGTTTACGGAGCTCCTCTCTCCTCTTCTTCTTATCCGGAATTGTGATGATTGGCTCTATCCTCTCAAATACCCACTCCTCTATCTTGGCCTTTGTGGCTTCATCTAAGGAAGGAGCGATAAACTCGTACTTTTCCTTACCGGCAAGGGTGCGGAGCTCTTCCTGAGCTTTAATGATTTTCTTTATCTCCTCGTGGGCAAAGAGGATAGCGTCAAGGACTTCTTCTTCTGGAACTTCCTTAGCCCCTCCCTCAACCATTACAACGGCGTCGGCCGTTCCTGAAACTATCAGGTTTATGTCGGCCTCCTGCTGGGCCTCATAAGAGGGATTTATGACGAGCTCTCCGTTTATTCTGCAGACCCTTACAGCTCCAACGGGCTTTTCAAAGGGTATCCTTGATATGTGAAGGGCAGCAGAAGCTCCGTTAATTGCAAGGACTGCAGGGTCGTTCTCTTGGTCTGCCGATATAACAAAGGCTATAACCTGAACGTCGTTTCTAAAACCTTTCGGGAAGATTGGTCTTATGGAACGGTCAATAACCCTTGACTTTAGAACTTCCTCGTCGGTAGGCTTACCCTCCCTCTTTATAAAACCTCCGGGAATCTTTCCTGCCGCGTAAGCCCTTTCTCTATACTCAACAAGGAGGGGGAAGAAGTCTATATCCTCCCTCGGCTCATCGCTCATTACTGCCGTAACGAGGACGGTTGTGTCCCCCTGAGATACAAGGACAGCTCCATCAGCCTGCTTTGCGACTTTTCCTGTCTGAAAGCGCAAAGGCCGGCCACCAACGTTAGTTGCAACTTCCGATATAGACATTTTTACCTCCAAACGAAACTTTCTTTAACTTAAGTTAAGTTAATTCAGGCAAAATAATAACACAACAGAGGAGGGATGAGGGGGAGGGGAAGGGGAGAAAGCGAAAAGGAGGCAGAGAGCCTCCCTTACTTTCTGAGACCGAGCTTAAGAACGATATTCTGATACCTGTTAAAGTCCTTCTCCCTGAGGTACTTGAGGAGCTTCTTTCTTCTTCCAACGAGCCTCTGGAGAGCCCTCTTGTTGTTGTTGTCGTGCTTGTGAACCTTGAAGTGCTCTGTGAGCCTCTTAATCCTCTCAGTTAAGAGAGCAATCTGTACCTCTGGAGAACCGGTGTCCTTCTCGTGGAAGCCGTACTTCTTTACAATCTCCTGCACAACGTCTTTATCCAGTGGCATCTAAGAAACCTCCCAAAATTTGCGTTTTCCACCAAAGAAGAGCAGGTGGAAATTTAACAAAGAGAAGGCTGATTGTAAAGGGGTAAATCCGGGAGTTTGAAAGAGCAACAGAACTCCAAAACAGGATAGTCTAGGATGATGAAACTTATAGAGTTTATGCCATTAACTAACAATATTAGGCTTCTTTATCAAGCCGTAACTATCAAAAGGCATGTCCACAAAATGCTCTATAAGTTCCCTTACATCTCCTTCCACAACCGCAAGGTCTTCTCTCATTCCTTGAACTATTTCATCAAGCGTCACGAAAAATTTGGAGAAGTTCTTTTCATTTAATGGTTCAGAATCAGCCACTCGCTTATTAAAAGCGAGGCGCTCCTTATTTTCCCTGAAGTATTTAACAAAATGAGCTATCTGTTCCTCATCCATATCTCTAGGATAGAGGCGTCCATACATTTTAAGTTGGAGAAGGAACTGTGAAAGCATAGACACTAAAGACGCATTTGCAACTAAGCATGCTTCTCCTATTTTGTTCTCAATAATTGTTATTTCCTTATCTTCTATTATTTTGTCATCATCCATCTCAAATATCAGCTTCAACAATTCTTGGTATATCTTAAGTTTCGCCCTGAACACATGGACGGCGTATTCACTTTTTTGTTCTTCTTTGTATTGCCACTTTAGAATTACTGCCATCACAGCGACAGTAAAAGCAGTCCCTAAAACAGCTGCCATTAATTCATAACTAAAATTTGAAAGCTTAGCTTCAAAAAAAACGTGAAAGAAAACAAATCCAATTAGCAAAAACAATGCTACCAAAATAAAAGTATTTAATCTTTGTTCTGACATCTCATTATCCCCTCTCTTGCTTTTACTGTATTAACTTTTCTGGAAATGTAACACCACTTTTGGAGGGATTCCCAACTCTATTTCTACCTCTTCTAACTTTTCATCCTTTAACTTTAAGGATTCCTGAACTTTTGAAGCAAAAAGAAGACCCTTTATAATTGAATATCCAACTTTATTTTCTTCCCGTAGCTCAGATAAAATGTCCTCAAGACTAGTACTACCAGAACCCACTTGGAAATGGATGATAACCGTTGGAGGCATCCCAACCTCAACTTCAATTTCTGACAGTGTATAACCAGCCTCTTTTACAAGTGGCAAAACGTCTTTAAGCTGCTTTATTGATTCATTTATTTTTTCAACACCAAGATTTGAAAGGTCTACTACAGGAATCTTTCCCTTCACTTTTTCACTCTGCTCTCTAAGTTTACTAGAAATGTTTTTCAACATCTTCCACCCCCCATTTTGGTGGCATCTTAATTATGTTCCTTGATTTTACCACATCTTTTGCAAAAAGAAGAAAAAAAACTTACCTTTTCCGACATCAGAGCAAAAAAACTTAAACCCAACAAACCCCTAAAACTCATCAACTCCTAACATGCACCAGAGAGGCAGACTAATAATAAGTTATTTCATAAACCTCCAAAAAGTATCCAGACGACATCATCCTATTAATGCTCTTCCTTCAAGTCATTTGGCAACCCTAATTGACTTCCACAACTTCCTGTCCGGAAAACTCCTTAACAAATATCACAGCAGGTAACCCGCCCGATTATTGACGGTACTGGCTTTAAGTACAACGAACTTTACCCCCTAAGAATCCTAAGAGAAACACAGATTACGAGCTATGTTAAAGCTGTTATTCTGAGTGTTCACCTTGATAACGGTAAAAGGTTTATTCTGGCTTTATCCACTCATTTTCCTCTGGCTGTATTAGACGGAAACTAAAATAGTGGATAAAGCCTATGATAGTGAAAGTTTCATTATGAACGCTATTATGCTTGGTCTTAGACCCTACATCAAGGTTAGAGAAACTTTCAGAGTTGGAGTTTGCTTCCCTTTGAGGTTGAAGTGCAAGAAACTTGTGGAGTTGGAGGAGATATTTGTAGAGGTTAAACAAACGCTTGGTAGTTATGAGAGGACGAAGAGTTACCACATTGCGGAGTTGTTTCGTGGGTTCTCTTCTTGGTCTTATGGATTTTTCAAACAGTCCCAAGGGTAAGTCTACGCCACCACCCTTACCATCTTATGAATCACGTAGAGGAAAGGAACAACTATTGCTATTCCCACTATTAGAGCTATCAAGGCTTCTCTTTCTATTTATTCAACTCCTCTACAAGTTCACTTAAAATTTCTAACACTATGAAAATTTCTATCATAACTCCAACAGTCAAAATTAGGGCAGAAAAAAACTGGATGTTCCAGCTTGAAAAGTAAACCCGTCGTTCCTCCAACAAGAGAAATTAGCAGAATTATCAAGTTACGCAGAAGCTCTTTGTAATAGGCTAACTTTTCCTTTTAAGAATTCAAGCTCTTTTTGCTCTCTGTCCATGACCTTTAGAGCATCCTTTCAAGTGAAAGTATCTCCTCAATTTCCTTAAGTTTTGAGTAAGAGCGCTTTATCAGTTTTTCGTCCTTTGAGTAGGAAACAATCTCCCTGTAGTACTTTAAGGCCTCCTCGTAGTTTTTGTCCTCGTAGAGGGCATCGGCGACTATTTCGGCAATTTCACAGTAGTCTTCTTCGGTGAGCTCGGGGTGTTTCATGAGCTT
Source organism: Phorcysia thermohydrogeniphila (assembly GCF_004339575.1). Lineage (NCBI taxonomy): Bacteria > Pseudomonadati > Aquificota > Aquificia > Desulfurobacteriales > Desulfurobacteriaceae > Phorcysia > Phorcysia thermohydrogeniphila. Next base: position 16,379 of record NZ_SMFV01000007.1, read on the forward strand.
TTTGCCAATTTCAACGATGTCCTTATACCTTTCCTGCTCAACGAGGATTATCGCAAGCTCAGAGAAGGCATCAAGTAAAATCCAGAGGTTATCGGTGGTGTCAATAATCTCCCTCAGTATCTCTTCTGCTTGGTCGTAGCGTCCTTTCTCTGCAAGGAACTCGGAGAAGAGCTTTAAGGAGTCTTCTCTAACGAAACCTTCAGACTTTGAAATGGCAAGTCTGTAGTAGTACTCGGCAAGTTCCTCGTTTCCGAGGAGGTCATAAAGGGCAGCAGCGCTCTGTATTACGTAAACGGCATCGGGGTAAAGCTCTAAAGTAGACATAACAACCTGCAGAGCTCCCTCGTAATCCTCGTCGTTAACCATTACTTCGGCAAGCTTTTGGCGATACTCAACGTTTAAGAAGTCCTGACGGCATGCCTCTGAGAGCTCCTCCTTTGCCTCTTCCACCTTTCCCATATCGGCAAGGACTTTTCCGAGCTCAAAGTGGAGCTCCGGAAGGTCTATCCTCTCAAGGCCAAAGCGTAGAACTTCAACAGCCTTCTTGTACTGCCTCCTCAAGGCGTAAAGCCTTGAAAGCTCAAGGTAGGGGAAGGATGAAAAGGGGTCTATTGTCATTAAGTTCTGTAAAGTTTCAACCATCTTCTTGTGGTTACCGGTTTCCCTGTAGAGCCTGTATAGCTCGTAGTAGGCATCCCTCTCAAAGGGGTTGAGCTTTACAGACTCAAGGAGAGCCTGCTCGGCAGCACGGAAGTTCTTCATAGAGGCCAAGGTGATACCTTTACGGAGTTTTTCCTTTGAGCGGAGCTCCGTATCAAGGAAACGGGCTTCCTCAAGGTAAAACTCTGCCTTTTCGCTGTTTCCCAAACCCTCGTAGGCCTCTGCAAGGAGGAGGAAGTAGTCAACACTTCTTATTTTATGTTTTTCTAACTCTTCTACAGCTTTTCTGTAATTTTTGGACTTTATGAAATTTTCAGCTTTTTCAAGGATGGACCTAACGTCGGCCACCGGCTTCTCAAAACTCTTCTTCACTGAAAGCGCTCCCTATTCCTTGAGATAGCTGCTAATTTCAAGTATAAATCCTTCCTATAAATTTTCAAGCTCGGAGGGTTCATGCTTTCAAAGATAAGGAAAAATATGAGGGCCTTTAGCATTCCCCTCTGGATTGTGGCCGCCTCCTTCGTGGGGACGATTTTTTTAGTCTGGGGGAGAGGGTCAATCTCTGGACCTTCTGGGAACGAGGTTGCAACAGTCAACGGTAAAGGAATAGACTTTGTTGAGTTTAACAGAGAGTACAGCAGTCTCGTCAGGGAGCTTGAACAGCAGTTCGGTGAAAACTTCAGGAAGCTCTTTCCGGAAAAGGAGATAAAGCTTACGGCACTTCAGAGGTTAATAACAAGGGAGCTCCTTCTGCAGGCAGCAAAGGAGGAGGGAATAAAGGTAAGCGACTGGGCGGTTGCAAAGGAGATTATGGAATCTCCCCTCTTTAAAAAGGACGGAAAGTTCTCTAAGGAGCTCTACGAGGAGTTCCTCAAGGCCAACAGGCTCACAAAACACACCTTTGAGGAGATGGTAAGGGAAGACTTAACGATTCAAAAGCTCTTAGAAGTCATCAACCGTTCCCCTTCCGTTACGGAGTATGAGGTAAAGGAGCTCTACAAGGAGACCTTCGGGAAGAGGGACTTTTCCTTTAAGCTCTTCCCTGTAGACAGTTTTAAACCGGAAGTAACAGAAAAAGAGATAGAGGACTACTACAAGGCCCATAAGGGAGAATTCACAGAGAAGACCGGAGAGCAGTACTTTCTGATAAAAATTCCCAAGGGAGAAGAGGGAGCAAGCGATAGAGCAAAGGAGGCCTTTAGGTTAGCAAAGGGAGGAAAAAAAGAAGAGCTCCAAAAGTTTTCTCCAGAACCCGTTACAGACAAAGAGCTGATAGAGAAAAAGTTTAAAAACAAGCCCTTCGGATTTTACAGCGATAGGGACAATTTCTACGTTTTCTTTAAGCAGGAAGGAGAAAAGGTTAAACCCTTAGAGTCAGTAAAAGAAGAAATAGCCAAAAAGTTAAAGACACAAAAAGCCCTAAAGCTTGCCAAGGAAGCTGCAACAGCTTTCCTCAAGGAGAACAGAAGCTTAACAGAAAAGGTAGAGGGGTTAGACAAAGCTTCATTCTTTGAGAAGTTTAAACCTCTAAGTCCCGATGATGTTGATAAGCTCTTTGCCCTCCACAGTGGAGTGAAAATGGTTATTGTCCTTTCAGATGGTTACGGGGTCTTTGAACCTACTTCAGAGATAAGAGTTGACGGTTACGATAAGGAAAAGATGGAGCAGATTAAGGAGTTTATCCTTAACGTAAAACGTCAGAGCAACTACGCCAACTTTGTAAACCTTTTAAGGGAAAGAGCAACGATAAAGATTAATCAGGCACTATTTAAGTAGAAGAGGTGAACCTTGAAGAGCATGACCGGATACGGAAAGTGCGTTAAACGTAACGAGCTTATAGAGATATCCGTTGAAATTAAAACCCTCAACGGAAAAGCCCTAAGAACACGTTTTTCCATACCGAGGATTTTTAATCCCTTTTTAAACGAGATAAACGCCCTTGTGTCAAAGTACATAAAGAGAGGAGACGTTGACCTCTACCTCTACTACAGGCTCTCACCGGACGTTACCGTTCCCATCTCCGTTAACTACGCTGAAGCCGTTAAGTACGTAAAGGCTGCCGAAAGGATTGGGGCTATTTCCGGGAGGGAAATTCAGGTTTCCCTTAAAGACCTCCTCTCAATTCCTGAGATTTTCGTTAAAGAGGAGCTTGAAGTAGAGCCATTTAAAGAAATTCTCTTAGGAACTATTGAGTGCGCACTAAAAGAGCTTGATAGTGCAAGAAAAGCAGAGGGAGAAAAGCTTAAAAACTACTTCTTAGAAAGACTTGAGAGAATAGAGTCTACCCTTTTAGACCTTGAAAAGCAGGTTGAAGAGATAGAGGAGAAGCTCTTTCAAAAGTTAAAGGAAAAGGTTCAGAAACTACTAAAGGGGGATGAGTTCCCCGAGGACTTCACAAAACGCCTTGAGCTTGAAGTTGCCTTTTTAGCCGAAAAGCAGGATGTTTCTGAGGAGATATCAAGGTTAAAGGCTCACATTTCCCGTTTTAGAGAACTTCTGAAATCAGAAGAACCGGTAGGTAAGACTCTTGACTTCTTGTGTCAAGAGATGCACAGGGAGATAAACACCCTCGGCAACAAGATAAAGGAGATTGACGTAACAGACCCAGTTATTGCCATAAAGACAGAGATAGCAAGGATAAAAGAGCAAGTTCAGAACGTTGAGTGAGGAGAAAAAGATGGGAAAGCAGAAAGGACTCCTCATAGTTATCTCAGCCCCTTCAGGAACGGGTAAAACTACCCTCTGCCATATGCTCCTTGAAGAGTTTCCAAACATGGAGTTCTCAATCTCATACACGACGAGGAAGCCAAGGCCGGGAGAGCTAAACGGCAGGGACTACTTCTTCGTTGACAGGGAAACCTTTGAGAGGATGATAGAGGAAGGGGACTTTTTGGAGTGGGCAGAGGTTTACGGGAACCTCTACGGAACATCAAAGAGCCAAGTTTTAAAAGCCTTAGAGGAAGGGAAGGACATTCTGCTTGACATAGACACTCAGGGAGCTCTCCAAGTTAAAAAGAACTTCCCAGAAGCCGTTCTCATCTTTATCCTTCCTCCTTCCCTTAAAGAGCTTGAGAGACGCCTCAGGAAGAGAGGAACTGACGACGAAGAGACTATAAAGAAAAGGTTACGGATAGCCCGTGAGGAGATAGGGAAAGCCCTTGAGTACGACTACATAGTCGTAAACGACATCTTAGAAGTTGCCTTTGAGAGGTTAAGGTCTATCATTACAGCCGAAAAGTGCAGGACCGATAGGCTATCGGGAGAAATTGAGAAGTTGGTGGAAGATAGGGAAATAGTAGAACTCATCCGTAAAGCTTAATTGAGGAGGTTGGACATGTCTAAGAGGATACCATTAGAGCCGGTAGTTGAGAAAATCGGGAACTACTACGAAACCGTCCACGTAGCAGCCAAGAGAGCAAGACACCTTTACACTATTGACTCTTACACTTTCGGCAAGGACGAAAAGGGTGAAGAGCACAAAAAGACAGTAATCGCCCTCATGGAGATTGCCGAAGGAAAAATCTGCTCAAAGAGAGAATAGTTATGGAGTTTAGAGTAGTTGAGAACAGACACGTAACCGGAAGGGACTACCTGTTAACCGTTGAAGTTGACGAGAAGACACTCTCTAAGATAAAGCCCGGTCAGTTTGGAATGGTTCAGGTAAGGAGCTCTTTACAGCTTGACCCTCTCCTTCGCCGTCCCTTGGGCATTTTTGACGTTCGGGGTAACAACGTTTCATTTCTCTACAGGGTTTACGGTAGAGGAACTTCTCTCTTAACAGAGGTTAAAGATAGAGTCTCCATTCTGATGCCCTTGGGTAACTTCATTGAGGATGACGCAAGTAACTACCTATTTATCGCCGGCGGTATCGGTATAGGAGGAGTCTTCTTAGCTGCGAAACTCTTTAAACAGAAGGGAAAGAGGGTTAAGCTCCTCTACGGAGAGAGGACAAAGGAGACCCTTTCTGCCCTTCCCTTTATTGAGGATGCAGGAATTGACTGCACGGTTTACACAGAGGACGGAAGCTACGGTAAGACCGGATTTGTTACGGCAGAGCTTGAAGAGTATACCGACTACAGGTGGGTAGCCTGCGGCCCTACCCCGATGCTGAAAAAGGTTAAGGAAATAGCAGAAAGAATAGGAGTTGAGTGTTACCTATCTATGGACAGGAGAATGGCCTGTGGTGTTGGCGCCTGTCTTGGGTGCACCGTAAAAACCACAAAGGGCTATAAAAGGTGCTGTGTTGAAGGTCCCATTTTTAACGCTCAAGAGGTAGTTTTTGACTAACCTTCCCCTCCAAACATAAATTTGGAAGTTACCCTTTAAAGGTGGAATTTTTTCCTGCGGAGAAGTAAATGGCCAAAGAGAAAATCCCCGGCGTAAGCAGAGAGCTCTTAGAAAAGTGCGTAAGGTGTGGTTCCTGTAGAACCGTCTGCCCCGTCTTTAACGTTACGAGGGAAGAGCCTTCTGTTGCAAGGGGAAAAATCTTCTTGGCCAACATGATAAACCAAGGGGTAGTGGAACTTGACAGGGAGGCTGCCCACTTTTTTAACCTGTGTACAACCTGTTTAAGGTGCGCAGAAATTTGTCCCGTTATGGTTGACTATGAGAAGATAATAATCCCTGCCAGAAGCTTAGCCGTAGAGAAGTTCGGTCTATCCCCAGAGAAAAAGGCTGCAGTTAAGTTGTTTAGCCACAGGAAACTCCTTGAAACTGCCACTAAGCTCTCTGCTCCCTTTACCAAGTTACTCCCAAAGAGCTCCCAGAGCTCCCAGAACAGGCTACTCCCCTTTAAGATTCCAAAACTCGGCAAAGTTCTAATACCAGAGCCCAAAGCAAAACCTTTTAACGACAGAGATAAGTGGTTTAAGGCTGACAAAGAAAAAGGAAAAGTTGTTTTCTTTACAGGATGTATGTTTAACAACTTCTACACCCAGACGGCAGAGAACGTAGTGAAAGTATTAAACGCCCTTGGATACTCCGTTTTTGTTCCAAAAGAACAAGGGTGCTGTGGAGCTCCAGCCCTCTTTTCTGGAGACCTAAAAACTTTTGAAAGGCTAAAAGAGGAAAACTTTAAAGTTTTTAAAGAACTAAAGGAAGATTTTGACTTTGCAGTAACGGCATGTGCAACCTGTGGACACGTTCTAAAGTCCTTCTACAAGAGCTTCCCGTACTCAGTTAAGGAGCTAATAGAGGTCCTATTTGAAAACATAGACAAAATTAAAGGATGGAAGTATCCACAACCCATAAAAGTAACTTGGCATCACCCCTGCCACATCGTAAGGGGACAGAAGATACCGAGGAACTACCCGATTGACGTGCTTAAGGCCCTCCAAAACGTTAAGTTCATCAGCATGGAGGAAGCTGACAACTGCTGCGGTATGGGTGGTTCATTCAAACTCTCGTATCCAGAAATATCAAGAAAAATACAGCTCAAGAAAGCTAAGAACATAGAGGCCACAGCTGCCGACGCCGTCTCGACGGAGTGTCCCGGCTGCGTTATGAACATAGCAGAAGGTTTAGAAAGGGTGAGCTCCAAGGTAAAAGCTCTTCACATCGCGGACCTCTTAGTAGAGTGTGAAAAGTAAAAGCAAAAGTAAAAAGCTCTTGGTTGAAAAAGCTTTAATTTTTTTTAAAATTTCTACATGGGCAGAAAAATCCTCTTAGCTACTCTAATAACAGGCCTTCTAAGCTTTGGCAGCTGTAGCAGCGACAACGATGTCTGCCTCCTCACGGATAGATGCTACTTTGCAGCTCCATTTGAAGCAAGTAAGTTCACCGGCTTCCTCACAAGGAAGTACCTTAAAGTCCACGTGGACATAGTTCAGGACAGGAATAGTCTTATAAAGTTCCTGAACTTGAGCCGTTACAACGCATTTATAACGGACACAGAAACCGCTAAGTTCATAACAGGAAACAATAACAAGTGGGTTCTCATATGCCGTATAGCTGTGAAAAGACCAGCTTCTCCTCTTAAAACCTACAGTATAGTCGTAAATAGCAACCTATTGCGCCACAAGGAGATTTTGATAAACTTAATTGAGAGCTGGAACCGTGGAGTAGACCTTCTGAAAGACCCTGCTGTCCAGAAAGTCATATTTAAAAACCTTAACATCCGGGCAGACGGCAAGCTTAAACTCGTCCACTGTACAGGTTGAGGCTATGGCCAGAGCCGGGGCATAGATAAGTACTGGCTTCTACTTATCTCCTCCACGGTCATATCAATATGCATCGGCCTTTTTAGTTACTTTATCACCCTCTCAATTACAGAAAAGCGATTTCTAACATCAACCATAGAAAGCGCCAATAATTACATTGAAGTCACAGCAACAGCCATCACCTCAAGTAAGGAAAAAACAAAACTGAAGGAAATCCTTGAAAAAGCTCCTTACATTAAGGAAGTTTCCTTTGGCAAAAACAAAATTGGTTCTTTCTCTGTAGAGAAAAAGCTCCTATTTCCTGACGGCCCGCTAAATGTCAAAGTTCTCCTAAATAAAGAGGTTATAAAGTCAAAGGCTTCTTCCGTTGCTAAGAACGTAGCTCTAACTGTATTTGCCGCAACACTCTTCCTTCAAATTCTTTTAATCCTACTAATAAGAAAGTTCTACCTCATTCCTCTCAAGAGGATACGACAGGACATAGATAAAATTCATAGCGGAAAACTTCAGAAAGTTCCAGAAATTGGAAGGGACGAGTTTGGAAGGATAAGGAAAAGCATCAACCAGATGATAGACAGTATTCGTGAGAGGGACGAAAAAGCAGAAACAATATCCCAGTTCATTCAGTTACTTACTGTTGGTAAAGGTTTTAACGGCGAGTTCATCGAACTCATGAAAAAAACACTGGAAATTACAGGTACAGACGGGGCAATCATAGGTGTTCTAAACGATAACAATAGGGACAAAGTAGAAATAAGGGTAATTACCCAAACTGAACATCGCACACTGGAAAGGAAGATTGTTGACCTCCAAGGAATAGAACCTTACATCCTTGAAATGGGAAAAGAAGTAGAAACAGCAAAAGAGGACATTCTATCAAGGGAAGAAAGAGGGCTTGGTATTAAATATTTCATAGGACTCCCCATGACGGTATTCTCAAGGACAATAGGTTACTGTATCTTCTTCAGGAAAAGCACCCAACCTCTTAACGAGGAAAACAAGAAGTTTATAAGGAACATAGCTAAAGCTATAGGAATTTCCGTTGAAACCAGAAATCTAATAGAGGAGCTCCGCAGAAAGTTAGAAAAGGAAGAAAGATTAACGGACACAATAATAAAAAGCCTTGTAAGGGGCATAGAGATAAGGGATTCATACACCCGCGGTCACTCCGAAAGGGTTGCGTACTACTCTAAGAGAATTGCTCAAGAAATGGGACTCCCTGAGGAAGAGGTCAGAAACATATACTTGGCAGGCCTCCTTCACGATATTGGAAAAATAGGTATCCCCGACAGCATACTCCTAAAACCGGGAAAGCTTTCAGACAAAGAGTACGAAATAATCAAACTACATCCATTACTTAGCTATGAGCTCCTGAAAAACATTGAGCCACTAAAGGGAGCCCTTGACGGGATAAGGTACCACCACGAAAGGTGGGACGGTAGAGGTTACCCGAAAGGCCTTAAAGGTAGAGAGATTCCACTTGCAGCAAGAATAATAGCCGTTGCAGACTCTTACGATGCAATGACAAGCGAGAGAATCTACAGGAAAGGAAGGAGTAAGAAAGAGGCTATTAGCGAGATTATGGAAATGGCCGGGAAACTCTACGACCCCGATGTTGTCTCTGCAGCTATTCCCATTCTGCTAAACGAAGAACCGAAGGAGCTCCGCGAGGACTACCTAAACGTAGAAACTGTAAAAGAAATCGAAGAGAGAAGACTTGACTACTTCCTGAGGGATTCCCTTACCGGCGTGTTCAACAGGAATGCTTTTGAGTACGTTTACACTCTCGTTAAAGAACAGCTAAGAGAGTTCAAGGCCTACTCTCTGGACATTGCAAAACTAAGGGAAATAAACATCAAAAACGGTTGGAGCGAGGGGGACAAGTTACTCAAAGGAGTAGTCTCACTACTTGAAAAGGAAGTTCAACCAAACTACATAGTCAGGTACTCTGGCGACAACTTCATCTTCTTCGTTCCAACCTCAAAGCCAGACAGTGAAATCGTAGAAAAAATAAAGGAGATTGAAAAAACCTTAGGTGTTTCCCTTATCCTCGTCAAGCTCAAAAACACAAATAACGTTGAAAAACTAAAAGTTGAGCTTACAGAGCTGGAGTTCAACCCTCCCATCAACTAAAGAGCCACTTGACTTTTTAATTCCCGTTAAATTTTTGTAAAAATTTTGTTAAAATCATTGGCAACTTAAAAGGCGGGAGGAAGAGGATGAAGATACACGAGTACCAAGCAAAAGAAATCTTTAAGAAGTACGGACTCCCGGTTCCTAAGGGTATCGTAGCCCACAACGCTCAGGAAGCTGAGCAGGCTGCAAAGGAACTCGGTACACCGGTAGTCGTTGTAAAGGCTCAGGTTCACGCAGGTGGTAGGGGCAAAGCTGGTGGCGTTAAACTTGCAAAGTCCCCAGAGGAAGCCGGACAGATAGCAGCTCAAATGATAGGAAGCCGCCTTAAAACCTATCAGAACCCAGAGGGCCTTCCTATAAACTGTGTCCTTGTTGAGGCCGGCGTAAACATAGACAAGGAGTTCTACGTTGGTCTAACCCTTGACAGGGAAGTTTCAAGGCCAGTCCTTATGGTATCAGCGGCTGGTGGAATGGAAATAGAGGAAATAGCGAAAACAAACCCCGAACTCATCATCAAGGAACACGTAGACCCTGCCATAGGACTCCTTCCTTACCAAGCAAGGAAAATCGCTTACAAGGTCGGAATAACGGATAAAAAGCTTCTCTCCCAGTTCGTTAAAATCGCAATGACCCTCTCAAAGATGTACTTTGAACTTGACGCTTCCCTCATTGAAATAAACCCACTCGTTCAGACAAAGGAAGGAGAGTTTATCTGTCTTGACGCAAAGATAGACTTTGACGACAACGCTCTCTTTAGACATCCCGACATTCAGGAGCTTGAAGATACAACCCAGATTGACCCACTTGAGCTTGAAGCTCAGAAGTGGAACCTCAACTACGTTAAGCTCAACGGAAATATCGGATGTATGGTTAATGGTGCAGGCCTTGCAATGGCCACAATGGACACAATTAAGTACTACGGTGGAGAGCCTGCCAACTTCTTAGATGTTGGTGGAACCGCAACTGTAGAGAGGGTTGCAGCTGCATTTAAGCTACTCCTTTCCGATCCCAACGTTAAAGCAATATTCGTCAACATCTTCGGTGGAATCGTTAGGTGCGATAGGATTGCCGGAGGAATTATTGAAGCTGCAAAGCAGGTTGAGCTTGACAGGCCTTTAATCGTAAGGCTTGAAGGAACAAACGTTGAGCTCGGTAGGAAGATGCTTGAGGAGAGTGGTCTCAACATAATTCCAGCTAAGGATATGGCAGACGGAGCTCAGAAGGCCGTAAAAGCTGCAAAAGGTGAACTTTAAAAAAGGAGAGGGAGGAAGAGATGAGCGTTCTCATAAATAAGGACACAAAAGTAGTCGTTCAGGGGCTTACAGGAAAGGAAGGTTCTTTCCACGCAAAGCAGTGTCTTGACTACGGGACAAAGATAGTTGCAGGCGTAACACCCGGTAAGGGTGGAATGACTTGGACAGATGACGAAGGTAAGTATCAAGTGCCCGTCTTTAACACAGTTGAGGAAGCCGTTAAGGAAACTGGAGCTAACGCCTCCCTTATCTTCGTTCCTCCTGCCTTTGCGGCAGACGCAATTATGGAAGCTGCAGACGCAGGAATAAAGCTGATTGTCTGTATCACTGAGGGAATTCCAGTTAACGACATGGTAAAGGTAAAGAGGGCACTCCAAGGAACTGGCGTTCGCTACGTTGGTCCAAACTGTCCCGGCGTTATCACACCTGAAGAGTGCAAGATGGGAATTATGCCCGGACATATCTTTAAGAAGGGAAGGGTCGGAATCGTTTCCCGTTCTGGAACTCTAACCTACGAGGCTGCCTACCAGCTAACAACAAGGGGAATTGGACAGTCAACAGTTATCGGAATCGGTGGAGACCCAGTTCCCGGAACAACCCACAGGGAAGCTATTGAGATGTTCAACAACGACCCAGAAACCGACGCAATAGTTCTCATCGGTGAAATCGGTGGAACTATGGAAGAGGAAGCTGCCGAGTACATCAAGGAGTGCGTTGACAAGCCGGTAATTGCCTACATCGCCGGTGTTACAGCTCCTCCGGGAAGGAGGATGGGACACGCTGGAGCTATCATCTCCGGCGGTAAGGGAGACGCCAAGAGCAAGATGGAAGCTCTAAAGGCAGCAGGAGCTTACGTCTGCAACACTCCTGCAGAGATTGGCGAAATGGTTGAGAGAGCTCTTAAAGAAAGGGGACTTCTCTAAAGGAACCAAAAGGGAGGAAAGTATGGCGGCAAAAGGAGTTGTTGTTGTAAAAGAGGAGTGGTGCAAGGGCTGCAACATCTGTGCAGCCGTATGTCCTACAAAAGTTCTTGAGCTTGACAAGGTTAAGGCCGTAATGAAGGTCGTAGCGCCCGAAAAGTGTATCGGGTGTAAACAGTGTGAAATGATATGTCCAGACTTCTGCATCTACGTTTTCACTCCAGAAGAGTATGAAGAAATAGCAAGCGCTTAAGGGAGGAAAGTATGGCAAAACTGGAGCTCAAGTACGGAAACCACGCCTGTGCTGAAGCTGCAATCCTTGCAGGATGTAGGTTTTACGCAGGTTACCCGATTACACCATCTTCAGAGATTGCCGAGAAGATGTCAGAGCTCCTTCCAAAGGTTGGAGGAGTATTCATCCAGATGGAAGACGAAATTGCCGCAATGGGAGCTGTAGTTGGAGCTTCCTTTGCCGGCGCAAAGGCAATGACAGCAACCTCTGGTCCCGGATTCTCCCTAAAGCAGGAGAACCTCGGCTACGCCTTTATGTCTGAAGCTCCGTGCGTTGTCGTTAACGTTCAGAGGGGCGGTCCTTCAACAGGTCTTCCTACCCAGATTGGTCAGCAGGAGATAATGCAGTCCCTCTGGGGAACTCACGGAGACAAGCTCATTCCGGTCTTCTACCCCGGAAACGTTCAGGAGATAATGGAAGAGACAATAAGGGCTTTCAACTGGGCTGAAAGGCTCAGAACTCCCGTTGTCCTCCTCCTTGACGAGGTTCTCGGACACATGAGGGAAACCGTTGACGTTGAGCAGTTCACCCCCGACAAGATTGAAGTCTGGAACAGGAAACAGCCCGACGTTCCACCAGAGGAGTACCTCCCCTACAAGCCCGGTGAGGACGACGTTCCAGCAATAGCCGACTACGGAACACCCGGATACAGGGGACACGCTACTGGCCTTCACCACGACTACACAGGATTCCCAACGACAAACCCTGAAATGTGCCAAGAGCTCATAGACAGGCTTATCAGAAAGGTTAAAAGAGTTCAGCCTGAGCTTGAGAAAAACGAAGAGTATATGCTTGACGACGCAGAAATCGCAATCGTTGCCTTTGGAACAACGGCAAGGGCTGCAAGAACGGCCGTTCAGCTTGCAAGGGAAAAAGGAATAAAGGCAGGACTCTTCAGGGTCATAACCATATGGCCATCTCCAGAGGAAACTCTAAACAAGCTTGCCAAGCACGTTAAGGCCATCCTCGTTCCTGAGCTCAACATGGGACAGTACGTCCTTGAAGTTGAAAGGTGTGCTAAGGGCGAGTGTCCAATTTACAGGCTCAACAGGGCAAACGGAAAGATAATCTACCCCAGCGAGATTCTTGAAAAAGTAGAGGAAATTGCTAAGGGAGGTAAATAATGAACGCCGCTAACATACCTATGGAAAAAATCATTGAAAAGAAGCCTTACTTTAAGTACCTGCGTCTTAGCAAGCTCCCTACTATCTGGTGTCCGGGTTGCGGTATCGGACAGGCTTTCAGGGCTACCTGTATGGCCCTTGACGAGCTCGGAATACCAAACGACAAAGTTGCAATGGTCTCCGGTATCGGATGTTCTTCAAGGACTCCCGGTTACTTTGACGGATTTACCCTCCACACAACTCACGGAAGGGCTCTCACCTTCGCAACAGGTTTAAAGCTCTTTAAGCCCGAGCTCACAACAATCATCTTCACCGGAGACGGTGACGCTCTCGCCATCGGTGGAAACCACTTTATCCACGCTGCAAGGAGAAACATTGACGTTACAGTTGTTCTCATCAACAACTGGATTTACGGTATGACAGGTGGACAGGTTTCCCCAACAACTCCAGAAGGTTCTTACGCTACAACAATGCCTTACGGAAACTACGAGCCCCAGTTTGACATAGCAAAGGTAGCCATAGCTGCCGGAGCTACCTACGTTGCAAGGGGAACGGCCTACCACGCAATGGAGCTCAAGAAGCTCATAATGGACGGAATTAAGCACAAAGGTTTCTCCCTAATTGAGGTTCTCTCTCCATGTACAGTTATCTACGGACGTAAGAACAGGATGAGCACAGAGGAGATGTACTTCTGGTTCAAGGAGAACACACTACCTATTCAGGCTTGGGAGAAACTCCCAGAGGAGAAGAGGGCTGGAAAGATACCAAGGGGTGTTCTCTACCACGACACCTCAAGACCTGAGTACACGGAAGTTTACTGGAAAAGGGTGAAAGAGCTCTCTGGAGGTGAAAAATGAGGTATGAAGTTAGAGTTATAGGTTCTGCTGGTCAGGGTTCCATATTGGCCGCAGTTGTCCTTGCTACGGCAGCAGCCGAGGAAGGGCTTTACGCTACCCAGACAGCTACCTACGGCGCTGCTATGAGGAGTGGAGTTTCTCTTGGAGACGTGGTTATCTCCAACGAGCCTATTGACTTCCCAAAGACAACAGACCTTGACGCAGTTATCATACAGTCTCAGGAAGCTTACGACGATATGGTAAAGGGTAAGCCTGTAAGGCTTGACCCTGAGTGTGGCGAGAATGACGCCGACATCCTCGTAAACGTTAAGCCGGGAGCTCTCGTAATAGTAGACGCCGACCTCGTCCAGTGCGACCTTGACTGCAACATGTACAGAGTTGTTTCTGCCCCAATAGCCAGAACGGCAGCAGAGGTTCTTGGAAGAAGGCAGGTTATGAACATCGTTGCCCTTGGAGTTTTTCAGGTTGCAACCACCATCCAGTTTGACGGAAAGCCCCTCATCTCTGAGGATTCCTTCCTTAAAGCGATTGAAAAGAGCGTTCCTGCAAGGTTCATTGACCTCAACAAGAACGCCTTCCTTGAAGGTGTCAAAATCGGCCAGCAAGCCCTCCAGAAAGCATAACATCCTTGCCCTCCCTCGGTGGGAGGGCTTTTCCTTCCTCAAACTGCTAAAATAATTTCTCAAGAAAAGACAATCGCAGAGGTTACTTTGGTTGAGAAGATAGCCGACTTTATGCTAAAAAACGACAAAGTAGCCGTATGGCTCAACGTAAAACTAATAGAAATTAAGAAAGGTTACGCAAAAATTGAAATGACTGTAAGGGAAGATATGCTAAACGCTGCCGGCGTTTGTCAGGGAGGGGCAATATTTTCACTTGCAGACTTTGCCTTTGCCCTTGCATCAAACAGTTACGGAAAAGTAGCCCTTGCAACAAACGCAAACATAAACTTTGCCAATCCAGCCTTTAAAGGTGAAAGGTTAATCGCAGAAGCCACTGAAATGAACAGAACAAGAAGAACAGGACTATACAGAGTAGAGGTAAGGAAGGAAAACGGTCAACTGGTCGCCCTCTTTACAGGACAGGTCTTCGTAAAAGATAGGGAAATACTAACTGAAGAATCCTAAGCCTTTCTCCTCTTCCCCTTCAGGTTAACCGTCAGGTTAAAATTTGTCTTGATTTTATGGACATTTGGAGGTTTTAAAAATGAAAGTAGAAAAAGAGCTCCTTAAAGAGTGGGATAAAACTTACGTCTGGCATCCATTTACACAGATGGCCGAATACGTAAAGTTTGATCCGATTATTATTGAAAGGGGCGAAGGGTGCTGGCTCTACGATATTGATGGCAGAAAGTACCTTGACGCAGTCGGTTCAATCTGGTGTAACGTCCACGGCCATAACGTAAAAGAACTAAACGAGGCTCTAATAGAACAGGTAAATAAGATAGCCCACTCAACGCTCCTTGGCCTTTCAAACGTTCCGGCAGTCCTTTTAGCAAAGAGAATCGTTGATATAGCCCCTAAAGGGCTAAACCACGTCTTTTACTCTGACGACGGCTCAACAGCCATGGAAGTTGCCCTAAAGATGGCCTACCAGTACTGGCAACTTAAGGGAGAAAAGAAGAGGACAAAGTTTGTAAAGCTTGACGAGGCATACCACGGGGATACGGTAGGCTCTGTCAGCATCGGAGGAATAGACCTCTTCCACTCAATGTTTAGAGAGCTCATGTTTGAGACCTACAAAATTCCCTCCCCTCACCCTTACAGGTTTGACGGAACGCCAGAAGAGTGTAGGGACTACGCCCTCTCAAAGCTTGAAGAAGTCTTAGAGAAACACGGAGAAGAAGTTGCCGCGGTTGTTTTAGAGCCTCTCGTTCAGGCAGCAGCCGGAATAATCGTTCATCCGGAAGGCTTTTTAAAAGGGGTGAGGGAGCTCTGCAACAAGTACAACGTCCTCCTGATTTTAGACGAGGTTGCAACGGGCTTTGGAAAGACCGGAAAGATGTTTGCCTGTGAGTGGGAAGGGGTTACCCCGGACATTATGGCCATTTCAAAAGGACTTACTGCAGGATACATGCCCCTTGCAATAACATTGGCTACCGACGAGGTCTATGAAGCCTTCTGGGGAGGGGACTACGGAAGTGGAAAGACCTTCTTCCACGGACACACCTTTACAGGAAACCCCTTAGGATGTGCAGTAGCCCTTGCAAACCTTGACCTTTTTGAGAAGAAGGGATATCCAGAGTCCTTAAAACCAAAAATTGACTACCTCTACAGGAAACTATACGAGGAGCTCTCAGAGCTCAAACACGTTGGAGACATAAGAGGAAAGGGCTTTATGGTAGGAATAGAGCTCGTCAAGGACAAGAAAACTAAAGAAGGCTTTTCGTGGAAGGACGATGTAGGAAGGAGAGTTTCAAGGAGAATCGTAGAAAAAGGCGTCTTTACAAGGCCTTTAGGTCCTGTCCTCGTGATAATGCCACCCTTAGCTATCTCTGAAGAGGAGATTGACTTTATGGTGAAAACTTACAGGGATGCAATCGTTGAGGTCTTGGGAAATTAAAAAAGGGGGCGAAAGCCCCCCAAAATTAGTTCCTCTTTCTTCTAAGGAGTCCAAGGGGAAGGAGTGAAATCAAGGCAGAGAGAGCTCCACCAACTCCAGCAGAATGACTCACAGAACAGCCTCCGCCACCTTCAGACGTAGCAACCTCGCTTATAGAGGACTCGGTGGTAGTTTCCCCGCTTTCTTCTGTTAGAGAAAGGGTATCTTCAGAAGGAGCGGGATATCCGACAGCCACCAGTTCTTCCTTAACGTGTTCTGCGTACTCAGCAAGGGTAGGAGTTCTGTCAATCGCTTTTACAAAATAAGAGGATGTCTCAACATCGGAGTCGTAGGTAAAGTATAGAGGCGTAGTGTTCCTAAGGAGTGAACCTTCTAAGTCCTCAGTCCTTGTTCCGTGGCAGTCGCCACAGGAAAGGGCTTCGTCTGCCGGCCTGATGTTATGGCTCATTCCAAAGGCGTCTGTCGTAGCAACAAGCCTAACCTCTATTTCCTCTTCGCTCTTTCCGGTCGCAGAAGCTATAACCTTCTTGAGAGCAGTAATTGCTGCTTCAACCTCCTCCTTTGTATTGAGCTCCAAGTCGCCGTCGGGAGCTCCGGTAAGACCGGTATCGTCAGTAATTTGAACATCACCTTCACCACAAACACCATCCAGATTAACGTCTATACAGTTCGGGACGACCCTCCACAGTGACCAGTTACCGCTGGCAAGGTCGGAATCGGTTGCAATCGTAACTCCAGAATTCGCCTTAACGACCTTAATGTTAAGAATATTCAAGTTTTCCCCTGTATTCGTCGTTGCTGGACTATACTTAGGTTTACCGGTAGAAGGGTCTATCTCCACTTTCATATACTTGGTCGGCCACTCAGGATTAACCTTAAAGACCTTAGCTAAATACCTTGCAAGAACAGGTTTAAACTCTCCAGAGGAGTTATCTTCAAACAGGAGAACTCCCATTGCATTTACAGGTTTAATCTTCCACTTAACTTCTCCCGTCTCAAAGTCCCTTTCTGGCAACCAAGCGATATCAACGTACTTACCGTTTACAGGGTCTCCGTAGAGGTAACCGTGCTTGTCAAGCCCAAAGAACTGAATGTTACTTGCATTTCCCATAACTACAAACATCGGGAGAGTCCAGTCTATGAGCTTGACCCTGTAAAAATACTTCTTTCCTATGTGGCAAGTAGTGCAAGCAATTACACTAAGGTGGGTATTTGCCGCAGGGCCGAAGTAGTCTATGTGCTCGCTCTCTGCATCGTAGTGACAGTTCTTACAGGTTAAGCTACCTGCAAGCTGATTCCACATAACTCCAAAGGCAGGCCCACAGCTACCTTTTGCAAAGTTGTGGGAAGGAGTTCCTATGTGAGTACTTCCCACAGGTTGGTGACAATCTACACAGCCAATACCGTTCTTCTTATGAACGTCAACGTTCTTACTACCATCTGCAAACTGCCATACCATTGCCTCTTTCATAAAGTCCGGCTGCATGAACTTTAAGTCCTTAACCTGCAGGACAAAGTCCATCGCATTTACTTGACCGTCGCCATTTATATCTTCAAACCCTATAGCTCCGTGGCAGTGGCCGCAGTGCTTATCAGTTGCGTGGCCTATGGTTTCATCCCCAACCGTTCCACTTTCATAGGTAACGCTCAAATCCTCATTAACTGTCCCAATAAAGCCTCCAGCAACGTCTGCAGCAGCAAAGTAAGGCTTCCCAACAGCTCTACCGTTTACAGTTGTTCTGAACATAAGAGTTCCTGTTGCCGCCTTTTCCCAGCTTTCCGTCAGCTTCTTAGAGTGGCAGTAGAAACAGGTAGGAGCCATCGTATTATTTACACTTTGGCCGTTTACATCTACTTTCCACTCAAAAGGTAAAAACTTTTTCTCCCCGGTATTCGGGTCAGTACCAAAGGTAGCGTAATCTCCCGGAATCTTTCCAGAGTCAAACACTGCCTGAATTTCTGAAAGGGACTTTTCGTGAAGGAAGTTGTCGTTTCTGTCCTTCTCCATAGGGCCGCCACCGGGGTGGCACATTCCACACATTCTGGCGTAATCTGGAGTAGTAAGGTCAATGAGTCCCGGGTTTGTTCCTTCCTGAGGCGCCAACTGGCGGTAAGCTGGTGGTCAGAGCTTACCGTACATCCCCATGTCAAGAGATGTCAGCTCCTTAGGAAGACCGTTTGTGAACTGGGTATCACCATACTTGTTGTAATAGTTCTTCTCATAAATCTCCTTTGTCAGGAGAACAAGCCTTCCCTGTTGGAAGTGATAAGCTGTTGCAATGTAATCAACGTCATGACAGGAGCCACAGCTTTTTCTAACATCCACAGGAAGTCCTGATTCTGAAACAGGATTTTCAAACTGGTCTTTAAGGGTTACATCAGGGTGTGTTGCTAAAGCTCCTGAGGTTGATAACAGCGCAACCCCCAACACTACCCCTAAGTATCTCTTCATCGTTCCCTCCTAAATTGGTTAGTTAGTTCATTCATATTTATACTTTACTTCAATTTTAGAAAATTGACAATACCTAAATAAATTAAATTATCAATGTTATATAGCTATATAACATTTTATTTATACAAGACTTTATTTATATATGGGCTTCTAAAGTGCTAAAATTGCTTTGAAAATCAACCAACTAAAAGGAGGAAGCTTTGATAAAGCCCTTCAGAGACCTAACCCCAAAAATTGGAGAAAGAGTTTTCATCGCAGAGAACGCAACGGTAATAGGAGACGTAGAGATAGGAGATGACAGTAGCATCTGGTTTGGAGCTATCCTGAGGGGAGACGTTAACTACATAAAAGTTGGTAAGTGTACCTCCATTCAGGACGGCTCCGTTGTCCACGTAACGAGAAAAACTCACCCGACAATTATCGGAAACTACGTAACTGTCGGACACGCAGTTAAACTTCACGGGTGCACAGTTAAAGATAACTGCCTGATAGGTATAGGAGCGATTATCCTTGACGGTGCAGTAATTAATGAGAACTCCATAGTCGCTGCTGGAGCTCTCGTTCCACCGGGAAAGGAGTTTCCTCCCGGAAGTCTCATAATGGGATTCCCTGCCAAGGTGGTAAGACAGCTAACAGAAGAAGAAATAAAAGGCCTAAGAGAGCACGCTGAAAGGTACGTAAGGTACAAAGACGAGTATCTGGAATTCTTTAAATAGTCCTATATTTTAACTCTGTGAAATCCTATGTGAAGACAGAGCAAATGGAAAGGGTAAGGTACACTTCTGAGGAACAACTTTCTGAAAGGGAGAGAGATATTCTTTTAAAGGTTGCAGAGCTCTACATTGAGACCGGTGAACCCGTCGGCTCTCGGACGGTTCAAAAGACTTACAGGATGAAAATAAGCTCCGCAACCATAAGGAACGTTATGGCGGATTTAGAAGACAAAGGGCTTCTCTCCCAACCCCACACTTCTGCCGGAAGAGTTCCCACGGACGAAGGACTGAAAATTTACATAAACCACCTTTTCTTAGCTTTAGGAGAAGAAGACACCACCCTCGTTAACAGGCTACTGGATTTCATACAGGGTGCAGGCGTTTCAAGGCCAGAAGAGATACTCTCTCGGGTTCTTGATTTCCTCCAGAACTCAACAGGTTACCTTGGATTTGGAGTTAACTTTGTTGAGAACTTAGTAGTTAAAGGAGTTACGCTGATAAAGGTTTCACACAATAAAGTACTCATCGTTATCAAGTTCTCTCCAGACTACATACTCCACAAAGTAATAGACATAGAAATTCCCGACACGGAGCTCCCCAAACTGTCTAAGGAGCTCTCCAAACGCTTTAAAGGGAAAACCTTAGGAGAAGTCAAAAAAGAGCTCATAGAAGAGATAGACGCAGTAAGGCAGGAATTTGCTACCCTGTCTTTTAAGGTCAACAAGCAAATACTATCTACCTTAAACAGCGTAAACCAAGTAAAACTTCAAGGAACGCCCAACATAGTAAACGTTTTAGCCGATGACTTGGAGAAATTAAAGGAAATTCTTAAAGTTCTTGAAGAGAAAAACGTTCTCCTTGAAATACTATCCAAGTTTTTAGAGGAGAACAAGAAGATAGACGTAATTCTTGGCTCAGAAACCTCATTTAAACCCTTTGAACCTTTCAGTATAGTGATAGGAAAGTATCAGGTAGGAATGAGAAACAGCGGAGTTGTAGGAATAATAGGACCAAAGAGGATGAACTACTCTGAGGTCATTCCGATAGTTGAGAACGTGGCGAGAGCTCTCTCTTATTTAATGAACAGGGATAAATAAAAGAGCCGGAGCCTTACCACACACGTCCTTCAGGCTTACCGTTGCTCCCTTCCGGGCCTGGCGGGGTTCACCCTCCGGACGTTGTGGAGACCCCGGCTTTAATAAAAGATAAAAACTAAACATCAACTGTCAAGAGCACTTTCTTCCAGCTTGTCTTAAATTTCCTGAATTTTCATTTTGAGCCAAGGAACATCTTTACAGACGGTCTTCCTCCAGACAATCTCGTAATCAACACCGAAATAATCGTGAATGAGGACGTCCCTCATTCCCGCAATCTTTTTCCAAGGAATCTCACAGTACTTTTCTTTAAGCCCTGCAGAAAGATTTTTAACAGCCTCACCTATGATTTCAAGACTCCTTACAAACGCTCTTGATAGAACTGGGTCATCCACAAGCTCTTCATAGGAAATTTTGGCGGAATATTCCATCAAAAACTCACATTCTTGCAAGATGTGGGCTAAGTAAACTTTATCACTTTTCAAAATTTAACACCTCAACTTCTTTTAGATGAGGCCTTATATAAGGACTTATGGCATTCTCTGTAACCAAATCCACTTTCAATTTAACCAAGTTTTCTATGTATTCTTTTAAGCTTAAAAACTCAAGAAGGGTTGGAGCTTCTTTAAAGGTCACTATTACATCAAGGTCACTGCTTTCTGTTTGTTTGCCTACTGCGTAAGAACCAAAAATTTTTAAAGTTTTTATTTTATACTTTCCTTTTAACTTTTCTTCGTGCTTCTGTAGAATCTGGATTATGCTCTGAAGCGTCTTCATAGTTAGAACTCAAATTAAAATGGCGGAGGGGGCGGGATTCGAACCCGCGGTACCCCTTTTAGGGGTACACACGATTTCCAGTCGTGCCCCTTCGACCGCTCGGGCACCCCTCCGTGCAAGGAGCAAATATAGGACAATTTTAAGGAGTTGACAAGTTACTCTTACTTTAGTAAATTTCCGCCTGCCCGCTACATTTTCGGCGCTTTACCCAAACGCCATTTAAGTCCGGAGGACTAAGGATGAAGACCTTTATGCTGAGGAAGGAGGACGTCCAGAGAGACTGGTACGTAGTTGACGCTACTGGAAAAACCCTCGGTAGGCTTGCAAGCGAAATTGCTAAAATTCTCATTGGTAAGCACAAGCCAAACTACACCCCTCACGTTGACAACGGTGACTTTGTTATCGTGGTTAACGCAGAGAAAATCCACGTAACCGGTAAAAAGCTTGAGAAGAAAATCTACTACAAGCACACAGGCTACATGGGACACCTCAAAGAAACTACCCTTAAAGAGATGCTCCAGAAGAAGCCCGAGGAGGTTATAAGGCTCGCAGTAAGGGGCATGCTCCCTAAGAACAAGCTCAGAAAGAGAAGGATGAAGAGGTTAAAGGTTTACGCAGGGCCTGAGCATCCCCACGCCGCACAAAAACCCAAACCCCTTGAGCTTTAACGGAGGAAAGTAATGGCTGAAGTTAGATACTACGGAACAGGAAAGAGGAAAACTGCAGTTGCAAGGGTCTGGCTCATTCCAAACGGAGAGGGGAAGATACAGATAAAGCGTTCAAAGAACAAGGTTCTCTCTGCAGAGGAGTACTTTGGAAGGATTACACTCCTCAAGATTATGCAGCAGCCCTTTGAGGTAACAGGAACTACCGGAAGGTTTGACGTCCTCTGCACTGTAAAGGGTGGCGGAAAGTCAGCTCAGGCAGACGCAATCAAGTACGGAATTGCTAAGGCACTCCTCGCATTTAACCCGGAACTCCGTCCAGTCCTCAAGAAAGCAGGTTTCCTCACAAGGGACGCAAGAATCAAGGAAAGGAAGAAGTACGGTCAAAGGGGAGCACGTGCAAGGTACCAGTGGTCCAAGCGTTAAAGCTGCAATTATCGGTGCTTCTGGATATACGGGGGCGGAGCTCCTCCGCCTCCTTACACTACACCCTCTTGTCAGCGTAGTTACCGTTACTTCCAGACAGTTTGAAGGTAAAAAGCTCACAGACGTCTTCCCTCACTTTTTAAAAAGTCCTTTTTCAGAACTCCAATTTGAGCCCTACAACTCCGAAAAGATTGCCAAAAACTGTGATGTTGTCTTCTGCTGTCTTCCTCACAAGGCATCATTCCCCATCGTGAAGGAACTCTACACTATCAACCCTGAGCTTAAAATCATTGACTTTAGCGCAGACTTTAGGTTTAAAGACCCGAAAACCTACGAGGAAGTTTACGGAGTAGAGCACTCGGCAAAGGAGCTCTTTGGAAAGGCCACCTACGGACTTCCAGAGATAAACAGGGAAGAAATAAAGAGAAAAAGCATCATTGCAAATCCCGGCTGTTATCCAACAAGCATCATCTTGGGACTCTACCCTGCAAGGGTAAAAGGACTGATAGACACCTCCTTCCCCATAATAGCCGACAGTAAGTCAGGAGTAACTGGAGCAGGCAGGAAGGCAAGTCTCTCCTTTACTTTCTGCGAGGTTAACGAGTCATTTAAGGCCTACGGAGTAGAGGGTCATCGCCACGCTCCAGAAATTGCTGAAAAGTTAAACCTACCAGCCGTCAGATTTACCCCCCACCTCGTCCCGATGAACAGGGGGATTCTCTCAACAATTTACTTTAAGACCGAGGCAAAGAAGGAAGAACTACAAGAAATCTACAGGGAGTTTTATAAAGACGAATACTTTGTTAGAGTTAGAAACTCTCCTCCCTCAACCTCAGACGTTGCAGGGACAAACTTCTGCGACATCTACGTAACAAAAGAAGAATCAACGGGGCTTGCAGTAGTTATCTCTGCAATTGACAACATCGGTAAAGGCGCTTCTGGTCAGGCCGTCCAAAATATGAATATCGTGTGTGGATTTCCTGAAACCACCGGCCTTGAACTCTTTTCCAACTGGATATAGTTTCCTTTTGAACCCTTAGAGAAGGTTTAAAATGCCCTTAACTCACAGATACCTTCCCCACTACACTTATGAAGATTACAAACGCTGGGAAGGAGACTGGGAGCTCATAGAGGGAATTCCTTACGCTATGACACCTTCTCCTTTAAAAAAACACCAGATTGTCGCTGGCAAGATTTACATACAGCTCTTCAGCCAGCTTACGGAGTGTAAAAACTGCCAAGTTCTCCACGAGATAGACTGGATAGTAAGCAAGGACACTGTTGTAAGACCAGACATTTTAGTGGTCTGTGGAGATGAGTCAGAGGATTTCGTTAGGAAAACTCCAAGCATAGTTTTTGAAGTCGTATCAAGAACAACAGCCTTTAAGGACGAAAATTTAAAATTTGAGCTTTACGAGAGGGAAGGAGTAAACTACTACGTCCTTGTCTACCCAGATGAAAAGAGGCTCAAAGTTTACAAACATACAGGCGATAAGTTCATAAACGTCTTTGATGGAAGTTCAGGTAGGTTCACTTTTGAAATTGAGTGTCCGTTAGAGCTTGAAGTTGACAAAGTCTGGTAATAACAACAGATTCTTTTCCTCCTACTTCCTACCGCCTATCTTTTCCAAGAGCAATACTTTCCAAAGAGGAAGAGAAAGGGAAAATGAAGGACAAAATCGTTATAAAGGGAGCTCGTCAGCACAACTTAAAGAACGTTGACCTTGAAATACCTAAAAACAAACTGGTCGTAATTACAGGAGTTTCCGGCTCTGGAAAATCCTCTCTGGCTTTTGACACGTTATACGCAGAGGGGCAGAGAAGGTACGTTGAGAGTTTATCTGCCTACGCAAGGCAGTTCTTGGAGCTCATGGAAAAGCCAGACATTGACCTTATAGAGGGACTTTCCCCTGCCATTTCAATAGAGCAGAAGACCGTCTCAAAAAACCCCCGCTCAACTGTTGGAACGACAACGGAAATTCACGACTACTTAAGGGTTCTCTTTGCAAGGGTTGGAACTCCCTACTGTCCAAAGTGTAACGTTCCAATAGAGCCTATGACTGTTCAGGAAATCGTTGACAGGGTTTTAAAGCTGGAAGGGAAGAGGGTCATAATCCTCTCACCGGTTGTAAGGGAGAGGAAGGGAGAGCACAGGGAGCTCCTTGAAAGGCTCTTTAAGCAGGGCTTTCGCAGGTTAAGAATAGACGGCAAAGACTACAGGATTGAAGAAGCACTAAACTTAAAACTTGAGAAAAAGGTAAAACACACCATAGAGGTAGTAGTTGACAGGATAAAGGTTTCTCAAAAAGAAAAAACGAGAATTGCAGATTCAGTAGAAATTGCCGTAAAGCTTTCAGAAGGTCTTGTAACAATTCAGGACTACGATACAAGAGAGGAAGAAACAATATCAACAAAGGGAGCCTGCCCTATCTGCGGTTTTAGCTTTAAGGAAATCTCCCCAAGGCTTTTCTCATTTAACAGCCCCCTTGGGGCGTGTCCTGAGTGTGGAGGTCTTGGCTTTAGGCTTGCAGTTGACCCAGACCTCTTAATTGACTGGGATAAGCCCATAATTGAGGCTATTGAGCTTGTGAATAGGGCAAAGTTTGAGTATCTCTACGACCTAATAGAAACTGGGTGCGAGTACTTGGGGATTTCGTCCTACACGAAAGCGTCAGAGTTAAAAGAGGAAGAGTTAGAGTTTCTCCTCTACGCAAAAAAACAGCCGATAAGGGTCTTTAACACCGTTCCCTACAGTCGGGGCAACTACCGCCCCTATTACTTTGAAGGGATAATAAGACACTTAGAGCGTCGCTACGTGGAGTCTGAGTCAGACTACGTAAAGGAGCTGATTGAGCCCTACCTCAGGGAAGTAACCTGCGAAAGATGTAAGGGGAGAAGGCTCAACGAGGAGGCGCTATCAGTAAAAATAGAGGGGCTAAGCATTGCAGAAGTTGAGTCTATGAGCGTCGGGGAGTGCTACCGATTTTTTGAAAACCTTAAGTTTTCAGGGCAGAAAGCAGTAATAGCAGAGAGGGTTTTAAAGGAAGTCAGAAACAGGCTTAAGTTCCTCATAGACGTTGGCCTTGACTACCTCACCCTTGATAGGAGAACATCAACTCTGTCTGGAGGGGAATCCCAGAGGATAAGGCTTGCGACTCAAATAGGTTCAAGGCTTACAGGCGTTCTATACGTTCTTGATGAGCCAAGTATAGGCCTTCACCAAAGGGACAACAGGAGGCTCATAGAAACCTTAAAGAGCTTAAGGGACTTGGGGAACACGGTTATTGTCGTAGAGCACGACCTTGAAACCATAGAGAGCGCAGACTTCATAGTTGACATGGGGCCGGGAGCTGGAGTCCACGGCGGTGAAGTTGTTGCAACCGGAACGCCTGAAGAAATCAAGAAAAACGAAAAATCCCTTACGGGCAAGTACCTATCCGGAAAGCTAAGAATTGAAATCCCGAAAGAGAGGAGAAAGCCAAAGGGTAAGTGGCTCAGGATAGTAGGAGCACGGGAGCACAACCTCAAGAACATAACCGTTGAAATTCCCTTGGGGCTCTTTGTCTGCGTTACGGGAGTTTCCGGCTCTGGAAAGTCCACCCTCATAAACGAAATACTCTACAAGGCCTTGGCAAGGAAGATTTACAAGAGTAAGGTTATCCCCGGAAAACACGAAAGGATTGAGGGAATAGAACACGTTGATAAAGTGGTAAGGGTTGACCAGTCCCCGATAGGGAGAACTCCCCGCTCCAACCCCGCAACCTACGTTGACGTTTTCACGCCGATAAGGGAGCTCTTTGCCGCAACGCCAGAGGCAAGGGCACGGGGCTATAAAAAGGGCAGGTTCTCCTTTAACGTTCCCGGCGGAAGGTGTGAGGCCTGTAAAGGAGACGGCGTTATAAAGGTTGAGATGCACTTCCTGCCGGACGTTTACGTGACCTGTGACGTATGTGGAGGAAAGCGCTACAACAGAGAAACCCTTGAAATTACCTACAAGGGTAAGAACATCTACGACGTCTTAGAGATGACAGTTGAAGAGGCAATGGAGTTCTTCAAAAACCACCCGACGATAATGAACAAGCTTAAAACTCTCTACGACGTCGGGCTGGGATACATAAAGCTCGGACAGCCTGCAACAACCCTCTCAGGTGGAGAAGCCCAGAGAATTAAATTAGCAAAAGAACTTTCTAAAAAAGGAACTGGCAAGACCGTCTATATCCTTGATGAGCCTACCACGGGACTTCACCTACACGACATAAAGAAGCTGATAAACGTCCTCCAGAGGCTCGTTAATAAGGGGAATACCGTAATAGTTATTGAGCACAACCTTGACTTTATAAAGTGCGCAGACTGGATAATTGACTTAGGCCCTGAGGGTGGAGAAAAGGGTGGACGTGTAGTTGCAACTGGAACACCCGAAGAGGTTGCCCAAACAGACACGTGGACGGGTAAGTTTTTAAGAGAAGTGTTAAGTAAAAAATAAAAAGCCCCCTTTCGGGGGCTGAATCTACCAACTATCTACTAACTTAAAGGTGCTTCTGGATGTACTCTATAGCGTCTCCTACTGTCTGTATCTTCTCAGCATCCTCGTCTGGAATTTCAATTCCAAACTCCTCTTCAAGAGCCATAACGAGCTCTACTGTATCGAGAGAATCAGCACCAAGGTCCTCTACGAATGAAGCTTCAGGAGTTACCTCCTCTGGGTCTACTCCAAGTCTATCAGCTATGATTTCCTTTACCTTCTGTTCAATGTTTTCCATCCTTATGACCTCCCAAGCTTTATTTTTTAAGTATCGTCTGGAATTATAGCCCAAGCCTTAAAAAAGTCCACCGTTTACGTGAATAACCGTTCCCGTAATATAAGAGGCCATATCAGAGGCCAAGAAGACACAAACGTCGGCAACTTCCCTTGGCTCTCCTTCTCTCTTAAGTGGAATGGACTTGAGTATCTCCTGCTTTATCTTCTCAGGTATCTTCTCAGTCATATCGGTGGTTATGTAGCCAGGAGCAATACAGTTAACTCTTATTCCTCTCCCACCGAGCTCCTTAGCAAGGGATTTTGTGAAACCAACAAGGGCAGACTTTGTTGAGGAGTAGTTAACCTGTCCTACGTTACCGGTAAAGCCAATAACAGAAGAGATGTTGATGATGTTCCCACTTCTCCTTTTCACCATAGAAGGAACAACTGCCCTTGTAACGTTGTAAACGCCGTTTAGGTTGGTGTTTATGACAGCGTCCCAGTCCTCATCCTTCATCCTCAGAAACAGCGTATCCCTCGTTATCCCTGCGTTGTTAATGAGAACATCTATCCTTCCTTCCTTCTCAAGTATCTCTGAAACTACCCTTTTAACCTCTTCTCTGTCCGTTACGTCCATTTTTACACCGTTTACTCCTATCTCCTCTGCTACAGCCTTCGTTCTCTCCTCGTTAGTTCCCGTAATGTAAACAACAGCACCTAAGCTCTTAAATCTTTCTGCAATAGCCCTTCCAATGCCCCTCGTCCCTCCGGTTACCAAGACAACCTTACCCTTTAACTCCTCAAACATAACTCCCTCCATCATCATTTTGCAGCGTCAAGACCTATACTGCCTATCACAGAAAAAACAGTAACAAGTATAACTGTTTTAATGAACCAGCTAAAGGTGTTGATGATACCCGGGTAGATTCCAAGAATCAAAAGTGAAAGAGCTGAAATTACCAAAGAAATGATGAGGCTCGTTAAAAGCCTTAAAGGTATAAATCCTGCAAGGTTCTGTGTTTTCCAGTTTCCGACGTTAGCGTACCTTATGAAAATGAACAGTCCCAATACCGTAGCTATAAACGTAAAAGCCGCATGATAAAAAGTCATATTCTTTGAAATTTCCCAGATGTCGGCATTGGCAGCAAAGGGGAAAGCTAAAATTACAGCTCCTGTAATTTCCTGAATAAAGTCGTTAAAGTTAAAGTTTTTTTTGCTTACAGAAAGGGTTTCTGCTATCTCCTTTAACCTACTATCAATACTCTCTATTTCCTGCCTAAGCTCATTTATTTCCTTCCTGTCCATACAAACCTACCTACGGCAACTTAAGGAAGACGCAGGGTGTATATTACAATATTCCTCTAAAAGAGGTTTGGGAGCTCCAAATGAAAGTTAAGCAATTACTCCCAATCTTCACAGTTCTCGTTTCCAGTTTTGCTTCCTACGCCCAAAACTGTCCTCCAGTTCCAGAAGTCCAGTCTATCCTCAACAGAACATTAAAGACGCCTTTTACCGCTGTCTCTGTAGAACCGGTAGAGAGCTTTTCAGCCTGCAAAGTTAAAACCGCCGAAGGAGAAACTTTCTTTCTGTCCCTTGATAAGAAGTTCCTGATAGAAGGCTTCCTTACTAAAGTTCCTCCCCTTAAGATATCAGAGGAAGACTACCTTAAACTAAGGAAAAATGTTCTCTTTAGCACAGGAAAGGGGGAAGAAATTATCGTTGTAACCAATCCCCTATGTAACGCCTGTCGCCAGAATAGAGAAAAGCTCAAAAAGCTGGTTGAGAAGGTAAAACTCTCCTTCGTCCCAGCAGCCTTTAACAGAGAACAGGAAAAGGTAGCAGTTGACGCTGTCTGTAGAAAAAAGGACGCCCAGAACTTTTTTGAAATTCAACCTCCCCTTTTAACCTGTGACAGGGGCAAATTAAAGGTCTGGACAGTTTCAGATACACTCAAAAAGTACGGAATAACAGGAACTCCTGTCTTTATTTTTCCAGACAGGAGCGTAACAGTAGGAATCTTAGAATTCTCTCAGAAGATTAGCGACTTTATTAAATTAACTACGTTTCAACCTTAAGAAGTTTTGCGTTTATCGCCACTATAACAGTGCTTAGAGACATCAAAACAGCCCCTACTGCTGGGCTGAGGAGAATTCCTGAGCCGTAGAGAACACCGGCAGCAAGAGGAATAGCAACTGCGTTATACCCCGTTGACCATATCAAGTTCTGAACCATCTTCCTGTAAGTGCTTCTTGCAAGTTTCACGATAGAAACAACGTCCCTCGGGTCATTTCTCACAAGCACTATATCTGCAGATTCAACGGCCACATCAGTACCTGCTCCAATAGCAATACCTACATCTGCCTGTGCCAACGCCGGCGCGTCGTTCACTCCATCGCCAACCATTGCAACAACTAAACCACGGGACTGAATCTCTTTAATTTTCTCTGCCTTCTCGTGAGGTAGAACCTCAGCAAAGAACTCATCAAGTCCAATCTCCTTTGACACCCAACTGGCAACCTGTCTATTGTCCCCTGTGAGCATCATACACTTTATACCCATCTCCTTTAGCTTTAGTATTGCCTCCTTAGACTCAGGCCTTACGATATCGGCAAGCCCAATAGCTCCTTTTAGCTCACCGTCTATCAGGACGTATACCACCGTTTTCCCCTCTGAGGCCATCCTTAAAACTCTCTCATCATCAACCTTGATACCCCTTTCTCTTAGAAAACCCGGACTAACAACCATCACATGCTTTCCATTTACCCTACCTTCTGCTCCCTTCCCCGGAATAGCCCTGAAACCCTCTACTTCCATGTACCCCTTAGACGAGGTTACTATGGCCTTAGCGATGGGATGCTCTGAGTGTAGCTCAATAGAAGCTGCATACCTTAGAATCTCCTCGTCTGTAAGGTTATCTGAAAAATTAACTACGTCAGTAACTCCAAACTTTCCCTCTGTTAGAGTTCCCGTCTTATCAAATACCACCGCCTGTAAGTTTCTCGCCCTCTCAAAGGCAGAACGGTCTCGTATAAGAAAACCACTCTTTGCTGCAAGGGCAGTTGAAACTGCAACCACTAAAGGAACTGCCAAACCAAGGGCATGGGGACAGGTGATAACCATAACGGTAACCGTCCTCTCCAAGGCAAAGGCAACGTCCTTCTTCATTATCACAGTCCATACGAGGAAAGTAATAGCCCCTCCAGATAGAGCAACTACCGTTAACCAGACCGCAGCACGATTTGCCAAATCTTGAGTTTTAGACTTACTCTCCTGAGCCTTCCTTACAAGCTCAATCACCTGAGATAAAAAGGAGTCCTTCCCCGTCTTTTTAACTTCAACCTTAATTGAACCCTCCCCGTTGATAGAACCACCTATAACTATACTGCCTTTCTTCTTAGGGACAGGCTTACTCTCACCGGTCAGCATAGCCTCATTTACCGAGGTCTCCCCCTCAATAACAACGCCATCTGCAGGAATCTTTTCACCCGGCTTTACAAGAACTATATCTCCCGGCTTTAGCTCCTGAAGGGGAATATCCCTTAAAGTCCCATCCGGCATAAGCTTGTGAGCCTTTGAAGGCATCAGCTTTGCCAGCTCCTCCAAGGCTTTAGAAGCCCCCATGACGGACTTCATTTCTATCCAGTGACCAAGCAACATGATGTCTATTAACGTCGCCAGCTCCCAGAAGAAGATTTTTCCCTTTAACCCGAAGACGACAAAACTGCTGTAGAGGTAAGCCGTAGTTATCGCAGTAGCAATAAGGGTCATCATTCCCGGCTTTTTCGTCTTTATCTCCTTGTAGAAGCCCTTGAGGAAAGGGTAACCTCCGTAAAGGTAGATTACGGTTGACAGCCCAAAGAGGACATAGAGGTCTCCGGGAAATCGGAGTACTTTCTCAATACCCAGCAAGCTCCGGACTGATGGAGACAAAACCAGAACGGGGACTGTCAGTATAAGAGAAATCCAGAACCGCCTTTTAAAGTCTTCTACCATACGGGAGTGATGGCTTTTATGATTTACATGGCTTTTCCCATGACTTGAAGCTTTCATACTGTGGTTGTGTTTTTTAGAATGGTTACCATGAGATTTTTTTGAGTTTACGTTAACTTCCATACAGGCTTCTCCTCTATGCCGTTTCACTTAAAGAAATACCTCTACCCTTAATAACTTATTGTTGTTTTTTGAAGTAGTGAAACTCAAAAAGATACACAGAGCTACAAAGTGATTACTTGGGGTAAATAAGCTGGGTATCTAAAAGAGGGAGGGATTTTTTTATTTAAATTGGTGGAGGTGGCGGGATTCGAACCCGCGTCCGGAGATGCGGCTCGGGTAGCTTCTACAGGCTTAGCCCGTGTTTTACTTCTCGCTCTGGGATTAGCCCACGGGCAGGCGTCCCAGAGCCAGCCCTCTTAGCTCTCGGCTACCCCCGGAGGGCGCGGGAAGTAGCCCAGCCCGCCTCTCTGTCGCCCTACCCGGAGCCGGCAGGCGGAGCTCCGGGGGACGTCGCCGCGTTTATTTAGGCGGCGAGAGCGAGAGTTTCGTCGGCAGCTATTTGCAGTGCCTTTTACGGGTTGGCACCCGGCCTGCCACTACCCAAGCCTTTGCATCCCCGTCGAAACCATTCACCCCCACTTTATTCATCCACACTTAAAATATAGACTGCTATTGCAAATTTGCAAATCCACTCACTCAACCTTAAGGACAGCCAAGAAGGCCTCCTGTGGAACTTCCACTTTGCCGAGCATCTTCATTCTCTTCTTACCCTCTTTCTGCTTCTCAAGGAGCTTCTTCTTCCTCGTTACGTCTCCACCGTAACACTTTGCAAGAACGTCCTTCCTCAAAGGTTTAATGGTAGAGCGGGCAATTATCTTGTTTCCAATTGCAGCCTGTATTGCAACCTCAAAGAGCTGTCTCGGAATTATCTCCTTCAGCTTATCAACGAGCTGTCTTCCCCTCTGGTAAGCCTTGTCCCTGTGGACGATAACGGATAAAGCATCAACGGGCTTCTTGTTTATGAGAATGTCAAGCTTAACAAGGTCGGAAGGCCTGTAACCAGCAAACTCGTAGTCAAAGGAGGCGTAACCACGCGAAACAGACTTTAACTTATCAAAGAAGTCAAAGAGAATTTCGGAAAGTGGCATGTCGTAGCGGAGCTCCACCCTCGTCTGGTCAAGGTAGGTAAAGCCCGTCTGAATGCCACGCCTATCCTGACACAGTTGCATTATTGGCCCTACGTACTCTGCCGGCGTAATTATTGAAGCACTTATGTAGGGCTCCTCAATCCTCTCTATTTTTTCAGCAGGAGGCATCTCGGCAGGGTTTTGAACGTCAATCACGCTACCGTCTTTAAGGTAAACCTTATAGATAACGCTTGGAGCAGTAGCAATGAGATTTAAGCCAAACTCCCTCTCTAACCTTTCCTTTATAACTTCCATGTGAAGGAGTCCTAAGAATCCACACCTAAAGCCAAAGCCAAGGGCAGCAGAAGTCTCAGGCTCAAAGAAGAGGGCAGCATCGTTAAGCTTTAGCTTCTCAAGGGCTTCTTTCAAGTTCTCGTAGTCGTCAGAGTCCACAGGGTAGAGTCCGGCAAAGACCATAGGTTTTGCAGGCCTAAATCCGGGACAGGGCTCTTCTGTTGGGTTCTCTGCGTCGGTTATCGTATCACCAACTTGTGTATCCTCAATGTTCTTAATGTTGGCCGCTATCCAGCCTACCTCTCCGGCCTTTAGCTCCTGTAAGGTAACTCTATTGGGAGTCTGAGTTCCAACCTCAACGACCTCAAACTCCTTGTCGTTTGACATGAGCTTTATTCTCATTCCCGGCCTTACAACGCCGTCAAAAACCCTTATAAAGGGGATAACCCCCTTGTAGTTGTCGTAGTAAGAGTCAAAGATGAGCGCCTTTAACGGTTTTTCAGGGTCGCCAGAGGGAGGAGGGACTCTTTTTACTATCGCCTCAAGTATTTCCTTTATTCCTATCCCCTCTTTTGCAGAGGCTAAGATGGCCTCATCGGGGTCAAGTCCAAGAACATCTGCAATCTGCTCCTTCACCCACTCAACGTTTGCGCTCGGAAGGTCTATCTTGTTTATAACGGGAATAATCTCAAGACCTGCATCAAGGGCTAAGAAGAAGTTGGCAATGGTCTGGGCTTCAATCCCCTGAGTCGCGTCAATAACTAAGAGAGCTCCCTCACAGGCCGCTAAGCTCCTTGAAACCTCATAGGTAAAGTCCACGTGACCGGGAGTATCTATAAGGTGCATGGTGTAGGTTTTTCCGTCGTCGGCCTTATACTTCATACGGACGGCGTTTAGCTTAATGGTAATGCCCCTTTCCCTTTCAAGCTCTAAAGTATCTAACATCTGCTCCTTGAGCTCCCTCTTAGAAACCGTACCCGTATATTCAAGAAGCCTGTCTGCTAAAGTAGACTTACCGTGGTCTATATGGGCAATTATGCAGAAGTTCCTTATAAGCTCTTGCCCCATCCGATTCCCTCAAAAGGTTTTGGTTAAATATAGGAAAAGCAAAAAACAACCGCCAATTGGAATTTTAGCTTTACATCCCCCTCCTTGTTTAATTAAAAAAGGCAGCCACGAGGCTGCCTGAGAGCTCTTACTTACAGTTCTCTATTGCCTTCTTAATCATCTCCTTAGCTACGTCGCTTCCCTTAAAC
Organism: Phorcysia thermohydrogeniphila; assembly: GCF_004339575.1. Taxonomy (NCBI): domain Bacteria; kingdom Pseudomonadati; phylum Aquificota; class Aquificia; order Desulfurobacteriales; family Desulfurobacteriaceae; genus Phorcysia; species Phorcysia thermohydrogeniphila. Next base: position 49,876 of record NZ_SMFV01000007.1, read on the forward strand.
TCCTTAACCTTAACCCACTTGCCGGGCTCAAGGTCCTTATAGTGCTCAAAGAAGTGCTTTATCTCGTTGAGAGTAGCCTCTGGAAGGTCTGTTATCTCCTTTACCTTAGAGAAGGTAAGGTCAAGCTTGTCAACAGGAACGGCAAGAATCTTCTCATCCTGTCCGCTCTCGTCCTCCATCACGAGAACGCCGATTGGCCTACACCTAATTACGCTACCGGGAACGACAGGCTGTCTTGAGATAACGAGGACGTCAATAGGGTCTCCATCATCTGCAAGGGTGTTTGGAACAAAACCGTAGTTTGCAGGGTAGAACATCGGAGTGAAGAGGAAACGGTCAACAAAAACAGCCCCACTTTCCTTGTCCACCTCGTACTTCACGTTGGAACCCTGAGGTATTTCTATTACAGCGTAGATATCCTCAGGAGGGTTCTTTCCCGGTGGTATCTTCTTTACATCCATAATACCTCCTCCTTTAGTTTAGGTTTTAGGTTGAATTATAAGACACTTCAGTCATCCAAAGTTGACCACACTTAAAAAAGTTCATATTATTTAACTCAGGAGGTGAAAATGAAGTTACTGGAAGCCCCCTCAGGAAAAAGAGTTAGGGTAGTTAACATAAAAGGTGGTCTTGGTCTGAGAAACCGCCTCGCAGCGATAGGTATCTACCCCGGTGCAGAGGTTACAGTTGTTAAATCTCCTCCGGGCCCTATGATTGTGGAGATAGCTGGAACGCGACTTGCCCTCGGAAAGGGTATGGCCTCAAAGATAGAGGTGGAGGAAGAATGAAAAGGAGTATCCGGGTAGCAATAGCCGGGAACCCCAACGTTGGAAAAACTGCCATAATGAACGCCCTTGCCGGAACGACCGAAAAAGTAGGGAACTGGCCGGGCGTTACGGTTCAGAAAAAGGTCGGTAAGTACAACTTCCGTGGCGTTGACGTAGAGCTTATAGACCTTCCGGGAATCTACAGCCTTACCTCCTACACCCTTGAAGAGAGAGTTGCAAGGAGCTTCCTCCTGAAAGGGGACTACGACGTCGTAATGAACGTCATTGACGTTACGCTCCTTGGCAGAAACCTATATCTCACCTTAGAGCTCCTTGAGATGGGAATTAAACCGGTCTTAGTTCTAAACAAAGCTGACGAGCTTGAAAACTTCTCCGTTGACAGTAAAGCTCTTGAGAGAATACTGAAACTTCCGGTAGTAACCGTCTCTGCCTTAAAGAGGAAGGGACTTGAGGAGCTCTCAGAAACACTGCTAAGGGTAGCAACGGGAGGACTAAAGCCAGAAGGAATAACCCCTACCTACTCTGAAGACCTTGAAAACGCCATAGAGCTCCTCTCAATGAAAATTGAGAGGTTAATCACTGAAAAAAACTTCCCCTACAACCTAAGGTGGTTTGTAATAAAACTCCTTGAGAAAGACCCGGAGGTAACAGAAGAGGCTAAGGAGCAGTTAAAACTGCCCCAGAGCATCTTCAGGGAAATAGAGAAAATAGAGGAGTTCATAAAGGAGAGACACAGGTGCGACCTTCCATCGTACATAGCAAGAGAGAGGTTTAACTTAGCCTCACAAATTGCAAGGAAGGTCATTAAAAGTATCAGGGAAATCCCCAAGGAGAGAATCAGCGACAGGATTGACAGGTTCGTTACAAACCCATTTACCGGCATTCCCATCTTTTTCGGGGTAATGTGGTTAGTCTTTAAGCTAACCTTTGACTTAAGCGCTCCTTTAAGTAACCTGATTGATATCGTGTTTAGCAGGATTCTCCCAAGCCTTGTTGAAAGTTACCTCTCATCCCTTCCACCTTTTGTAACCTCACTAATAAACAACGGCGTCCTTGCCGGCGTCGGAGCCGTTATGGTCTTTCTTCCTGTCCTTGGAATTCTTTACCTGACGATGTCCATCCTTGAGGATACGGGATACATGGCAAGGGCTGCTGCCCTCTGGGACAACTTTATGAGGCTATTCGGACTAAGTGGGGCTTCTGTAATCCCCATGATACTTGGCTTTGGATGCAACGTTCCTGCAGTTTACGCAACAAGGGCTATGCGCTCCACAAGGCAGAAACTAATAACCATGCTCATAATCCCTTGGATATCCTGTAGTGCGAGGTTACCAGTTTACGCCGTCTTTGTAGCTGCGTTCTTTAGAGAGAAAGAATCCCTCGTTATCTTTTCCCTATACCTTTTAGGCGTTCTTTTAGCTCTAACCCTTGGAGCTCTCCTCTCAAAGTCATTTAAACCAGAATCGGAAGAAGAGGACTTTTTCATAGAGCTCCCTCCCTACAAACTCCCAGCGTGGAGCGTTGTCTTTAACCAGACTTGGATAGAGGTAAGGGAATTTGTGTATAAAGCCGGAACGGTAATCCTTGCCCTCTCCGTATTCATCTGGGCCCTTGCAAGCCTTCCTCCGGGAGTAGATTATGCAGGGGAAGGCAGCATAGTTGGGCACGTTGGTAAGTGGCTACTTCCCATATTTGAACCCCTCGGCATAAGCGACTGGAAACCTGTAGTTGCCCTCATTTTTGGAGCTCTTGCCAAAGAGGTAGTCGTTGGAACCCTCGGAACGCTCTACGGAGCAGAAGAAAACGTAATTGAGGCGATTGCCCACATTTTCACGCCGGCAAGTGCCCTTGCATTCATGGTATTTACCCTTCTCTACATGCCCTGCATCGCAACCATTGCTGCAATAAAGCACGAGAGCGGAACTTGGAAATACCCAATCCTAGCTATTGCCATAGAGTTAACGACAGCTTGGGTCATAGCCTTTGGCGTTTATCACGTAGCAAGCCTCTTTCTTAAGTAGCTCTGCCTGTTGCAATCACGGCATATCAGCCTATATTTTTCATCATAGCTGCCCACGTGGCTCAGGAGGTTAGAGCGCACCCTTGGTAAGGGTGAGGTCGGCGGTTCAACTCCGCCCGTGGGCACCACTTTCTTTAAAAATAAAGAAAATCCCCCCTTGAATTTTTCCCCTTCCCTTGTTAAATTTCCACCGTCAAACACTAAAGCCCAAATAGATTTTTGGAGGATAGGATTATGGCAAAGCAGAAATTTGAAAGGAAGAAGCCCCACAAGAACGTAGGAACAATCGGACACGTAGACCACGGTAAAACAACCCTCACAGCTGCTATCACCCACTGTCTCGCCCTCAAAGGTCTCGCTCAGGAAGTAGCCTACGACCAGATTGACAAAGCTCCCGAGGAGAGGGAAAGGGGTATCACAATCGCCACTGCCCACGTAGAGTACGAATCCGACAAGTACCACTACGCCCACGTTGATTGC
>NZ_SMFV01000008.1:0-3098 GCF_004339575.1 Phorcysia thermohydrogeniphila
GCCTGGCACCGCCCTACTTTCCCGCCCCGTCTCCAGGGCAGTATCATCGGCGCTGGCGGGCTTAACTTCCGTGTTCGGAATGGGAACGGGTGTTTCCCCGCCGCTATGGGCACCAGGCTTTCTTTGACAGACGAATAAGAGAGCTGAGATACCTGATAGACAGCAGGCTGAGGCTCTCGGCCGATTAGTACCGCTCAGCTCCACCCGTTGCCGGGCTTCCACCTGCGGCCTATCAACCTCGTAGTCTCCAAGGGGCCTTACCCCCTTTCCGGGGAGGGAGGCCTAATCTTGGGGTGGGCTTCCCGCTTAGATGCCTTCAGCGGTTATCCCGTAGGCACATGGCTACCCGGCGGTGCGGCTGGCACCACAACCGGTACACCAGAGGTGCCCCCACTCCGGTCCTCTCGTACTAGGAGCAGCTCCCCTCAGGCCTCCTGCGCCCGTGGCGGATAGGGACCGAACTGTCTCACGACGTTCTGAACCCAGCTCGCGTGCCCCTTTAATGGGCGAACAGCCCAACCCTTGGGACCTGCTTCAGCCCCAGGATGGGACGAGCCGACATCGAGGTGCCAAACCGGTCCGTCGATGTGAGCTCTCGGGACCGATCAGCCTGTTATCCCCGGAGTAGCTTTTATCCGTTGATCGACGGCCCTTCCACTCAGAACCGCCGGGTCACTAGGCCCGGGTTTCCCCCCTGCTCGGCCTGTCGGCCTCGCAGTCAAGCCCCCTTATGCCCTTGCACTCTACGCGCGATTGCCGACCGCGCTGAGGGGACCTTTGGGCGCCTCCGTTACCTTTTAGGAGGCGACCGCCCCAGTCAAACTGCCCACCTGACGCTGTCCTCGGGCACGCTCCAGTGCCCTAAGTTAGTGCCTCAGCCTGTCCAGGGTGGTATCTCACCGGCGCCTCCATCCCCGCCGGAGCGGGGACTTCCTCGGCTCCCACCTATCCTGCGCAGGACAGACCAAGACACAACGCCAGGCTGCAGTAAAGCTTCACGGGGTCTTTCCGTCCTGCCACGGGTACAGGGCATCTTCACCCTGACTACAATTTCGCCGGGACCCTCCGCGAGACAGTGCGGCAGTCGTTGGACCATTCATGCAGGTCGGAACTTACCCGACAAGGAATTTCGCTACCTTAGGACCGTTATAGTTACGGCCGCCGTTTACCGGGGCTTCGGTTCGGGGCTTGCACCCCTCCCCTTAACCTTCCGGCACTGGGCAGGTTGCAGTCCCCATACGTCCTCTTACGAGTTTGCGGAGACCTGTGTTTTTGGTAAACAGTCGCCACCGCCTATTCTCTGCGGCCCTCAGGAGCTTCGGAGGCATGCTCCTACACCCCCAAGGGCGCCCCTTCTCCCGCAGTTACGGGGCCAATTTGCCGAGTTCCTTACGGAGGGTTCCCCCGAACGCCTTGGCGCTCTTACGCCCGCCCACCTGTGTCGGTTTCCGGTACGGTCACTCCGGCTTCATCGCTTAGGGGTTCTTTCTCGGCAGTGTGGAGTCGCCCGCTTCGCCCCATAATGGGGCTCCCCATCAGTTCTCGGGGTTAACGAGGGCACGGATTTGCCTGCGCCCTCCCCCTACTACCTTGGCCCGGGTCTACCATCGCCCGGGTCGGGCTATCCTCCTGCGTCACCCCCATCGCTCCGCCGGAGTGGCGCGGGAATGTTGACCCGCTTCCCATCGGCTACGCCTTTCGGCCTCGCCTTAGGGGCCGGCTAACCCAGGGCGGACTTGCCTTCCCCTGGAAACCTTGGGCTTTCGGCGGGGAGGCTTCTCACCTCCCTTATCGCCTACTCATGCCAGGATTTTCACTTCCCTGCAGTCCACCGCACCTCCCGGTGCGACTTCAACCCGCAGGGAACGCTCCCCTACCGCTCACCTCCCTAAGGAGGTGAACCCGCAGCTTCGGTGGGTGGCTTAAGCCCCGCTACATTTTCGGCGCACGCCCGCTCGACCGGTGAGCTGTTACGCACTCTTTAAAGGATGGCTGCCTCTAAGCCAACCTCCCGGCTGTCTTAGCGGGCGCACTTCCTTTCCCACTTAGCCACCACTTAGGGACCTTAGCTGGCGGTCTGGGCTGTTCCCCTCTCGTCCACGGAGCTTATCCCCCGCGGACTGACTCCCACGGAGCATCTGCCGGCATTCGGAGTTTGGCGGAGTTCGGTACCCCTTTCGGGGCCCTAGCTCCACCAGTAGCTCTACCTCCGGCAGACTCATCCGTGAGGCTAGCCTGAAAGCTATTTCGGGGAGAACCAGCTATCTCCGTACTCGATTAGCTTTTCACTCCTACCCACAGCTCATCCCACGGTTTTTCAGCACCGACGGGTTCGGGCCTCCATCCGGTGTTACCCGGACTTCACCCTGGCCATGGGTAGATCGTACGGTTTCGGGTCTACTCCCGGCGACTTAACGCCCTATTCGGACTCGGTTTCCCTACGGCTCCGCCTCACGGCTTAGCCTCGCCGCCGAGAGTAACTCCCTGGCCCATTACGCAAAAGGTACGCCGTCAGGAGGACTTAAAGTCCCCCCTCCGACCGCTTGTAGGCACACGGTTTCAGGTTCTATTTCACTCCCCTACCCGGGGTTCTTTTCACCTTTCCCTCACGGTACTATGCGCTATCGGTCGCCAGCGAGTACTTAGCCTTGGAGGGTGGTCCCCCCTGCTTCCCGCAGGATTCCTCGTGTCCCGCGGTACTCGGGATCGTGCCCCAGGGAGAGGTTGGAGTTTCGCCTACGGGGCTTTCACCCTCTACGGCCGGCCTTTCCAGGACCGTTCGGCTACCCCAACCTTTTGTAACTCCCCGAGGAGTCCGCAGCCTCCTCCAGGCACGTCCCGCAACCCCGGATGGGCAACGCCTGCGGGCTTTAACACCCATCCGGTTTGGGCTGATCCCCTTTCGCTCGCCGCTACTCGGGGAGTCTCGGTTGATTTCCTTTCCTCCCCCTACTAAGATGTTTCAGTTCGGGGGGTGTCGCCTCCCGCAAAAGCGGGATGACGGGCTTTCTGCCCGCCGGGTTTCCCCATTCGGGCATCCCCGGGTCATCGGCTGCCTGCGCCTCGCCGGGGCTTATCGCAGCTTGCCACGCCCTTCG